>NZ_JBHSBI010000015.1:0-270825 GCF_042650645.1 Nonomuraea purpurea
CCCAAAGCCGTCTGGATCAACGAACCCGCCAAGGAGGAAACCAACTCCGATACAGAACAAGTCGCCTAAAACGTCTCAAACAGTTTGACAGTTACCGACCGTCCGACCCGGCCCGGCAGAGTCGCCGGCCGACGAGTTCCGTCAGAGCCTGGATCTGATCACATCCGAATTCGCGGCGCAGGGCGCTGATCGTGCCGATATCGCCAAACTGACGGTCTACTTCCGAGACCCCCGGTCTTGGCCTGCGATCGAGGCGGAGGCCCAGGCGTGGTTCGGCGACCACCAACCGATCGTCAACGGCGTGGTGGTTTCGAACCTGCAGCGACCCGAGGCCCACATAGAGGTGAGCGGGTGGGCGCGCGTGGCCGAGACCGTCTCACCGCAGGGCTCTGGGGTGTCGCTCAGCGACGAGCTTCTGATGCTCACGGGGACCGCGGCGATGCCGGTCTTCGTCGGCGGAACGGCCGCCGAAGCCTATGCCCAGATCCCTGCCGCGACCATCGCGCAGCAGGCCCACGACGCCATGGAAAACCAGCGAAAGCTGCTCGAATCGGCGAGAGCCACCTTCGACGACGTCTTCCGGAGCAACTGGTACTTGACCGACATCCGGGACTGGGCCGTCATCGAGCCGATCGTGGCCGGGTACTTCGGGCGCGAACTGCCGGTGCCGCAGGTTGTCGAGGTCGCGCGGCTGACGGCGAAGCCCGGCATACGCTTCGAGCCCGACTTGTGGGCCGCACGCTCAGCGGCCTGACCAGGAAGAGAGCCGGCCTGAACGGTCCCGTCGCAGAATCGACGGGACCGTTCGTCTTGCCCTGGCGACCGGACGTTCCGATAGGGCAGGGCCTCTCTGAGGGACGCCTAAGCGCAGAACACTCGATCAACGGCGGGCAACGGGGCATTGGCCAAATCTGATAACCAATTCGATAGAATCAAGTCGCACTCCTCGGAGCGAATCCTGGCACCAACGTGCCGTTCTACGGAACGGAAGAGGGACAATCGGCCTCGCAGGCGCAACACTCGTCTGCATGTGAAGAGACGTGCGTCACATCAAAGTGGCCAAATCCATTGACGACTGTAGGCCGTGCCGCATCACGATTGCCCAAGTGGCAAAGCCGCTTAAGGCAGGCGGAGGAATGGTTCCGATGTCGCGAATGTCCGCACCCGCTGCGGCATCGACGTGAACACCGCGCTGATCGTTGTGATGGCTCACTCCTCCCAGATGCCCGCATTGCGCCAACGGGCGGCGCAGGTGCGCGACTGACACTCGTCGGTCGCGCACCCCGTCTCTTGGGGTCCCCTATCGTCCAAGGAGACAAGCATGAGATTGCGCTCACCAATCGGTGGCCTGCTCGCCGTGCTCGCCCTCACCGGCCTGACAGCGTGCTCGTCGGATGACACCTCCAGCGGGGGCCGCAGCGAGGTCCGTCTCGCGTTCGAGGGCCTTCCCGAGTCTTGGGCGCCGCACAGCGGTTCGGTGGAGGCGTGGATGCGTGCCCCGTACGAGGCGTTGCTTCGCCTGCCCACCGACCCGGCGTCGACCGACTTCCAGCCCGAGCTGGCGACCAAGTGGACCGTCGAGGACAAGTCGATCACGCTCACCCTCCGCGAAGGGGTTAAGTTCCACGACGGCAGCGCCTTCGACGCCGAGGCCGTCAAGCTCAACCTCCAGGACACCATCGAGAACGGCGGCCCGCTCAGCGGCAACCTGGCATCGGTCAAGGACATCGAGGTCGTCAATGACCACACTGCAAAGATCAACCTGAAGAACTCCGACCCGGGACTGCTTCGCGTGCTCGGCACCTCGGCTGCCTACATGGGCAGCCCGACGGCGATGAAGGGCGGCTCGATCAACAAAGCGCCCGTCGGCACCGGGCCATGGGCCTACGACGCCGACAACAGCGTCGAGGGCGGTGAGCAGGTCTTCGCCGCGTTCTCCGGCTACTGGGGCGGCAAAGCCGACGGTCGGCCCGAGTCCCTGCGCATCCAGGGCATCGACGATCCGCAAGCACGGACGAACGCCCTCCTGGCCGGCGAGGTCGACGCCGCCGACATCGACCCCGGCCTGGTACAGCAGGCCAAGAACGCCGGTCTCGCCTCGGCCAGGCTCTGCCGACGCCGCTCGGCGGTGAACGACCGCATCACCGACAGTGCCCGCGCCACCGACTGGACGAAATGCGGCCCGTACTCGCCACGCCCCTTCGCCACCGGCTCAGCCAACACCCGCCGCCTCCCCTTGCCACCCCTGTGCGTATAGCGCACAGCTTAGCTGGCTCCGGCGCGCTCCTCGTCCCCGGAACCTCTGGTTCGTGCGCACACCGCGCCACGATGAGAAAGGCAGCACCGTGACCGCCTCCCCTCGCCTGCGCACCGGCATCGCGACCGTATGCCTGTCAGGAATGCTGGACGACAAGCTCGACGCGGCCGCGGCGGCCGGATTCGACGGAGTCGAAATCTTTGAGAACGACCTGATTGTCTCGAACCTGTCTCCTGAGGAGATCAGGCGCAGGTGCGCTGACCTGGGCCTGACCATCGACCTGTACCAGCCCTTCCGCGACTATGAAGCACTCCCCGGCGCCCTGCACCGGGATGCTCTGCGCCGCGCCTGTCACAAGCTGGAACTGATGCGGCGCCTCGGCGCCGACACCCTGCTCGTGTGCTCGACCCTGTCCCCGCACGCGATCGACGATGACGACCTGGCAGCAGAACACCTGCACACCCTGGCCGAGCGCGCCGCCGGGCACGGCATGCGCATCGCCTACGAGGCCCTGGCCTGGGGCCGTCACGTCAACACCTGGGAGCACGCCTGGGACATCGTCCAGCGGGCCGACCACCCCGCCCTCGGCCTGTGCCTGGACAGCTTCCACGTGTTGTCCAAAAATCCCGCCCCGACCGGGATCGCCGACATTGCGGCGGGCAAGCTGTTCTTCCTGCAACTGGCCGACGCGCCCGTCCTCGACATGGACGTGCTGCAGTGGAGCAGGCACCACCGCCTCTTCCCCGGCCAGGGAGCCTTCGACCTGCCCGGCTTCGTGAAGCAGGTGCTGGCCGCCGGCTACACCGGACCCCTGTCGCTGGAGGTGTTCAACGACGTCTTCCGGCAAAGCGATCCGCGACCGGCCGCTGCCGACGCGATGCGGTCCCTGCTCGCCCTGCGCGAGTCCCTGACCGTCCAGCCTGATCACATGGCGTCCGCGGTACCTCCGGCGTCCCCTCCGCTGAGGGGATTCTCCTTCGCCGAAGTGACCGTCGACGACGAGTCGGGGCCACAACTCACCGCCGCGCTTACCGCACTGGGCTTCACCCACATCGGTCAGCACTGCACCAAACCCGTGCAACTCTGGCAGCAGGACTCCAGCAACGTGCTGCTGAACTGGGCTCCCAGTCACCCCTCGACCTCGAACAACGCGAAAATCGCCGCCGTGGCGGTGGAGAGCGACGTCCCCCAAGACTCCGCTCACCGCGCCCAGGCCCTGCTCGCCCCACGCCTGCACCGCCGCCGCGACCACGCTGAAGCCGATCTGAACGCCGTCGCCGCTCCTGACGGCACCCACATCTTCTTCTGCGGAAGCGGACCAGGAACCGACTGGCGCACCGACTTCACACCCACCGGGCAAGCCGCGGACCGGACACTCCTCCGCCACATCGACCACATCGCACTGGCACAGCCCTTCGACCGCTTCACCGAATCAACCCTGTTCTACAGCGCACTCCTCGGCCTCGATCCCCTCGACGAGATCGAATACGCGGCACCGTTCGGACTGGTCCACAGCCGTACGGTCGCCGACTCCTCGGGCCGCGTCCGCATTGCCCTGCACGGCGCGGTGCTGCGCCGCGGCGACTGGGCCCCCACGGTACGAGACCCCGAACACATCGCCTTCAGCACCGACGCGCTGTTCTCCGTCGCCCGGGCACTGCGCGATCGCGGGGCCCCTGTTCTGGCCATCACCGACAACTACTACGACGACCTCGACGCCCGCTTCGCGCTCGCGCCCGACCTGCTGTCCCAGATGCGCGACCTCAACGTGCTCTACGACCGCGACGAGCACGGCGAACTGTTCCACCTCTACACCGAGATCCTCGGATCACAGATGTTCTTCGAGGTGCTGCAACGGGTCAACGGCTACAACGGCTACGGGGCCGCCAACGCTCCCGTTCGCATGGCCGCCCACCGCCAAGCGCGCGAACAGCAAGCAGGAAGTGACCGGCTGAGATGACCTGCCGGACCTGGCGAGGCCGCTCTGGCGACGGCTCCGACGATCAGACGAATGAACCTGCGGTGGAGCCGAAGCGCCCCCGGGTCCACCCGGACTGCGGAGTGTCCGAGGTGGGCACCTGGCTCAACCCCATCGGCTGATCCGCTTCGAGATCGACAGCGCCCTCCAGCAGATGGCCCCAGCTGGATCTAGCGTCAAGCTATGGGTCGCATGTGCTCTTGCGCCCATTCCTCGAAGCTGGTGAACGAGATGCCGAGGTCCCCCGCATACTGAGGGGCGGGCCGGCTGACCCAGAGTTGACAAGCAAGCAGGGGGCTTGTCTTGGGGGCCGCAGCGGCGCGATGGCACATCGTCGCTGGCTGGCGTCGATTGTTCAGCCCGGCCAGGACCAGCACGAGAACGAACAAGGCGTCGAATACCCCCACGGCCCGCAGGGGGGACGGGTCCACCCGCGCGGCCTCCTTCCCCGGGCCGGACGCTGGCCGTAGGACATCGTGGTCACCGGTTACGCCACGGCCGGTGTCATGACCTTGGGGCCGTAGGGTTCCCCGATTGCGGCTTTCGGCAGGTTGGCGAAGTATCCGTTGGCGGCGGCCGTGGTGAACACCTCCCAGTTGAGTACCGAGGTGATGATGGCTGGCCTTCTCCAGGCGTACTGGGGTCCGGGCCTACGCGGGCCACGAGGAACTCGCCGTAACGTTCCACCTCGAACTTGCCACTTTGGACGTCTTACCCCAGGAGACGGTGAGGCCAGCACTGCCCGGTCGGCCCAGTCCGGTTGTTGCCGGGCGATCTGACGACGCAGGACGGCTACCTCATGCCGCAGCACCAAGATCTCCATCTCCTTGGAGGTGTCGCCCCGCGTGAGAAGCGTCAACCAGCCGAACAACCGGGCCATCAGCAGATACAGCAGGCGTAGAAACACGAGTGCCGAGGATAGAAGGCCAGGCCGGGTGCCATGGACGAGTTTTGGCACCGCACAAGATCGGGGAATATGTGGGCCGAGCGTCGAGACCACCTCGGTGATCACAAGGAAGTCTGCGACTTCAGTGCCCGCGACGTCCTTTCGGAGCCAGGTCAGCGATCAACTCAGCAAGTACGAGCTCCTCCTCGACCCGCACACCCCGTCGCTCCATCACCGCGGACAGCTCCGGATCCCAGGGGGTCGGGCGCACCTGCCCGGAAAGCGGAGCCGAGGAGGGCACGGCTCGATAGGAGGCGGCGTCGAAGCGCCACGGCAGGAATCCCACCCGTTCGTGGACCGCGGCGGCGATGGCGATCCCGCCCCCGTCGAAGTCCCCGTGGTAGGCGAACGTCGCGCCGCCGGCCGCGAGCAGGTCCAGCAGCCGCCAGACGGCTGCCGACGGCCGGCCGCCGCCGCATACCAGGGGTGGGCAGGAGGCTCCGAGTTCGTCGGCCGCTGCCGCGACCACGACCGGGTTCTCGCAGATCCTGACCAGGTTCGCGCGCAGTGGTGCTTCGTGCCGGAGGAGCTGACGCAGGGTCAGCACGCATGGCTCGCCCGCTGTCCTGGCGGCGCTGAGCATGCGTCCGGTGGGGGAGTGGTCGTCACCCGGTAGCCCCAGGCAGAGCACGAAGGAGGATAGGTCGTCAAGGTGCACACCTACCGCGGCCCAGGCCGAGCGGCGGGCGTCCGCGCCGCCTTCGCCCGCGTACGGCAGGCCGGACAGGGCGCGGGCCGCGGACAGGGCGAGGGTCGCCAGCGGGCGTCCTTCGTCCAGAGCGTGTGCGTCTGCGCAGGTTTCGGCGGCGAGCCGGCCGAGACGCGTGCCCGGTGACGGCAGCCGCTCCAGCACGGTGCTCAGCCGGTCGAGCAGGGTACGTGCTTCTCCGGCCGTGGCGGCGAGCCTTCTGACCAGGCCGGTGGATTCCAGCCACGATCGCCACCCGGACAGTTCGGGCCGGTCGATGACGAGGGCGTCGAGCCTGGCGAATGCTCGTTCCCAGGCTGTCGCCTGCGCGACCTTCTCCCCGGCCAGGTCCCGCACCGGGCCGCGCAGGCGGATGACGGCCTCGTGCAGACCGTCCGCGGTGATGCCGCCCACTCGCAGGGTCCGGTCCACCTCGTCCAAGGAGACCGACAGAGAGGAACCGGCTCCCGCACGGCGGCCGAGCAGCACCTCGGCCGCGCGGCGCTGCGCTGGGGTCGCCGTCGTGAGTGTCACCGTTCCGGTCAGCGGTTTGCCCTGTTCCAGACGGCGGCGTGCCCGGTCGACCAGCCAGGCGGTCTCGTCGCCGCCCAGCAGCCGCACCAGCCTCTCGCTCGCACCGCCGCCTGCCGTGGAGCCGGAGCCGCCCGTGCCGCCGCCTGCCACGGAGTCGTTTGTGTCCCCGCCGCTCATCCGGTCGCGCCGCCCTCGTCCATGCCGAACAGGTCCTCCTGCTGCCGTACGGTGGGTGCGGGGGAGGGCACGGCGACAGCAGGGCGTTCTGCCCGCCGCCGCTCGCGCCCGTCCCATCGCCAGGGCGTCACCAGCACGGCGTCGATGCCATCACGGCGCGAGAGCTGGCAGATCGCCAGGCCGGGCACCTGCGGGTAACAACCCCACTCACGCTCGCTGGTCATCACCACGTCCATGTCGAACGTGGCCAGCAGGCCCAGGCACTTGGCCCGGGAGTCGTCGTCCACTCCGGCGAACGCCTCGTCCAGTGCGACCAGGCGCGGCGCGTACGGGTTGCCCGCGGACTTGTAGTGGGCCGAGGCGGCGGCGAACAGCGGCATCGACGCCGCCAGCACCCGTTCTCCGCCGGAGGCGGGACCGGTCGCGGCCCGCCACTGGCCGTCCTGAAGCCGCTGGATCGCGAACTCGTGCCAGGCACGATAGTCCAGCGCTCTGGTCAGGGCCTCGGTCCAGCCCGCGGCCGGATTGTCGGTGTGCTCGCGGGCGATCCGCTCCTGCAGGAACGCTCCGACGGCGGACCGGTCGGCGGAGGACCAGGCGTCCACTGTCTGGCGGAGCTTGCCTCTGATCCGGTCGAGCCCGTCGGGGGCGTTCCTGGCCGTCTTCCAGATCAGGCGCAGCCGCATGCCGGTGGAGGTGGGACGGGATTCCAGCTCGGCGTTCATCTCCTGAACCTCCGACTCGGCTGCGGCGATCAGCTCGTGCAGCGTGCCGGCGACCTCGTTGAGAAGGTGGTTCTCCAGGATTTCGCGTTCCTTGGCTGACAGGAGCTGTGCGCGTTGCCCGGTCTCCTCGGCCAGCGCCGCGGCCAGCTCGGGCATGTCCCTGGCGCGCCCCTGGAAGATCACGTCGACGATCATGACGCCGTCGTGCAGGGCCAGCCCTACGGAGTGCCCGTGCCTGGCCATGGCGTCCGACAGCAGCTTGTGCTCCTCGGCGACCTTCTTCTGCACCCGGTCCCACGGGCCGTCGCCGTCGTCCACGGCGTTGAGCTCGGCGTTGACCGTCCTGGCCAGGAGCACGGCGGGTGTCGCCGCCCACTTGCCGTCCGTGTCGGGAACGTCCAGGCCGGCCAGCGCGACGTGCAGCAGGCCAGTGGCGGCGAACGCCTGGAACTCCTGCACGGCGGCGTCGCGTGCCGTGACCGCCTCCTCGATCTGTTTGCGCAGGTTGTCGCGTTCGCCCTCGGCCTTGCCGCGTTCCTGCAGGGCCTGCTGCTCGCGCAGGCGAGTGGCGCGTTCGGCGATGGCACGCTCGCGCAGTTCGTGCTCCACCTGGTCGAGCCGGCGGAACAGCTCCTCGACGGCGGCGCCCGCGGTCTCGACCAGCGTGCGGTACGCCTCGGCTGCGGCGCCCGCCTCCTCACCTGCCTTCGCGGCCAGTTCGGCGGCGCCGTCGAGCTGCTCCTTCGTCCTTCCGAGCTCCCCTGAGGCGTCCGCGGCGCTCTCCTGCGCGTCACGCCATACTTGTATGGCGGGCCACAACTGGGCCAGGGCCAGCCGATAGCGGGTGAGCGCACCCTTGACCTCATCGAGCGCCGCGGGATCCGCGGGCAGGCCGACGTCCGCGGCGAACTCCTCAGCCTGGATGCCCGCATCCCGGAGCTCGTCCTGCCGCTCGCGCAGCGCCATGCCCGCCGCGGCGTGCGCGGCGTTGACCTCCTCACGCCGTTCGTAGGCGGTGGCGCGCTTGACGTGCGCCTCCCGCAGCTCGGAGTCCGGGGGCAGGCCGCGGTGTTCCGCGGCGAGCCTGTCCCGGCGGGCGGCGAGCGACTCAAGTCGGCCGCGCAGCTCTTCGATCCGCCGATTGGCCTGGTCCAGCTCCCCGCGGAGAGTCGCCAGCCGGGTCCGCCGCGCCGCCTCTCTGGCGCCCTCGCCGATGTAGTGCGCCTCACTCTTGCGCCAGGAGCCGGTGAGCACGCCGTTCGCCCACCTGCCGTCGACCGCCACCCACGCCTGGCCGTCGTTGCCTGGTCCGAGCCCGATGCCGGACAACACGGCCTCCACGGCGCTGTCGGCCAGTGTCGTGGCCTGCCGATCGGCCCGGTCAACAGCCGGACGCAGGACGGCGACGCAGGATGGGCCGGACAGCGGCCCGCCGGCGACGACGACGGTGTCATCAGCGGCCAGCAACCTCCCGCCCGGCGTCACCCAGGCGTCCAGGATGCCGGCGGCCTCCAGTGCGGCTTCCAGCCCGGCCCGATGGTCGGCGGGCACCGCGTCGGCGAAGTCCACCACCTTCCACAGGGGTGCGCCTGGACGGTCGAGGCGGGTGGCGGGGCCGCGCGTGTGAGGTGGGGGCGGCGCCTCGTGGCCACCGGCCTCCAAACGGGAGATCTCTTCGGACAGGTCTGCGGCGGCCCGCGTCGCCTCCTGGATCTCGGAGTCCAGCTCTGCCCCCAACCGGCCGAGCGCGTCAGTGGCCGTTCTGGTCGCGTCGCCCACGGCGTTCGCGGCCGGGTTGGGGCCGTCGGTAGAGGCAGCCCAGGACTGCAGTGCCGCGATCACCTCATCGGGATCGTCCAGCCGCAGCTCGACGAGACCGGCCAGGTAGAGGGTGTACTCCTGGACGAGCCCGGTGACGGCCCCGCTCACCGCCTCTTCCGCGTCGGCGACGCGCTGAGCCACGGCCTGTGTCTCCGCGGTCAGCCGCTCCACCTCGGCGCGCGCGGCTCTCATTCGCTCCTGGGCGCGGCGCACGCGGTCGATGAGCCGCTCCAACTCGCCGATCATCTGCTCCTGACGATCCGCCAGCGCCTCGGCCTCACGCCGGATCCGCGCCAGCTCCGGCTGGTCGGCCGTAAGGAGATGATCCGGCTCCGTGCGGGCGGTCCCGGGCTCGCACCGCGCCTCACGGGCGGCCGACACGGTCAGATCCTGCACCCGGTCGAGGTCGCGCCCTGTCGCGTCGGCCTTGTCCCGGGCCGTACGGGCTCGCTGCTCGCGCCGCTGCGCCTCGCCTGCGAGGCGGTCGCGTTCCTGCTCACAGCGGCGAGCGTGATCGGCCAGCCGCTTGGCCTCCTGGCCGTACTGCTTGAGCCGCTCCGCGTCACGCATCTCGGGGCTTTCCCGAAGCGCGTCCCGGCGTGCCTCCAGCAGGGTTCGCTGTTCCTCCAGTTCTTCCAGCACCTGCTGGGCCGCCGCCAGCTCCGTCTCTGCCGCGGCGTGGCGGCCCTCGGCCTCGCCGAGGTCCCGGCCCAGATGCTCATAACGGCTGTGTGCCAGTCGTGGCACGGCAGCCTTGCGCTTGGCCGCGATGGCGGCGTAGCGACGGTAGTGGATCAGGAAGCCTGTCGCCGCCTCGCGCGCTTCCTCCAGCCCCCGCAGGGCGTCGCGCTCCTCGTCGAGGCCGCGGAACGCTTCGGCGACCGTGGTGATCAGAGCGGGACTGAGCGGCGGCAGCGCCTCGGTCAGGGCGCGGGACAGCAGTTTCTCGTCCGGTTTCTTCGACAACTGCGGCTGGCGCAACTGGATGAGCAAGTTCACCAGGGCCTCGTAGCGGTGCTCGCCGAGCCCGAAAAGAGCCTCGTCCACGGCCCTGCGGTAGTCAGCGGCCCGGTCGTACACCATCCCGCGGCCCTCGACGGCCTCGCGTAGCTTCTCCCTGGTGAGTACCACGCCGGTGGAGGAGAGCAGATGAAGTTCCGCGCCGATGCGCTGTGGAGTGAGGAAGAACCAGTGCCGGACGATGCCGCGGTCCCTGACCGCCTTCAGCCCGCACCCGATCGTACGGAACTCCTCCGAACCGTCCACCGTACGTCGGCCGAACTCCAGCCACGCGTAACCCAGCCGCTCGGGGTGCGGGTGTTTGCCGCCCAGCAGCAGGTTCCACTCCATGCGCTTCTGCCGGTCGCCGTCCGGTTCGACCCGATGCGGGGCCAGCTCCCCGTCAAGCAGGAACGGCAGCGTCAGGGCCAGCACCTTGGACTTGCCGGTGCCGTTGTTGCCGCGCAGCAGCAGGCGGCCGTCGTGGAAGTGGAACTCCTCTACGTCGTAATAGAACAGGTCGACGAGCCCGGCACGCAGCGGCTTCCAGCGTTCGGAGGTCGGGGAGGTCAGCATCACTGTCCTTTGATCACGGGTTCGGCCAGTGCGTAGCGGGCGATGGCGGGCAGCCCCACGGCAGCGCCCTCGGCGACGTGCACGAGCCGCAACGCCGTCAGCTTGTCCAAGGCCGTGGCGAGCAGGCCGGTCTCGGCGCCCGGCTCGGTCACGCCCTTGCGCCAGAAGGAGATGTGCTCGCGGGCCGCCTGCCGGACGAAGGCCTTCAGCTCTTCGACCGTCAGCTCGCCGTGGACGGCCAGCTGCTCGGCCACCAGCAGCGTCACGTGGCCGTCGGTGTACTGCTCCGGCATGCGGACATCGGTCAACTGGTCTTCGGGATCGACCATCGCGATGCCCTCGGCTCGAACTTCGGCCACCAGCTCGGTGGCCTCTTCCAACCGGCGGACAATGGCATGTCGCTGGGAGGTCAGGTAGGCGCGCTCGGCTTCGTCGAGGTCGGCGAAATAGATCACCGGATCCTCCAGGAGCTTGCGGGTCAGCCTGCGGCGCAGGGCCTGGTTGCGCAGGTCGTCGGTGTCGGCGACCGGCTCGGCAGTCAGCTCGGCGAGCCGCTCCTCGAACGAGGGCGCGGTGATCGTGGACGGGCCCCTCGCGCCGGTGAGCAGCGTGGCCAGTACTGGCCTGCGTACGTCGTACAGCACGTCACCGGTCTCCGACAGGTAAGCCTCCTCATCGCCGGCGACCCTGCGCAGCACACCCCAGTCGAGCAACATGCGCACGATGGCGACCAGATCGGCTCGCTCGGCGCGGGTATCGAGAGTGAAGGTGAAGTCCAGCTCCGGCTCTGCCGCGGCCGACAGCACCTCCTCTGCAAGCCGGCCGAGCGTGGTCTGCGCGTCCGCCCGTTCGAGCGTGGCCAGAGCCAGGCAGAACAGTACGTAGCGGCGCCGACCGTACGGCTCTCCCGCCTTTCCCCGCGCCGGGTGAGTCGCGTCTTGTGTATCGGGGGCGGTCTTGAACAGCCGCGCCGTCCCCGAGTCCACCATGAGCCGCCAGCCGGTCTCGCGTGCGAGCCAGTCGCGCAACTCGGTCACATGCCGGCGCACCAGCAGCAGTGCCTCGGGATCACGCTCGGCGGTGAGTAGCGGTCTGGCCAGGAGCGCGCGCAGCGCGGCACGCCGCTGAATCCGCTCCTCGTCCCCGATCATGCTCCGACCGTCAGGTCAGTGATATCAATCACGTGCTCGGGCCCGGTGAGCACGCCGTCCTCCGTATGGATCTCCACCTCGCCGCCGTCGGGAACGAGCATCAGGCGTATCTCCATCGATCCGTCGGCACTCACCGTCTTTACCTCCGTCTCGCCTGGCCGGCGGGCCGCGAGCGCGTCGCCCAGCAGCCCCAGGAACAATCGGAACACCCGTGGATCGAGACTATTCAGCTCTGACAGCAGGACTGGCCCGTCGGTCCGCAGTGCGGCCCGAGCCGCGGCCGTCTCACTCGCCTCCCGCTCGGCCTGCTCCACCAGCAGTCGGCGGGCCTGGGAACGGTCGGTCACCTTGTTCGGCTTACCGCGCCGCTCATAGGAGCCGGTACGGCGTAGCTGCGGCGAGATCCTGATCGGCGGCGCCTCTCGCCAGGGGACTCCTCCCTCGACCTCGCGCCATTCCTCCAGCGTCGCGGCCGTCACCGTCAGATGCCGGGCCGGGGTCAGCCCGAACGCCGCCCGCCACAGCCGATGCGCAGCCGCCTCATCGGGAGCCTCGGCGAACCAGCGCGCCAGCGCCCGGAAGTCAGCGCTGCGGTCGGAACGCCCAGATCGCCGCTCGTTGAGCAGCCCGACCGTGTCGATGAGCTGCTTGATCGCCGTGATCGCCGCCTGGCGAAGCAGTCGCGCCTGCGACGGCCGATCGGCGCCCGTGGAGATGAACCAGTCCCGGAGGCCGCGCCAGCGATTGGACCAGGAAGCGAACGCCGCTTCCTCGGCTTTGACGTACGCCTCCGCCGCCTCTTCCTCGTCGGGCACCGCGTCGGCGGCCTCACGGCGCGCGGCCAGCCGGAGTAGCCGATCATGGTCGAATTTCTCCAGCTCACCCAGGAGCGTGGCGATCCGCGCGCCGGAGTTGGCAAGGTCGGCGATGAAACGGTTGATGTAGTCGATCAGCCGTTCCTTGTAGGCAATGAACCCCGCCACGTCACCGTCGGAGAAGTCGATCGCGCGCCGCAACGAGGCCATGAACGCCTGCGCGTTGTCGGCCAGCGACGAGAACCGATCGGACAGGGACAGCAGCAGCAGGTGCGCGCGCGCAAGGTCGGGATCCGCATCGCGAGCAAGAACGGCCAGCGACTGCAACTGCTCGGCGATGTCTCCCAACGCAACAGACTGCAGTGCCCCGCGTTTCCCGATGGCATCCTCGTAGAACGAGATCGCCTGCTCGGCGGCCTGCCCGGCATGCGTGAGCTGGAACAGGTACCGCTTACGGTGGAAGTCCTCCACGCTCGTGACCCTGCCGGTGTCGGCGTCAGCCCGCAGGTTGCCCCATTCCCGCAGCTTGTCCAGTGCCTGCGCGAGCGCGTCGTCATTGTCCCGCCGCAGCTCCGCTGCCACGTCCTCGGGCCGGAGATGCACGATGAATCGTTCCTTCGCTCGCGCGAACGCTCGGAGGATCCCCCGGTAGAAGGCCGCGTTGGGCGCGCTCAGGTGAGCGAAGGGCTGATGCTCCTGAGACGGGAAAGCCATACCGACAGTTTCCCTGCCCAAAGGGAGTGCCGTGTTCAATGTCGGTGGGGAGTTTCGGGGAATGAGCAGAGTCTTCCCGCACGGCCACATCGCCCCTCCTCGTGATCCTCCCGGCCACCCGACAGGTTCTTCCCCGACCCCAGCGTGTGCCGGGCAGGCGATGACTACTACCTGGTGTGCTCCAGCTTCGAATACTTCCCCGGCGTATCGATCTTCCACAGTCGTGACCTGGTGCACTGGGAGCAACTCGGCAAGCGGCGTCTATGCGCCCATCATCCGCCACCACGGCGGCCGGTTCTACGTGATCACCACGCTGGTCGGCGCCGGTTGCACCTGTGGCGGATCGAGGACATCACCCGCACCCCATCGTCGCTGACCCTGACCATGCCCTCCGACGCCGTGGCCGGAAAGCCGCTCACCGTCACCGGCAAGTTCACGCTGAGCGACGGCACCGAGCCCGGCGTCCAGCAGCTCATTGTGACCCGCCGCCGGCTCGGCGGCGGTGCCACCCAGACCCTCCCGGCCGTGACGACGGCGGCGAACGGCACGTTCACCATCACCGACGCCCCGCCCGAGACAGGGGACACCGCCTACATCGCCACCTGGGAAGGCAATACGAACTACAACGGCAGCACCGGCATGGTCACCTTCCCGGTGGAGAACGACTCGTCCCCGCAGGCGTCTCGCTGACGATCGAACGCCTAAAGGGTGTTGCGGAAGTCGGGGGTGGGCAGGTCAGAGTCGGATTTGTGGCCACGCTGCGCGGCTCCCCCAACCTCGTCTTCGCGAACTCGCGCGCCGCTGTCGAGGACTACACCGACCTGCTCAACCGCCGCTGCGAGGACGTCCGCCCCATTCGGCCCGGGGCACACCAGTCTGGCCTCGTAGAGTTTCGGGTGGTCGGTGTACTGCAGACCGCCGTCCGCCCGGATCAGTGACGCCGCCCCCGGAACCGCTCTAGAAAACGCCGAGCCTTCTGCTGGTTGCGGGGGTCACGGGCCATCCGTTTCGCCTTTTCCATGTTTGCTCTGCCTTTGGGGCTGCGCAGATATGCGCGTACCCGGTCTATGAGTGTGGCCATGCGCATCCCCTACCCGGCACGCTCTATACAAAAGCCGGAAGCGGTCATCAATCCGTGATGGGGTGTGCGCTCTGCCTTTATACCCAGGTCATGGGCGGAGCTCGGAGTATGGCGCTGCGGCGGTGGGCAGGACCGCCGCCGTGCTCGGTACGTGCTCGCACGCCCCGGCACGCCCGGGCGTGATCCGGCGCTGCCGGACGTGGGAATCGCTGTCGGACGGTGCGAACCATCATCAAACAACACTGTCCGGCACTTAAGGATCTTGCTTCTAATCCGATGTGTCGCAGGTTCGAATCCTGCAGGGCGCGCTTTGATCATGGTCTGACCTGCGATGACGCGGGATCGGATGCGTTCTGGAATTTTCGTCCAGCGTTTGCAGTGCTCCCTGCGTGCTCGCGCGCACCAACCCCGCACACACCATGATCCATTCGGCATCTCCAGCTGTTGCGAGAAGAGCAGCGGCCACGCCTCGCCGCGAGCAGGCGGCGATTGCGGGGCCGGATGTTTAATCCGACTGTCAGCTTCTCAGCGAGATGAGTTTCCCGGGCTGGGGGTTGCTGAAGGTCAAAACCGCAGATCAAGCACCTGCGATGGGTCATGAAGCGGTACGGGGCATCACAACCAAACTGGCATGCAGGCGTCGATCCGGTCCACCCGCCTTCCGCCCCGGCGCCGCTTCTCCGCCTGGCTGCCTGCGCAGCGGCACTCTGTGTCGGGCCGCGTCCCGCCGCGACCTCAACTGCGCGTGCGGTTCAGCATGACCAGCCCGGCGATGAATGACCCGAGCAGGACCGGTGAAAGGACCGCGAGGGCGCCCCACACAACGAGGCCGAGATAGCCGAGCGCGGACGAATTGTGCGTCGGGTCGGCGTCAGCTGCCGCGAACAGCCCCAGGCCGAGGACGACACCGGCTACCGTGAGGGCGATCGGCGTCCACAGGAGCACGCGGGCCCACACACGGTACGTCCGACTGTAGACACGCCGGGCCGCCGGCACGTTCCGCCGCGGGGGATACCCGACGGATTCGCTCATGCCCCATTTGTACCAGCCGTTTAGGTCCCGCGCCGCCAGGGCTGGCCGTGGCGGTGCGGGGATCGTTAGTGGGTCGTCATGGGGTGCAGATAGACGTTCGGCGTGCATCCGTACTCGCCCGGTTCCCCCAAGATGTGGTCGAAGTCGGTGAATCGGAAGGACACGGTGCCGTCGGGCCGCATCGCGACGACGCAGTCGCGCGAAAACACCACGCCGACCGCGACGAGCTCAGCGCCCTCGCCGAGCCTGCACCACGTCGACAGAGGTGTATCTGCTCCGGTGGATGACCCCAAGCTGGTCAGGTGCGGGCCCAGACGTAACTACTTGCCGCTGGCCATCCGTTCTGAGCTTCTAAACGGCTTCTGCAGTTGCTCGCGGGTGGTGGTCAGACAAGCGGCACTGCTGCTGCACCGAGCCAGATCCGATCATGGCAAACGATGGCCGTGTGGGTTCCCCTTGTCCAACGATTTTGGGCCTTTAGGTCGGCAAGCGCAGTGCTCCAGGCCGGTCGGTGAGGGCACCGTCTCCTTCCTGCGGATCCGTTCGCCGCCGCGGTATCTTCCGGCGACCTGGTGCTACGGTTGGCTCGCAAATGCTCACATAAGGGGACGTATGTTCGGCATTGTCCGCCCGTGTCGGCACGTCATGTGCAAGGGGCTCTACGCGGACTGGATGGGTCACCTGTGCGGGCTCTGCCTGGCGCTCCGCGACGAGCACGGACACCTGTCGCGCCTGGTGACCAACTACGACGGCCTGCTCGTGTCCGTCCTCGCCGAGGCCCAGTCGCCCACGTCCGCGGCGCGCCGGCGGGCGGGCCCGTGTGCGCTCCGCGGTTTCAAGGGTGCCGACGTAGTGGAGTCCGAGGGGGTACGGCTGGCGGCCTCGGTGTCGCTGCTCCTGGCGGCCGGAAAGGTGAGCGACCACGTGGCGGACGGGGACGGCGTGTACGCCCGCGGCCCGGTGGCCGCCGGCGCCACCCGCCTGGCGGGCCGCTGGTCCTCGGCCGGTACGGCCATGGCCGGCACGCTGGGGTTCGACCCCAGCCCGCTGACGGCGGCGGCCGACCGCCAGGCCCTTCTGGAACGCGCCCCCGCCCAGGCGCCCTCGGGAAGCAGCGCGGCGCCCGGGTTACGAGAGTTGACGGGGCCCACCGAGGACGCCGTCGCCGCCGCGTTCGCGCACACCGCAGTGCTCGCGGGGAAGCCGCACAACCGGGAGGCTCTGGAGGCGGCCGGTCGCGGATTCGGGAAGCTGGCACACCTGATCGACGCGGTGGAGGACCTGGCCGACGACCGGACGTCTGGGGCGTACAACCCGCTGGCCGCCACCGGCACCGGCCTGGACGAGGCGCGCCGCCACTGCGACGCCGCGCACGCCGAGCTGCGCGCCGCCGTGGACGAGCTGGACATGCCCCGACCTGGCCTGACGCGCGCCCTGCTGGTGCGGGAGACCGGCAGCGCCGTCTCCCGAGCCTTCGCCACCGCCGGAACCCACGGCACCGGCCACCCGCCCGGACACGCGCCCGGCGATCCCGGCGCGCCGCCGGGAGGACGGCCGCCGAAGCAGGATCCCGGCGGGCTGCTGTCGCTGGCGTGCGCCGCACTGACGTGCTGTACGTGCGGCCTGTACCGGCCTGCCTGGGACGAGGACCGCGAGGGCTCCTTCTGCGAGCGCTTCGACTGCTCCGGCTACGACTGCTGCGGCAACTGCTGCTCCTGCTGCTCGGGCGAGGACGGCTGTTGCTGTGACGGCTGCGGCTGCGACTGACCGCCGCAGCCGTCACGTCAGCAGGGTCTGGGCGATAAGTCCGGTGGCCGATGTCGAAGCGCCCGGTCGGGATCGCGACCCCCGGAGCGTGCCGTCAGACCCCAGCGCCGGCGGTCAGCCGTGCTCGGTGCGTGCTCGTACGCCCTGGGCCTGGCCCTGCCGGACATGAAAAGCGCGCAAAGGCGGCACAAATCGTCATCAGACGGCACCGTGCGGCACTAAAAGATCTTGCTTCTAATCCGACGGTCGCAGGTTCGAATCCTGCAGGGCGCGCTTATCTTGACCAGGTGATCCGCAAGTTGACCTGGTCCTTGTGTTCGAGTTCGTTCGGTGGGGCGAAGCTGGGACAACGAGGGATGATCTTTTGGCGTGGGTTTCCCAGCGATTGAGGAGTGCTCCTGCCTGCGCTGTCGGAGCGTCGGACGCACGGGTTCAGGGCGTTGGGTGTGTAATCCGAGCATCCTCGTCAGACTCGACGGTCCGATCGTCTTGGCTGCACTTTCCAACGGCGGAATCGGGTAAGCGGAGTCAGAGGCCACGCCGCGCAGCGGGTTCACCGGGCGATGACTGGATACCTAGCCGTCGGGGATGAGCCGGTCAGCGACGTCGTTCCAGTCGGAGGCGTCGGCGAACGCGGCGTGCACAAGGACCACCGTGGGTGTGGGCTTGGCTTTCGGCGCTTCCTGCCGGGACCGTACCTGCGTCTGTGCTCGGGTCTAGGAAGTTCCCAGCAGGGCGTCGGTCGCGACCGCAGCGGATCCGGCCAGTACCGCTCTACGAGTCGTCGTCATGATATGGACCTTTCCACGTGCGGTGTTCGCACCTCGATCGCAGGTCAATGTAGAACCGGGTAATTGACGCTTACTGAACGCCTGACTAAGTCGTCATCAAGTAGGACCGCGTAGCCTGCCGGGCATGAGATCAGTAAAAAGCGAAAGCGTCCGAAAATGGGGTCTCCGGATTCACCTGGTCTTTTATGTTCTGGCCAACCTGGCTCAGGTCGTGGTGTGGCAGATCTACGACCGGGACCATTTCTTCTGGCCCATGTGGTCCACAGCTCCTTCTTCTGGATCCACAAATCGGGGTACTAGCAATTGCCGCGATCACAAGGCAAATAGACGATGATGATCTATGCCATCTTGATGAGACAATAGATCGGCTGGCCAGGGTCAAGGTTGGCCTGATGGGCGCTAAAGCGCGCGCTTCGGAAGATACTATTGTTGTCCATGGATTGGTCGAGTATATCGACCGCCTCCTCAAGATTGGGAGAATAGTGGCGCAGGCCAAAATTGAATAACGTGCGCCGGAGCGCCAGCACGTCGAGCAGTCGCCACACCTGTGCCGCGGGTGCGGGTCCGGGTGTGTCTACGGCGCTGAACGACAGCACGGTGAGTGCGTCGGCTCCTTCGTCGTGGCCGTGTTCGATGACCAGGCCGACGGCCACGTCCCCGAGGAGGAGGTCTTTGACGTCCTGCCATTGCGAGACGCCCTTGGCCGCCGTGGGTGGAGGGGAGGCGCCGCGGTGACCTGCAGGCGCAGCAGCCCGGATACGGACCTGGACGCGGGTGCGATGACGCCCTGCACCTGGATGGGGTCGCGCAGCGCCCGCTCCTTGCCTGGCCGTCGGATGAAGGCGGGGAAGCCGACCGCTCAGCACGGCTCCAATTGGACGGAGGTGACGCGGTGCACCAGCCCGATCGCGGCGGGCTCCGCTACGACGCGAGCGTTCTCGATCTCCAGTACTGCCAGGTCGATTCCGGCCTCTCGCCCGTCGAAGGCGATGGAGGCCGGGTACTCGGTGCGGCCGTCGATCCTGACCGACAGCTTGGAGTCGCCGAGATTGTGCGCCGGCGGTGACCACGCGGTCATGGTGCAGCAGGAATCCGGAGCCCGCACGCCAGCGGGCCTGCGGCCCCCGCCCTTGGCTGGGGATGGTCTCCACCGCCAGGTCGGGCGTGATCTCTGGGCCTGGTGTCACGGCCGCTACCTCCTGGTTCGCGACGCGCGCGGCGGCGTCCGCCAGCTCGGCCCTGATGTGGTCGAGCACTTCGGCGAGGGGAATGCGGTCGCTCAAGAGTCCTCCTGCGGCGATGACCGCGTTCAGAGACTGCGGGCAGGTCATCCGCTACATCGAAGGGTTGTCACGACCACCGGCGCCTGCACTCGGCGCTCGGCTACCGGCCACCCCTGGAAGTACTCAACGAGTCCCTTACAACCCAAACAGCCGCATAGGCTACGCCCATAAGATGGCTGTCCGGAATCACCATGGCCCCTCAGAGAGCTCCGAAGTGCCGCGTCGTTCCGCGGATTGTCCGTCACCAACCGTCGGCGATGAGGTGCTTGGGCGGGGCCGTGATCTTGACGGGGGTTCCCCATCCTCGATAGATGATGTTCATCGTCATGGTTTGGGCCTTGCCGCCCTCCGACCGGGTGAACTTCATGATGGCGTGGAAGCGTCTCGGCAGGTTGTCCGGGCCCGCCCAGAGTTTCCAGGTGATCTGTCCGCCGGAGTGCCCAGGGCCGCCGTCCTCGGTCCCGAAGGAGATCCCGGCCTGCTGTTCACCCAGGTCGAGAACCGTCACCGTGCCGCTGTGGAGGGTCGTCTTCACTCCCTCGAAGGTTCCGCCGTCGGAGCTGGTCGCACCGTGAGAGGCGACCAGCTCGAGAAAGCCCGGGTTGATCCCGTTGACCAGATCCTTGCCCCAGACGACCCCGGCGAAGTTCCGCCCGTACGCCCATTCCCCTAGCGTCGGTGGCGACTTCCAGGTGTACTTGCCTTCGTCGGAACGCACATAGCTCTGTGAGTAGAACTCTCGGCCTATGGTGATCTCTCGGGATCGGCCCGTTGCCGCCTTCTCGTAGGAGATCTCCGTGAGGTCGGCGGCGTACATGCCTGAAGCCTTGAAGCGGTACGCGCCGGAGATCTTGAGATCCTCCGAGGGCGGAGGGCCGCCGCGTCGCCTGACGGAGAAGCGCACGCTGCTCTTCTTCGCGAACTGCTTCTTGATCGCGTCGACGACGGAGCCGAGAGACTCCGATGCGGGAGCCGCGTGCACGGCGCCGCCGGGAATCGTCACGCTCAACAGGCCGGCCACGACCAGCGCGACGCTCATGCGCTTCATGCGCCGATCATCGCAGATGATGATCTCCATCTCATCACGGCAAGGTGCTGGCCCGACGCCGTCATCCGGCAAGAAGCGGCGCGGGAGCACGCCGGCGATGAGGGGTGGTCTGCTCGAGCGTCACCCAGCAGGACGGCGTACGAGGGCCGGCCTGATGGGAGCCGGCAGGGACAAGGCGGCCAGAGCGACATCGTTCAGAATCGCACGATGACGGTGTCGAGGTTCATGGCGGATTTCCGGAAGGGGAGCATCAAGTCGGTCATGCCGAGAGATGACGGTTGAAGAGGCGCTGAAGGCGGCGAAGGACACCACGCTGCGTAAGCTGCTCACCGACAAGCGATTCAAGAAGTAAGAGAGGTCCGCATGGAGGGGCCCACAGCGGAGGAGCGATTCCGGAAGGACAGCCGTGATCTGGCGGCCGGTGAGCTCGCTCTCATCGGTCTGGCCGCGGGCGACCTTACGGAGTCCGAGGGCGGCGAGGTGGTCATCCGGCTCGATCCGCGGCAGGTCTCGCACGCCCTGTTCGCTGCGGGCCTTTGGGGCCGCGCCCAGGGAGGTGGTGTTTGAGAAGGCCGCCCGTAACTCGTGAGCAGTGACCACCCGATCACGACGAGCATGTGAGGGTGCCGATGGAAAGTCGGATCGAGCGCAACGAAATACTCGGAGGGGCGATCAACGAGTACCGCCGAGCCGTATAATTTGCTCGGAGAAACCCCAGCTAAAACCACACGAGCAGGTTTTGACGCCCTACAGGACCCTGCTGGTTAACTCGTGCGGTGTCGGCTGGTGCGTGATCTGATGGCTTCTGTTCTTGATCCGCCTCGACGACTTCCTCACCTGCCGCATCCCCGGAACCGAGGTTCACCTCGGCGTGTCCCGGAAGCTGTTCGCCGCCTGCGAGCGCCTCCACGAGGAAGACCTGGCCATCGCCCAGCGCACCCCGGAGCTGCGCGCCGAGGATCAGCCGGCCGATGTCCAGGAACTCAGCGATGACGCTCAGGAAGAACAGCGACTCACCCAGCGGCGGATCTTCCGCGAGCAGCAGGAGGAAGCCCGCCCCCTGCTCCGCGACGCCTACGAGCGGGGAGTGACAAGCGACTGGAGTAATCTGCTGCGCCGTCCCCAGGAGCCAGAACTCGACCTGGAAGGCGACGAGGGGCTCCTCGAAGCGGCGACGCCGGAGACCTACCTGGCCGTCAGCCGCTACGGCCTGCCCCCAGAACGCGCCTAGCTATTAGGGCTCGCATTCGATCAGGGGTGGCCTCAGGCCAAGCGTCCGGAGTACGGGGAAACTCCGGGGTGAGGTGGTCGGCGCTGCCGCGATGAGTCCCGACCGGGCACACCAGGGGTTGTTGATGTGCGTGGCGAGTGCTACGGCGGGGAGGCCCGCAGGCTGCGCGTCCGATCACCCAGCCGAGGCTAGCGCTCGGCGAGTGGCTTCGACGGCGAACCGGGCCGGGTCGGACCCGAGGTCTGGCTTCAGCCGGCCGCGTCGCGCGAACGAGCCTTCCTGGCCCATGAGACACCGTAGGATCGGCGCCGTGGCGAAGAAGCGTAAAGCGAAGGCAAGCCCCACGCGGGGAGTCAGCGGTCATCCTGCCCGGCGCGCGCTGCAACTCGCCGCCCGTCAGCCCTCGCCTGATGCTCGTTCTGTGCTGTTTGAGTCGCTGCTGGGGACCGCTGGGGATCAGTGGTGGCCGGATTCCCAGAATGCGATCATCGAGCGCCTCGCCGATCTGCCCGCCCACTCGCCTCTGCGGTTGGAGAACGCCGTCGTCAACCTGGTGGGCGAGGAGATGTGGACACGCACCCAGACCGAGAGCATGGGTTTCCACTGGGACCAGTACCTGGCCTCGCTGGCTGACCTCGTCCGCGACGAGATCCACGACGCGGCACGCACCGGCGGGCAGATGGATGACCTGTGGCGACTGCTGCACGGGCTCGCCGCGATGACCGCGCCGTCCAGCGGGGAGATGCTGCGCCGCGACCTCGATCTCGCCGTCCGCGAAGCCATCAAGGACACCACGACGGCTTTGGCCGAGGCCGGCAGCGCTCCCGGGTGGCCCAGTGAGATTCTCCGGGCCGCTCCGGCCGGAGAGCCACTGCTGCTGACCGACGAGTACGGCTCGCGGTGCGCGCTCCTCGCCCCCTTCGCCTGGGGTGAGGAGGACCCGCACTGGTACTGCTGGGACATCGACCGCTGCACCGGAGACCGGGTCGTGCACGCCGCCGTCTTCGCCTCACCGGAGGAAGCGCTCGCCGAGTGGCGAGCCGCCGTGGGGACGCACGCGGCACCCGCCTCCACCCAACCGGCCCCGTGCGACCAAGCCACCGCCCGCGACCTGTTGGACCCGCTGTGCCGTTCAGGCCTCCTGGATGCCCTGCTGCTCGGCAGTGAGTCGCAAGAGCTCATCGCCGAGCATTTCCGCCTGCGCCAGCGCGCCCGCGCCCTCTGCGAGTCGCTCACCGTCGCTCCTGAGCCCAGGCCCCAGCAGGACCTGAACCCGATCATCGACGACTTCGCCGCCTGGCTACGCGATCGAGTTGACCACCGGCCCGAACGAGAAGACATCGCCACGCTCGCCGACACCTGGTCCGACCTCTCCGGACCCGGCTACTATGCCTGCTCCCCGCATCGGATCGAGCACACCGTGATTCTCGTCGCAGACGGATACATCAAGAAGTACGCCGAGGCCATACTCGACCTGCTACCCCAGTGGGTCGAATGGTGCATCGAACGCACCGGCCTGACCGGCGAACTGGCAGAGCGAGCAGCCCGTCAGGCGGCCGCGAGCAACCGGTGGGACGGATCCGACAGCATGGACCTGCGCCGCACCGAATAGGTGAACCGCTCTCGGATGTTCAGGCCGCGCGCCACGCTGGAAGCGCCGGCCCGCGCAGACGGCGGCCGGACCGACGCACCCCCAGGCCATCCAAGTTGCCGACCGATTTCTGGGCCCATTTTCACGTTCTTCTCCCAGTACGGGCAGGTCGCCGCGTTCTCGATCCTGTACCCGGCGCCGACGGTGGTCCTTTACGTGGCTGGTTGACAAGTACCTGGCGGGATCGTTCAACTTCGGCGGTGCGATGAAGGGCTGACGGCCGTGCCCGGCCCGGTGTCCGGGCACGGCCGTCAGGTCACTCGACCATGATCTGGTGGGTGGCCTTGGCTGGCCCGGCCGTGGCCTCCCCGGACCACAACGCGAGGTAGCTGTACCTGCCGGCGATGGCGGGCGTGTCGGTGAAGGTGTACGTGCCGTCCGCGTTCACGCTCACCGGCGGGAGCTTGACGCTTCCATCGCTGACGTCGTCGACGTACACGCTGCGCTGCACGGTGAGCGTGGCCCCCGGCGAGGGCGGCTTGCCACCCGCCCTCAGCACACCGGTCAGCTCCATGGCCGTGCCGACGACGCCTGACTGCGGCCCGTTTATGGTGAGGGTGGATCTGTGCCTGACCGTCACGGTGACGGAGGCGCTGCTCCGGCGGTAGTGGTCGTCGCCGTCCCAGAACACCAAGTAGGTCACCTCACCGATGTCCGGCGGCGTGTCCTCGAAAGTGAACGTGCCGTTCTTCTGCGTCGTCACGCCGGCGATCGGCTCTTTCGTGCCGTCGAGCAGGCGCCGGGTCACTGCGAGCGGCTTGAGCCCGAGCGTCTTGCCGTCGGTGCGGGTGAGCCGCCCCTCGACGGTGACCGGCGAGCCGGCATACGCGCGCGCCGGGGCCGTCATCGTCAGATTGGACGCCGGCAGCGCGACGCCCGTCACTCGCCACAGCAGCAGCCGGTTCGCGGGGCTCCGCAGCAGCACGAAGACGTCCGGGCCGGAGAACGCGAGGCCGTCCGGGAGCAGTTCGGCGTCCGGCTGGTCGGCCGCGAACATCGGCGCGCCGGTCGCGGCGTCGTAGAGCGTGAGGTCGGTGCTGCCCCATTGGCGTCCCGCGGCGACGTAGGCGCCGCCCGAGCCGAGCGCCACGGCCGACGGATATCCGTCCCAGCCGTCGCCGTAGGTGCCGGTCGCCGCCAGGGTGCTGGTGTCGTACCTGGTGACGTGACCGGGGGCGTCGGCTGCGGAGAACAGGGTTTTGCCGTCGGAGGTCAGGGCGAGGTCACGCAGGTAGTCCATGCGCCACTTCTCGCCGTCGATCGTGCCGCGCAACTCCGGGGTGCCACCGCCGACGTCGTAGACCAGCATGTCGGCGTGGTGCAGGCCGGTCCGGCCGACCACGAGCGTGTCGCCGGCGGCCGCGAGTACGGGAGGGCGCAGGTGCTCGCCCCCGACCGCCACCGGCGCCGGTGTGGACGCGCTCAGATCCAGGCCGACGACGCCGCCAGGGCCGTTGTCGCACCCGTGTCCCACCCACAGCCGCTCACCCAGTAATGCCAGGGTGGACGGGCACGGGTGGGCCGACAGGTCGATCCGCCGGGTGACGGCGAGGCTCGCGGTGTCGATCTCGGCCACCTCGTTCGAGCCCGCCCCGGTCGAGAGAGTGCGTTCTCCGGGTACGGCGGGAATGCGCCGAGGGGGACGTGCCGCCGGGCCTCTGAACCAGACAGGAGCACACGGCGCTGTCCGGTCTGCGAGGGTTCATCCCCGGTGTTCCTGGTCTCGCTCAAGTACCAGCGCGAGGAAGTGGCCGGGAAGGCGGAAGAACTGCCGATGGATGACCCCTTCGACGAGCTCACCCAGGCCCTTTCCGGCGCGCTCGGCACCGCTGAACGTGCCTGCTTCCAATCCCGCCACCGTTCCGCTCGCGTCCGTGTGGTGCTAAGAGGCGGGAGCCTTCATCGGTCGCGAAGTACGTGGGAGTCGGTGAAAGAGCGACGGTGCTCCGCCCAGCCATCCGCGACGTGGCTGATCTGGGCCGCCATGAACTCGGCTGTGGCGCTGGGACTGGTGAAGGGCGCCTCGCGGCGGTCGTCGGTCACCGGAGTGAACAGCGGCAGGCGGACGGCTGTCGACGGCGCGGTGGGCGGCAGTGCGTCGGCGTCGTGCAGGATGAGCATGTCCGCCACGAACGAGGTGACTTCCCCGTCGGCATCGCGGCCTATCCACACCGGGTAACTGCCGTCGCCCAAGCCGCTGTGGTAGGCGATCAGATTGGTGCCGGTCTCCGGGGCGCGGACCTCAGAGGACAACAGGTCCACCTCCTGGTCGGACTCTTCCTCCCACTCCTCGATGAGCCTCGCGAACTCGTCGCGACCCGAGGCGTCGAGGAAGCAGCCCATCCCCGCATCCACGCCGAACCCGAAGAACTCACCGGCGCCGAGCAACCGGACGTCCTGTCCCGGCAACAACGCGAGCTCCCAGCTGACGGTCTGCTTGTCGAGGATCCGCACCATCGCGGCCGGGGTTTCGCCCTCCAAATCCGTCCCCTCCCAGCGCATCGAGGCGATCAGCACGGCGTAGTCACCAGGCGCCACGGTGACGGTGAAGGGACCGGAGTCACCCAGAAAGTAAGGATCGGCCGCGATCACCGAGCCGGTGGGCAGGTGAAGCCACCCCGCGTGCGAGGGCTCAGTGATCAACGCGACGCGCCCCTCGTCAGAGGCCAGGCGGCTTCCAGGAGTGAAGAGCGCTTCAAGATGCCGGGGACGCAGCGGCAGCGGGGCCGACCAGGCGGGCATCGTGCCCGAAGCCGGTCCTTCCACGGGTCTCTGGGCCGGCACCAGGGTGATCGGGCCGCTCAGCCCGAGCATCCGCGCATCGACGTAGGCCGTCCACTCGCCGAACTCCGCCTTGGCCACCGAACGGTGCTCGACCGGGACGCTCGCGCCAGTGTGACGTGACCCGCCGACATCGCTCAGAACTTGCCTGGCGCGCCCGTCCGGGTCGATCGTCATCGTGAAACACCAGCCACGCTCAGGGAACTCCGCGTCGGTGTCAGAGGTGTGGCGCCACTCCTGGTAGCGCATCAGGTGCAGCCGTCCCGGCTCCAGTTGCCGGTATTCCAGCTCCCTGTCGCGCCGTTCGCACTCATCGAACAGGAACAACCCGAGATGACCGTGGCCCCAGTCGACCTGGAACAAGGCCTTCGGTCTCCCTTGGACAGACAGCAGGACGGCGTACTGCTCGCCTGATGCGTCCCTGCTACGGGCCTCCGGCTCCGGTATCGGAGCGACGGCGGCACGGATCTGTGGATCCCAGCCCTCGCAGTACGTGACGTCAGCCGTGCTGACGTTCTCCGTCGTCATGCCATCTCCTGCCCGCATCAGCGTGATCGGATCTTTTCGGGCGTCACGCTAGCAACCGGCACCGACAGCGAACGGCCCGCGACGGCAACGCCCGCCGATCGGAGCTCGCGGGCAGGACCGGCCGGCCATGGGCGAGGCGTGCACCGACAGCGGGTTCGTCTTCACCCAACCCGACGGCAGCCACCGGCGGCGACCACCCGGACGGCATGCAAGAGCTCGGCCGGCCCGGCGTCTTTGAGCAGGGAGGGTACTCGTCGGTGTCGTAAGCGCGAAGTGCTGGCCCTGGTGGGGCAAGGCCTCAGCAACCACGAGATCGGTGCCGAGTTGTTTCTCAGCCCGGCCACCGCGCGCACCCATGTCAGCCGCGCGATGGCGAACCCCTGGCGCCGTCGCTGATCGTCGTCGTCCAGGTGGGCGCGATCGTGCTCGGCCACATCGCCGGCGTGGTGTCGGCACACGACAGGGCGCTGGACGCGGTGCGCGCCGGCGAGCTGCGGACCGGCCAGTACCCGATGCTCACGCTCACGGTCGTCTGCACGGGCCTCGGCATCACGGTGATGTCCGCGGGCTGAGCCGTGTCACACGCTGCGGTGGGCGCTCGTCCTAGCACCAGAGCGAGCAAGCACAGGAAAGGGACACGACATGATGAACGGCTACAGCAGGCCGGCCAGGATCTTCGTCCAGGTGGCCGTGGTGGTCGGCGCGCTGACGATGCTGGTCTTCGGCGTGTGGATGCGCATCGACCCGGCGGGCTTCGCGATCTTCGCCCGGTTCCCCAATTACGTGCACTTCCTGCACGACGCCGGGGTCTTCCAGATCGGCATTGGGCTGATGATGCTGAGCGCGCTGGTATGGCATGACGTGCTGTCGATCGTGCTGGTCGGGTTCTTCGTCACCAACACGCTGCACGCGGTGAACCACGCGGCCGACCTGGACCTCGGCGGCAGCCCGGACAACTGGTGGCAGCTCGGTCTCGTCTCGCTGCTGGCGCTGGCCGGCCTCGTGGTGCACCGCAGGCAGCTCAGCCGCCGGTCACGGGCTCACGTGTAACCGGGTCAGGACCAGCCCGCTCCAGTGGAGCTCAACCTCGAAGACGCCGGGAATGTCCGTGTCGATGCTCAGCGTCGACGGTCGCCCGGCGGCGAGCTGCGCCTCGCGGTCGTGGCCGTGCACGTGCAGCGTGTCGGCGGCGCCCAGCCGGCGCATCACGCGTTCGCCGGGCGCACGTGCCGCAGGCCGTCCCGGCAACTCGGATACTCCGGCCGCCAGTCGAGCTCCCGCTTGGCCTTCTCGTTGGACAGCCGGATCCGGGTGCCCGCCATGAGCGCGTACATGTAGGGCGCCGGCCGCAGCAGCCAGCTCGGCACGGTGATCGGCGCCGGCGCCCCAGCCGCCTCCGCCACGGCGGCGACGAAGTCCGCGAACCTCACCGGGGTGTCGTCTACGACGTTGTACGCCTGCCCGGCCCGCCCACGGTCGAGGGCCGCGGCCGTGGCCGCCGCCGCGTCGGCGATGTGGATGGGCGAGGTGACCCCGGACGGCCTCGGCGCCGGCAGCATGCGCTTCGAGGCCATCGCCATCAGCTTGCGGGTGCCCGGCTCGGGGCCGTAGAAGAGCCCGTAGCGCAGCGCGATCCCGTCGACCCCCGGCGTGCCGAACGCCAGCCGCTCGTTGGCCCGCATCGAGCGCAGGTGCCGCTCGAAGCCGCCGCGGCCGGTCGGCGCGAACGGGTGGTCCTCGGTCAGCTCCGCCTCGCCGTGATCTCGGTAGCCGTAGCCGAGGAAGAACGACTGCGCGACGAACCGGTGCGCGCCGACCAGCTCGGCCGCCCGCAGCAGGTTCGCCGTCCCCTGCTCGCGCAGGTCGTCGGTGGCGTGCAGGTCCCGGTGCCGCAGCGGCGTGCCGGTGATCGCGGTCGCCTGGTGGATCACCGCGTCGGCGCGGTGTCCGCGCAACGCCTCCAGCAGCCGCCGCTCGTCCATCACGTCGACCACCCGCGTCTCGACGCCGGCGTCCTCCAGCAGGCGCGCCTTGCCGGGGGAGCGGGTCAGGCCAAGCACCGAATGGCCGGCGGCGAGCAGTCTCGGCACGAGTTCGCCGCCGAGGGTGCCGGTCGCTCCCGCGAGCACGACCTTCATGTGCGGTCTCCTTCTGGCTGGTGGTGTGTCATCGAGCACGTTCCCGTCCCGCGGCCATGGCCGGAGTGCCTGGCCGCTCTACGATCAGACGCTGGAGCGCCGCGCACTGTGACACGGTGTTCGCCGCGGTCGACCAGTTCCGCAAGGTGCGCAGGCCGCGTGCGGACTACATCGGCCAGTGGCTGCCAGAACCGCTGCGGACCGAGGAGAGCGCCGACGGCCGGGAAGAACGCCGTGGCGCCGCGTTACCGACGGGACAGTGCCGGGCGTCGGTGTCCCCTCGGGGGTGGGCTCGTTCGTCGTCGGGGTGACAGCGAACACGGCAGAGGAGATCATCATGGAAGCGCGACTCGACATCTCCGAGAACCCGGTCACGAGCAAGCTGGCGAAGTACATCATCTCCGCGAACAAGGTCGTGCACGACTCCGCTTTGCCCGCGGTGACGCAGGAGTTGGTGGCCTTGCGTGTGAGCCAGATCAACGGCTGCGCCGCCTGCGTCGACATGCACACCAAGGACGCCACGCACGCGGGGGAAACGTCGGTGCGGCTCAACCTGGTCGCGGTGTGGCGGGAGGCGACGGTCTTCACCGAGGCCGAGCGGGCCGCCCTGGAGCTGGCCGAGCAGGGCACGCGCATCGCGGACGCGGCCGGAGGCGTCCCCGACGAGGTCTGGGCGAATGCCGCCAAGCACTACGACGAGGCCCAACTCGGCGCCCTGCTGTCCCACATCGCCCTCATGAACACCTGGAACCGTCTGAACGTCATCACCCAGCAGCCCCCCATGGCTGACTACCAGCCGGGACAGTGGGGATAGCGGGCCGGCTACCGGAAGAGCGGGGTAGCGGCGGCGTTTCGCGCCCAAGCCGGATGGGGGAAGCGCGCTCCGCAGTGGGTCTCATCCGGCCTTCCGCGACCGACCCCATCCCCGCCGCCGCTTGGCGGGGGCCGGGTGGGTGGTTGGGGTTTCCTCCATGCACCTCTGAGGAGGGGAGATCATGGATCTCCCGGCGTCACCGGTCAGCGGGAGAATCGTGTTCGGCGCCGACACTCCGCGAGCCGTGCCACGACCTCCACAGCGCCGCGTACACCCCGCCCGCCGCGATCAGCTCGTCGTGGGCTCCGACCTCCGCCACCCGGCCGTTGTCCATGACCACCACCCGGTCGGCGTCGCGGGCCGTGTGCAGGCGGTGGGCGATCGCGATGACGGTCCGCCCCTCCAGGACGGCGGCGAGCGAGCGTTCGGCACGCCTGGCTGTACGGGGGTCGAGCATGGCGGTGGCCTCGTCGAGGATGACGGTGTGCGGGTTGGCCAGGATGACCCTGGCCAGGGCGAGCTGCTGGACCCGGTCCGGGCCGAGGGTGGCGCCGGACGACTGGGACCCCAGCTCGTCGTCGAGCGAGGCGATCCAGTCGGCGCCGACTGCCGCCAGCGCTTTGCCCAGACGGTCGTCGCCGGCCGTCGGATCTGCCAGCATCAGGTTGTCGCGGACGGTGCCGAGGAACAGGTGCTGTTCCTGGGTGACCAGGACGACGTGCTCGCGGAGTTGGGCGGGGGAGAGGTCGGCGACGGGCACCGAGCCGACGGTGACCGTGCCCAGGCGGGGGCGGTCGATGCCGGCCAGCAGCTTGCCCAGGGTGGACTTGCCGGCTCCCGAGGGGCCGACGACGGCCAGGCGCTCGCCGGGCCGTACGGTCAGATCGACGCCGGTCACCACGTCGTCGCCGCCTTCGTAGGCGAAGTGCACGCCGCACGCTTCGATGCGGTCGCCCTGCGGCGCCGCGGCGGCGGCCTCCTCCCGCGCCGGTGTCGCGAGGCCCTCGATCCTGGCGAAGGAGGCGCCGCTGCTCTGCAACTGCTCCAGCCAGATCAGGATCGTCTCGATCGGCTGGCCGAGCTGGCGCAGGTAGAGCACGCAGGTGACGACCGCGCCCAGCGTGACCTGGCCGCGGTCCAGGAGCACCCCGCCGAGCAGCAGTACCAGTACGGGCGGCAGGAGCGAGGAGACCTCCACCGAGGGCCAGAGCACGCTGCGCAGGAAGAGGGTCCGCAGCTGGGCGGTCCGGCTGCGCTCGATCACCCGTTCCGCCGCCCGCGTGCGCTTGGCCTGCAGGCCCAGGACCTCGATGGTGCGGGCGCCCGCGGCGTTGCCGGCCAGGTGCTCGGCCAGCTCCGAGCGGGCGGCGCCTTCCTCCAGGTAGGCGGAGCGGGCGCGGCGAAGGTACCAGCGGGAGGCGGCCATGATGCCGGCCAGCGCGAGCAGACCGCAGGCGCCCAGGACCGGGTCGACCAGGAAGACGGCGACGATCAGGAAGAGCACCTGCAGGCTCGAGACGAGGATCGCGGGGGCGGCGTCGCGCAGGGTGCGGGCGACGACGGCCACGTCGGTGGTTCCGCGGGCGGTCAGGTCGCCGGTGCGGATGTGCTCGACCGTGGTGGCGGGCAGGGCCAGCACACGGTCCAGGAGATCGGCGCGGATGTGTTCCTGGACACGCTCGCTGAGCCGATGCCCCATCTTCTCGGCGTACCTGGACAGGACGAGCTGGGCCAGCGCCGCGCCCATGGCGATCGCGGCGAGCAGGTCGACGGTGTCTCCGGCGCTGATGGAGTCGATGATGCGGCCCAGCAACCACGGGCTGACCAGCGCGGCGGCCGCCGCCAGGCTGTTGAGCAGCAGCGTCGCGGTGAAGCCCGGCACGTCGCGCCTGACCAGGCGCAGGGTGGCCCGCCGTACCTGCCGGCGGTCGGCGATGGGCAGGTCGCGGTTCATGCGAGCACCGATCGGTAAGCGGGGGTGGATTCCATCAGCTCGCGGTGGGTGCCGGAGGCGGCCACCCGCCCATCCTCGATGAACAGCACCTGGTCGGCCTGGGCGAGGAGCAGCGGCGAGGTGGTGGCCACGACCGTCGTACGGCCGGCGCGTGCCGTACGGAGCCGCCCCGCGAGGAGGGACTCGGTGTGCGCGTCCAGCGCGGAGGTGGGCTCCACCGCCAGCAGCACCTCGGGCTCGGCCAGCAGCGCCCGGGCCAGGCGCACGCGCTGACGCTGGCCGCCCGACAGGTTGCGGCCGCCGGGTTCGACCATCGAGTCGAGCCCATGGCGCAGCCCGGCGACCACGTCCTGTGCCGCGGCGACGTGCACGGCCCGGTGAATGGCCTCGTCGTCCGCTGCGCCCCGGCCCTGGAGGACCTCGCGCAACGTGCCCGCGAACAGGGCAGCGTCGTGGTCGGCGATCAGGGAGGTGCCGTCGAACCCGCCCAGCCCTTCGAGCAGCGCCACGCTCTCCTCGGGCCGGGCGCTGACCAGCCCCACCAGGCTCCCCGGCGCGACCTCCGGCCCGCCGGGCCGGGGCCGCTCCTCGGCGCGCAGCGCGAGGAAGCGGGTGGCCTGGTGGGCGGCGACCAGGCCATGGCTGACCTGGAAGCTGCCCTCGATGAAGAAGGAGACCGGCACCACCAGCACGGCGATGTACCCGTATACCCCGACCAGCTCGCCCACCGTGATCGCCCCCTCGGCGGCCAGCCGGGCGCCCAGCCAGGTGACGGTGGCCAGGAACAGGGCGGGTAATCCGGCGCCCAGCGCGCCGATCCAGCTCGTCAGCGACGCCACCCGGTAGCCCTGCTCGCGCAGGCTCGCCGAGTCGGCGCGGTACCGCTCGGCGTAGGCGCCCTTGCCGCCGAAGGCGTTGAGCACCCGCAGCCCCTCGATCAGGTCGACCAGGCGGGTGGTCAGCCTGCCCTGGTTCTCGCGGTAGCCGTTCTGCAGCTTCATCAGCCGCCCGAGCAGCGGGCCGAGCAGGATCGCCAGCAGCGGCACGCCCAGCAGCACCACCACGGCCAGCACCACGGAGACCTGTAGCAGCAGCGCCGCCACCACGCCGTAACTGATCACGGCGCCCACGCCGGGGCCGGTCACCGTCAGCGAGGCGGCGATGGCGGTGACGTCGCCGATGCCGATCGTCACCACGTCGCCCGTCGAAGCGCGCTTGGGTAGGTCGGCGCCCAGCTTGTTGATCTGCTCGACCAGGGCGCGCACGGTGCGGAAGTTGGCGTCCATCCGGATCTTGGTCATCGTGCGGTGCCGCAACATCGCCAGCCAGGCGTTGACCAGGCCCGCGCCGAGCAGCGCCAGCACCCAGCCGGGTGCCAGGTTGTCGTCGATCGCCCTGGCCAGCAGGTACGGCGGGAGCGTCAGGCCCACCATCCAGAGGGTTCCCAGCGTCGCGCCCAGCGCGACGCGGCCCCTTTGTGCCCAGGCCAGCCAGCACAGATACCGAGCCGCCTTCATGGTGATCACGCTAGAGCATGGCTTTGGCGTCTCTTTGCCCGCCCTGGAGCGGACGTTCGTGGCGGCTGACCTTGGTGATCGGTCCCTCCTGAGATCGAGACGTTCGCTGAACCGCCTGCGCAGAGTGCGCCGAAGCGCGGCCAGTTGGGTCAGCGTTCATGCATCCGGTGCCCTTGACCAGGACATTGCCGTGATGTCGCTGGTGAACTCGGCGTGGCCTGCTCGGCATGAAGGGCGCCTCAGACGCCGAGGGCGGACACCATCTCGACTTGGGGTTATCCCTCTGGTCCGCGGAAGCGCCCGCAAGCAGGATCTTCCCGAGGAATTCATTTTCGTTGAGGAAGGCAGAGCCCTGAAGACCACATTGGCACTTGGCGCAGCGATCGCCGTTCTACTCGGGACCGCGACCCCCGTGAGCGCGGCGGCTGATCCGAGGACGTCCTTCACGATCACGCAAGGCACTTCGTATCTCAAGGGCAGCCTTACCTGGCACAACCGTTCGGTCCAGGTCGGCGCTCGCCTACGGGCGGCCTCCGGTTGCCGCACCGCCGTGTACACCGCGTGGGCCGGAAGACGTCAGATCGACAGGGACACCCGTCGTGTCTGCGACAGGTCGGCCGGCCACGGCTTCAAGCTCTCGGCCAACGTCGCCGGTGGCGCGTCGCGGGTCGTCGTGGAACTCTTCTCTGGGCTGGTGCGCTATGACCGCATGTATTGCGAACGGTCAGGTTGTTACAAGTTCGTGGTTCTCCCGAAGTAGACGATCACGCAGTGATCGAGGCCGGCCATGCCGTGCGCGAGCCCTTCTGGGCCTTGCCGGGGCGGACGTCGAGCACGCCGAACTCCGGCCCGTCGGGGTTGTGGCCAAAGTCCACCACGTCCAGCATGCGGGCCTCGTTGCGGCGCAGGCCGAAGGCGTAGGCGGTCTTGAACAGCGCCTCGTCGCGGAAGATCGGCAGCCAGCCCTTGCGGCCGGCCTCGCGTACCCGGTTGACCTGCTCGTCGGTGTGATCGGAGAAGGCCCGCAGCTCCTGGCGGTTGAAGGCGCGCTTGCCCGCGTCGGCCTCGGCCACGTGCACCGCGGTGTTCCGCCTTGGCACGCCGGGACGCTGTGAGCCTGTGCATCGGGCTGTCCTGAGTCACGCGCGCACCGCAGGTGCTTCACACGGGCGGGCCCGCCTTGACACGCCGCACCAGTCGTTCCATCGACCCCCGGTAGCTGTGGAAGTGCTCCAGCCACCACGTGGCGCCGGCGTCGGCGTAGGCCCGGACCGACGAGCCTGGCTCGCTCACCCCGATGACCGCCACGTCGAGGTCGCCCGCGTTTGCCCGGTGCCGGCGCAGCTCACTGACCTGGGCGGCCAGGGAGTCGGGTGAAAGCGTCATGCGGCCCTCCCGGTCGTCGCCGGCGACGATCCAGCCGTCCCAGCGGGCGGCACGCCGAAGGGCACCCGCAGCCGTGCCGCCGACCCACACCGGCACCCGGGGCCGCTGGAGGGGCAGCGGCGCGAGCCGCACCCCGTCGACGGTGTAATGAGCGCCCCGGTGGTGCACCTCCTCGCCGGACCAGAGCGAGACCATGACGTCGAGGGCCTCGTCGAGCATGACCCCGCCGGGACGCGGTGAGCCGAAGGCGGTGAACTCCTGCCTCACGCCGCCCAGCCCGGCGCCCAGGATCGCGCGACCGCCGCTCAGCCTGTCGAGCGTCGCCACCGTCTGGGCCAGCCTTTCCGGGCGGTGCCGGGCCACGGCCGTCACCGCCGTACCCAGCCTGATGTGCGAGGTCGCCTGCGCCGCCGCGGCCAGCGTCACCCACGGGTCGGCCGATGGCATGCCCCAGGTGAAGGCCAAGTGGTCCCACACCAGCACGGCGTCCCACCCGGCGGCCTCGGCCTCCCGGGCGAGGGTGACCAGGTGTGCCGGCTCCGCGAGGTCACCGAGGATCGCGACGTCGATGCCGTAACGCATGCCCCCACCCAAGCACCCGGCACCGACAGTTCTGGGGGGCCGCGGCGGCGCCGACGAGCGGATGAGCGCCGCCCAAGAGGAAGCGGCAGCGCATCCGGCAGACCCGCGAGCAGGCCGACGCTGCTGTCGCCGAGGCAAACCGCGCCGCGCAACGCGTCAGCAAGATCGGGTCATGACCACCATCATGAGTTATCCGGATGCATCATCGTGTCGGGAAACCGGGGGGGGGGAAGGACCCTGGGTCGCATCTCACGAACGCCGATGCTGTGTCCACCGATGCGGGTCGTCCTCCAGGGAGGCCCGGTCCCAGTGCGCCAACTCTGCGGCGGCCTCGTACGTGGAGTCGAGGAACTCCAACAGCACCCGGTCCGGATCCTTCGCATCGGCCACCGCTTCGTAGGGCAGCAGGAACTGCCGATTCTCGCGGCTGTAGTAAGCGGTCTTCGGAGACACCGGATAATCCGCATACCCCTCGGGCTCGGGATAGGCATAGGCATAGAAGGCGCCCTCCTCGCCGCCACCCGGCCAGAACCCGCAGCTGGCCAGCTCCCGCGAGTACCCCTCCACCATCACCCAGTCCCCGCAGTTGGGCGCGCCACCGGGATGCGGAGGCGCGGTTCGTCCGGAGAACCTGGTACAGGCCAGATCCATCGCGCCCCAGAAGAAGTGCACCGGACTGACCTTGCCGACGAATCGCGACCTGAATTTCCCGAGTACCCGATCCGCCTGCAACAGCTGCCGCCAGAACAGCTGCGCCGCCTGAGCATCGTACGAGGCATGTTGGCGATCCTCAGCGAAGGGAATCGCCGGCTCTACCTCGTTGGGCGCCGCCTGAATTTCCGTCCTGATCCCGAGCTCCGCCAGGGCCACCATGGTCTCGCCGTAGAAGTCGGCCACCGGTTTGGGCTCCAAAGCCACCGCACGAGTCCCGCCATCACTGTTGCGAATACGCAGCAGATGCTCGACGAAATCGAATTCCAGGTCGAATGCCCCGGCCCCGTACGGGATTGCCGAGGTGGTGAGCCCTCGGGGACTCACGTACAGCGTGACTTGCCACCAGTGATTGACCAGCGGCGCGTGAGCCAGCCGGACCTTGCCGACAATCTGGGTCCACATGTGCAGGGTGTCACGAGTCTCCGCCCATTCCGCGACCCGCAGGCGAGGCCACGCCTGTTGTACTGCCATTTATGCTCCCCGCTTCGTTGTGCTGCCTACATCGCTACCCTGCGGCCGAGTTGGTCGCCAGGGGGTTGTTCGGCCGCAGGAGTTTCAGTCTGCCACCGCAAGACACGAGCCGGACCCGGGCAGGGCATCCGTCCCCTGGGGGCGAGTCCGTCAGGACCGAGTCTTGTTTGGTGATCTTGGCGGCGATCGTGTTCGTGGCCAGCAGCGGTCGCACCTGGCGGCAACTCCCCCCGCGCCATCGCCGACCGGGCAAGTCCCCCACGCTTCCAGCGCCTTCTTAGGCACGGCCGGTGGGGGCGGGGCGTTGGAGTTGCCTGCGTGGAGGTGATACCGAGCTTGCCGAAGACCTTGCGCAGGTGCCATTCGACGGTGCGCGGGCTGATGAAGAGCCGGGCTCGCCGCCGTCGGGAGAAGCGGGGCCGCCGCTTCGCTCCTCCCGCGTGCACGTGAGTTCACACCATGGGGTTACCGCTGACAGTTGATTCGGGCAGGGTGAGGTCCTGTACGACGTCCCAGTGCTCGACGATGCGACCGTTCTCCAGGCGGAAGATGTCGACGATCACCACCGGGCCGGGTGCCCAGCCATGGACGATGCTGTGGGCGAACACAAGGTCGCCCTGGGCTGCGGTGCGCTGCGGCTCCCAGGAGAATCCCTGCAGGCCGGGCACGGCGGTGCGCAGCGTGTCGAGGCCGTTGGGCATCTGAGGGCTGTGCTGCACGTACGGTTCTGCCCAGTAGCGGTCCAGCGCGGTGAGGTCCTTCTCGACGAAGAGCTCACGCATCGCGGTGACCACGATCTCGGTGTTGCGCTTGGCCTGGTCGCTTTCGACGATGGTGCTGCCGGTCATGGTCATGCCTCCGCGATGGTTCCGACGAGGTTGTACAGGTGGCCGTTGACGCTGACATTGGAGTAGAGCGTCGCGTCGGCGAAGTCCTCCACGTGTGTGACGGTGGCACCGCTGGCCTCGTGCGCGTCGATGGCTGCCGGGCGCCGGAACGCGCTGGACCCGCCTGAGGCCGGCAGCCGTCAGTGCTGCACACCATCGGTGGTGGGTGTGGCCAGGAGTTGCAGCTCCCAGGCGAACGCGATCCCGCTGGCGCCGCCGTGCTCGAGGAGAATCTGCCCGAGCGCGCCGGCCGTTGACTCACGAGCCCAGTCGCGCTGCCATTCGCCGGCCACGGCCATCCAGGTGATGGGTACGACGCCGGCCTGCACCATGCGACGCACCGCCATGTCGTGCGCCTCGGCAGTGACCCCGCCGCCGGCGTCCGTGACGGCGAAGACGTCGTACCCCTCGCCCAGCGCCTGGAGGGCGGGCATGGCGACGCAGATCTCCGTCCACAACCCGGCGAGGATCAGCTTCTTGCGCCCCGTCCTCTCCACGACGTCGACGACTCGACGGTCTTCCCAGGTGTTGATGGACGTGCGGTTGATCGGCTTCTGGTCTGGGAAGACGTCCTGGAGGGCCTTGACGAGAAGGCCGCCACGCTCTTCGATCACCGTGGTCAGCACCGTGGGGACGTCGAACGCCTTCGCGACCTGGGCCAGGCCGACGACGTTGTTGACGATCATGGTTGATTCGTGGCTGTTGACGTTGGCGAACTGGTAGGGCTGGTGGTCGATGAGCACCAGGACGCTCTCCTCGGGGGTGAGCAGTGCTTCGAGCCCGGCCTTCTCGGTACGCGTCACGATGTCTCCTTCTACGTGATGGGTTGAACGCTCGATGGTGGGAGTCAGAGTTGTTCGGGTGATGCCATCCGGTGGACGAACTGGACGAACTGGGCGATCGCGAAGATCGGGCCGGCCAGGCCTTCCTGAGTGGCGGCCATGCTCAGGTCGCCCAGGCGGACCGCGTCGTGTCCGGCGTCGAGACTCAGCTGCCTGACAACGCTTTGGGCATCGTCGTCACCGGACCACAGGTTGCTCGTCCGATCACGGCGATGTTCATGCTGCTCTCCTTGCCAGGCTGATGTACGACGAAGGCTCGCCGGGGCAGGTTGGAACGTCCCCCGTGGCGTGAAACGACGCTATGGCGGGCATCAGGCGAGAGTCCAAGACTTTTCCGGACGTGGGGCGATAGGATTTGTCTATCGATATCAGTCCTCGCGTCCTGCGCTACTTCATGGCGGTTGCCGAAGAACTCCACTTCGGCCGAGCAGCCACGCGTCTCTACATCTCCCAGCCGTCCCTGAGTCATCAGATCCGCAAGCTTGAGGAGACCCTCGAAACCCCGCTCTTCGTGCGTTCGAGCCGCCGGGTGCAGCTCACCGCCGCCGGCCGGACACTGGTTCACGAGGCGCCGTTAGCGCTGGCCGCGCTGGAACAAGCCGCGCAGCGCACCCGGCTGGCCGGGGCGGGGATCGCGACCACGATTCGGTTGGGCTACACCCCGGTCGCCAGCTTCGAGACGCTCACGATGCTCCTGGATGCTCTCCAGGAAGACCACCCCGACTTCACGGTCGACGCTCGAGAGTTCTTCAGCGCCGAGATCCCCGAACGGCTCTGCGCCGGCGACCTGGACATCGGTCTCGCACTCTCGCCGCATCCCCTCGACGGGGTAGGCGGCGAGATCCTGCGTGAAGAGCCCGTCTCCGCACTCCTCAGCACTCGCCACCGCCTCGCTGCCGCACCGGCCATCCCCGTGACGGCCCTCCGCGAGGAGACGCTGCTGCTGTTTCCTCGCCGGCTCGCCCCGGCGTACTACGACGGCATCGTCGCCGCGTGCCGCGAAGCGGGATTCTCACCCGAGATTCGCGCGTTCGACGAACCGCCGGTCAACGCCATGCTCGCCCGGCTCTCCAGCGGACGTGAGGTCGGCCTGGCCCCTGCGTCGTTCGCCAAGCACGCCGCGAAGGCCGGCACCAGCGTCATTCTTCGCGACGTCGTCGATCCGTCGATCCTGGCAGAACTCTCGGTGCTGTGGCCCGCGAACGATCCGTCACCCGCCATTACGAGCGTCCTGGCCACCGCCCGACGATGCGCTGAACGCAACGGGTGGCTACGCAGCCCCGACACGTAGCGTGCGACGCTGCGACCCGCAGTCACGGTCGCGGATCGATCGGCCGCTCGGCCGTCCGGGCACTCTGACGGCCTGGCATCGTCGTCTGATCAGAGGCGTGTGTGTCAATGGGCTCTGCCGCGCAGGCCAGCTCGCGCACCGGGCGTTTCCCCGTGGTCAGGAACGTCGTCACCGCGGTGTCCGCGCACGTGTTCTTGCCGAGCAGGTAAACACCATGGCCGCCTTGCTCGACGGTCACCATCCGGGCCCGGTCGCCGAGCGCCCGCTGCATCTTCCTGGCGCCGGCCAGCGGTGTCCCCGCGTCGCGGAGGAATTGCACCATGAGGACGTTCGACGGGCCCCGGTCATTGACGCGCACCGGCGCCTCGATGGGGTCGGACGGCCAGAACGCGCACGGCCGGATGTTGGCCGCCGCCGCGCCGAACATCGGGTACCGCTTCCGGTCGGCCTCGACGGCGCGCTGGTAGGTATGGATCGACCGGGGCCAGCGCGAGTCGCCGCAGACCACGTACTGGTGACTGGACAGCGAGTTGTCCACGTCCGGTACGGGATCATCCGCCGCCCCCGCCGGCGGCGCCTTGCCGGTGCCGATCGACTGCCAGAGCCCGGCCAGAGCAGGGAAACTCGCGTCGCGGAAGAGCATGGCGAACGTGCCCATCCGGAACATCGCACCGTCGGTTCCCTGGACCGGTGTCCTGTCCAACCGTTCGGCGAGCTCGAAGTACTTCTCGCTCACCTGCTCCGGTGTGCTGCCCAGCCCGTACCCGGGGTGGGCGGCGGCGTACTCGGCGAAGTCGGGGAGCCGGTCCTCGACGCCTCGGGCGAACAGACTCCTGTCCTCATAGTTGATGCCGCCAGGGGGCAGGTTGCTGTCGATCACGATCCGGTCGCCGCGCTGCGGGAACAGTGTGGTGTACACCGCGCCGAGGTGGCTGCCGTAGGAGTAACCGAGGTAGGAGAGCTTCGGCTCGCCCAGTGCCTGCCGGATGCGGTCCATGTCGCGGGCGGTGTTGGCGGTGGTGACGTACGGCAGCATGAACCCCGTCTTCGACGTGGCGCACTGCCTGGCGATGGCCTTGACCTCCTCTGCCCGCTTCGCGACGTCGGCCGCGGTGGGCGCGTACGGCGGGACGTTGCCCCGCAGTTGCTGCTCCGGCGTCAGAGAGCAGGTCACCGGCGTGCTGTGGCCGACGCCGCGCGGGTCGAACCCGATCACGTCGTAGGTGTCCAGCACGCTCCGCGGCATACCGGCGGCCACGAGATCGACCGGGAACCGCAGGCCCGCCGCGCCCGGGCCGCCCGGGTTGAGGAGCAGCACGCCGCGCCGCCGCGTCGGGTCCTTGCTCGCCAGGCGGGAGATCGCGATGTCGATCGTCCGCCCGTCCGGCTCGCGGTAGTCCAGCGGAACCTTGAGCGTCGAGCACTCCAGACCGGACGCGGCCACGTTCTCCGGGCACGGCCCCCACCGCACCGCGCTCGCCGCGGCGGGCGCTCCCGGAAGGAGGGTCGTCGCTACAGCGGCGACGGTCAGGGCTGTCAAGGCTTTTCGCATCTGATCACTTTCTACGAACGAGATGGGCATGGGCGTGGACGGGCCGTCAGGAGGCGTGATCAGCGCTCGTCCGGGTCTGGAACAGCCGATCCAGCGGGTCGAGCAGCTCGCCGGCGGCCGGGGTGTAAGTGCTTCATGTGGGTCGATTACAGCCGTCGCGGCGCTCGTCCGGCAGTGCAGCCACGTCACCACCTCGCCATGACATTTCGCAGGTGAAGTTCATGACGCGGCGTCACTGGTGACCCCCGGAGCGATCTGGCCGCTCTCGCAGACCGGACGATCAGGTGTTCCGCAGGAGAGCCTCGTCGTCGGCGAACACCACGGTGGTCAGCGGTCGCCCATACGCGTCGCCGGAGCAGCGTCGCTACGCCGGCGGGGGAATGTCGCGGCCGTGTGGAACAGCCCGTCCTTCCGCTCCACCGTCAGCTCGCCTTCCTGGGCTGCCAAGCGGTCCCGGAGGGCGGCGAGTCCGCTGAGCCTGGGAGGCCCCGCCTCGCGTGCGCCGTCGTTGGCGATGGAGATGCCCGTCTCCGAAAGGGTGATCCACACCTGCTCGGCCTCGGCATGGCGCAGGATGTTGGTCGTCGTCTCCCGGAGGACCTGGCCGAGCAGCTCACCGACACGGACGTCCACCTCGGCCCCGCGGTCGACGCGCACGTGGATGCCCGCGGCCTCGAAGAGGTTTTTGGCGTTCTCCAGCTCCGCGGACAGGTTGAGCCGCCGCTGCGCGTGGGCGAGCTCCTTGGTCTGCGTGATGGTGTCGCCGACCAGGGCGTGCACCTCGTCCAGCTCCTGCTCCACCTGCCCGATGTCACTGTGCAGCAGCTTCTTGGCCAGCGAGACCTTCAACTTCACCACATGGAGCGTATGGCCCTGAATGTCGTGCAGGTCGCCGGCGAAACGCACGCGCTCCCGCATGACGGCCACCTCCGCTTCGCGTTCCCGTGCCTTCTCCAACTCTCCGATGAGGTCGTGGACCGCGGCGAGGAGGACCGTGAGGACGACTCCTCCCAGGGCGACGCATGAGGAGAGCAGGACGTACTGGACCAGAACGTCGACCACGTCCTCGCGCGCCACCACCAGTTTCGTCGCCACCACGGCGACAGCGAAGGCGGCGAGTCCCGCGATCGCCGCCCGCCGGTGGCGCGGCAGCTCCAGAACGGTGATGGTGGCCACGATGGCGAAGCCGTACGATTGCGCCGAGGCGTCCGCCGCCAGCACTCCGACGAGCCATACAGTCGCGGTGACGATCAGGCCAGGAAGCGCGACGCGCGAGGAACGGCCCACGGTCCACCGATTGACGACCACCAGAGCCGCGGACACGCCCACGCCCATGAGGAGCGCGTCCCACCAGGAGTCGGCGTCGGTCGCCATCAGCAGCGATCCAACGGCGGAGATCGCGCCGGACACGATGCCGACGTTGAGTTTGCGTAGCCGGCCCTGCGTCTGCTCGGTCTGCCCGAAGGTCAACGCTCGTTCCTTCCAGCCCCGTGCAAACGGACGACACGACGGCCCTCTTGGATTTGGGCGAAGACCACGCCCCTTTAGGGGATGCTCTCCGGGATCAGGCGCCAGAGGCGCGCCTCAGTCTGCTTCCACCTCGCCGCGTCCACCAGTGACGCTACGTCATGATTTCGCTTGCGGAACGAGAGAAACCGGTGGAGGAGGGAACAACCATTTGTTCGTACGTGAACGGTCGTCTCAAGCCACCAGGCCAGTGAGAACCCCGTCGGCGAGAACCTCGGCGACCTGCTCGGCCGTGAGCTCACCGGTGGGGGAGAACCACTCCGTGGCCGAGTTGAGCATGCCGATGATGGCGAGCACCGTCACCCGCGCGCTCTTGACCGCCCGGAACTCGCCGGCCTCGATGCCCTCGTCGATGATCTGCGAGAAGAGGGCGTCGTAGCGGCGGCGGAGCTTGACGACGCGGCGTTTGCCGGTGGGGGCGAGGTAGGTCCACTGGTGGAAGGCGACGCGAGTCTGCTGCAGCGATCCGGCGAGAACCCGCATGTGCGCGTTGATCGCGCCGCGCAGCCGCTCCGGCGCGGTCTGGTCGGACTCCACCACCGGCTCGATCGCGTCCAGGTAGCGCTGGATGCCTTTCTCCACGATGCGCTGGAGCAGATCCTCCTTCTTATTGATGTGCACGTAGAGGCTGCCCGGCAGGAGTCCGACGGCGTCACTGAGATCCCGCATCCCCACGACCGGGTAGGTTTTCTCGCTGAAGAGCTGGATCGCCGCTTCCTCGATGCGTTCCGGTGACACGGGCCCGCTTCGCTTGGCCTGTCTTTCCTTCCGGGTTGTCAACCGTCCTCCCACACTCGGTTAACAACTGATTGTACGGCGCTTCGGGCACCTCACCGATCAGTCGCGGCTGAAGCGCGGCCGCCGGCGTTCGAGGAACGCGTCAACGCCCTCGGCCAGATCGGGACCGTTGTGCAGAGCGGAGACCGCCCAGTAGCTGTTGCTCATCGAGGTGGCGAGGTCGACCTGCCAGGTCGAGCGCAGAGCGTGTTTGGTGGCCTCCAGCGCCCGCCATGGTTTGGCCGCGATGCGGGCTCCCAGTTCGATGGCGGCAGGGAGCAGTTCCGCCGGTTCGACGACCCGGTTGACCAGGCCGATGTCCAGCGCTCGCCCAGCGTCGATGACATCGCCGGTCAGCGCCAGCTCGGCGGCCAGGCCAGAGCCGACGAGCCGGGGGAGAAACCACGAGCCGCCATTACCGGGAGGCAATCCCAGGTTGATGTAGGTCTCGCCGAGCTTGGCCGCCGTGGAGCAGATACGGATGTCGCAGGCGAGCGCGAGGTCCAGGCCGCCCGCGGTGGCGCCCCCGTTGATCGCGGCGATGACCGGTAGCCGCGAGGCGACGAGGCGCTGGGTCACCGGGAACAGCACACGGGCGTTGTAGGGCTCATGGGTGACCGGGAAGACCTCATCGAGGTAGGAGCGCATGGCCTTGAGGTCGGCTCCCGCGGAGAACTGCCGCCCCGCTCCGGTGATCACCAGGCAGCGGACCCCGGTGTCGCGTTCGAGGTCGGTGAGCGCGGCGAGCAGGTCGGCCGCCATCTGCGGGACGACCCCGTTACCGCGGTCCGGCCGGTTCAGGGTCAGCAGGACGACCCCGTCGGCTGCCCGGTCGTAGTAGAGCGTCTCCAGTTCGGTGGCCGCCATGACTCACCCGGCCTTCACGAGAATGCTCGCGACACACGCCGCGTACGCGCCCGCGAGCCAGCCGCCCGCGTTGACGGCCATGCCGACCCGGGCGCCCTCGACCTGCCTGCCTCCTGCGCGGCCGGTGAGCTGGTCGTAGATCTCCACCAGCTGCGCGCAGCCGGTGGCGCCGATCGGATGTCCCCGGCTCATCAGCCCGCCGCTCACGTTGACGGGCGAGCGGCCACCCAGCGCGGTGGCGCCCGTACGCACCAGCAGGTGCCCTTCCCCGGGGGCGCACAGCCCGATCTCGGCGTACTGGAGGATCTCGGCGGGCGCGGCCGCGTCGTGCAACTCCAGCACGTCGATGTCGTCGATCCCGATCCCCGCGTCCTCGAACGCGGCCGCCGCAGCCGTCGCGACCGGCTGGGAACCCTGGCCGCGCCCGGCGGCCAGGCGGGTCGCCCGGATCTCGCACCCGGTGATGCCCAGGCGGCGGGCATAGCCTTCCGAACACAGCACCAGGGCGGCGGCGCCATCGGTGGTGGGCGAGCACATGGGCAGGGTCAGCGGGTCGACGACCACCCTGCCGTGCAGCACCTCTTCAAGGGTCTGCGGTATCCGGTACTGGGCGAGCGGGTTGAGTGCGGCGTGCGTGCGGTTCTTCACCGCGACGGCCGCGAAGTCCTCGATGCCGGCGCCGTACTCGGTGAGATAGCGCTTGGCCTCCTCGGCGTAGACGTTCACGAACACCGAGTTCGAGGCGGGCTTGCCCGGCTCGGGGCGACAGGACGCTTCGACGTCGGTGGCGCCGCGCAACGCGTCGAAGGTGCGGGACTTGTCCTGGTGCGACAGCTTCTCCACGCCGATGACGATCGCGAGGTCGCACCGGCCCGCCAGCACCGTCTCGTACGCCAGGTTGACGGCGGAGCTGCTGGACGCGCACGCGTTCTCCACGTTCACCAGCGGAACACCGGCCAGAGCTGTGGACTGCAAGGCGACCTGGCCTCGAATCATCTCCTGGCCGGACACCAGCCCGGCCGCCGCGTTGGCCAGGAACACCCGTTGCACCTCGGACGCCGTCACCCCGGCGTCCTTGAGCGCCAGCTCCGCGACGGCCTCGGTCATCATCCGCTCGCCGCGCCGTACGTCCCGCCCGAAGGGGATCATGCCGACGCCCGCGATCAGCACCCTGCTCACGGCATCACCGCGAACCACGGCACCGGCCGTCGCGTGATCTCCTCCGCCGAGGCCGGCCGGAACCGCACCCGCGCGTCGCACCTGTACGCGCTCCATCCGCCGTCCTCGTCCGGCCACAACCGGCCCAGCACCTGTACGCCCTCGGCGAGTTTGACCACCCCGAGCGCGTACGGGGTTTCCGACTCGAACCCGGTCGGAGCCCCGAGGCGGGTCACCGCGAAGCTGTGCAGCACACCCGTGCCCGACGCCCGCACCCATCCGAGGCCGGCCTCGTAACAGAAGGGACAGCGGTGGCGCGGGTACATGTTGTCGCGGCCGCACGCGCCGCAACGCTGGACGAGCAGCTCACCGCGACTCAGCGCGTCGCGATAAGGACGCGTGAGCGGCTCCATGCCCGGATCGTTCATCGTGTCACCCCTTCCAGCAGCAGCACCTGGCTGTCCATGTAGGTCCCGCCGGAGCCGCCGCAGACCGCGCGTCTCACACCGGCGATCTGGCGTTCCTGCCCCGCCCTGCCCAGCAGCTGGCGAACCGCCTCGGCCAGCAACGCCGTGCCGCCGCCGACGCCGGTGTGGCCCGCGGAGAGCAGGCCGCCGTTGGTGTTGACGGGCAGCCGGCCGCCGGGGGAGTAGTCGCCGGCGGCGAACGTCCTGGCCGCCTCGCCGGGCTTGGCCAGCCCGAGGCCCTCCAACGCGATGGTGAGTACCGCGGGATAGGAGTCGTACACCTCGGCGAGGTCGGCGTCGTCCGGACCCCAGCCCGCCTGCTCATAGGCCTCGGCCGCGGCCCTCGGCCAGCCGAGCACGGCGAGATCCCGTTCTTGGCCGATGCTGTAGTGGGACACGCAACCGCCGGATCCGGCGATCCGCACCCAGCGCTCGTGCGAGCGCCGCGCCCTGGCGGCACTCGTCAGCACGAAGCCCACCGCGCCGTCGGCGAGCATCGGGCACTCCAGCGCGTGCAGCGGGTCGGAGACCATCTTGGAGGTGAGGACCTGCTCGACCGTCAGCGGCTTGTCCTGGTACATCGCGTTCGGGTTGAGCCGGGCCCACTCGCGCAGCGCGACGCACACCGACGCCATCTGCGCGGGGGTGGAGCCGCTCACGGCCATGTAGCGGTTGGTGATGAGCGCGCCGACCGCGTTGAACGACAGGCCGGACGGCTTCTCCCATTCGCGGGGGATGCCGTTGGCGGTCAGCATGTCGATCATCTCGCCGACCGGTGCCGAGCCCCACTTCTCGGCCTGCAGGACCAGGACGTTGCGGGCGTGGCCGCTCGCGATCAGCCCGGCCGCGGTACGCATCGTGTTGTCGCTCGTCGACCCGCCGGAGTGGATCATGTAGCTCGCCTTGGCGCGGCCGGTCAGCCCGAGCTCTTCGACCACGCGGGAGAACACCAGGTCGGCCTGGTCGGCGGGGGAGTGCAGACAGGGGATGAGCAGGATGGTGTCGATGTCGGTCATCGGCACGCCCGCGTCCCGTACCGCGGACACCGCGACGTCCACCAGCGAACCCATGAAGGACCGGTTCGGGTACCGGCCTGACGGCAGCTCACCGACGCCGATGAACGCGGCCTCGTCAACGTCACTCACCAGGATCTCCCTGCCGGCGGCGGGCGAGCAGCACCATGCGGAAGCGCATGACCTCCTCCTCCTTCTGGTTCAGTACGGAGTAGTCGAGTCGCAGCACGCCGTGCCGGGGCTTGTCCCCCTCGGCCCCGGCGACCTCGACCCGCACGCGGATGGTGTCGCCGGGGAACACCGGCGCGAGCGCCCGCATGTCCTGGCACTCGAGGAAGGCCACGATGGCGTCGCCGAGGAAACCCGACAGGGCGACCTGGCCCACGGCCAGGCTGAAGGTGAGGGGGCCGTGGGCGATCCGGCCACCGAAGCGGGTGCCGCGGCCGTACTCCTCGTCGACGTGCAGGGGGTAGTGATCCCCTGTGAGGCCGGCGAACGCGGTGATGTCCGAGATGTCGATGGTCCGGGCCGGTGACACTGTGACGTCGCCGACGGAGAAGTCCTCGAAGTGATGGCGGAGCCGGTTGAAGGTGGCGCTCACAGGCTCAACGCCGCCAATGCCTCGTGCGCGAGGCCGTACCCGAGCTGGTCGTGGATCAGCCTCTTGATCTCCCGCGTGAGCACCGAGCGGGCGTACCGGCGGGCGAGATCGGGTTTGGCCGCGATGCCCGCCGCGAGTTCACGAGCCCGCGTGAGCGTCTGGCCGGCGGGGACGACCTCGTTCACCACGCCGTGGTCCAGGGCTTGAGCGGCGTCCAGTTCCTGGCCGGTGAGCAGGAAGTAGCGGCCGCGGGTCGAGCCGAGCACGTGCGTCCAGACGAGGTGCGCGCCGTCGCCGGGCACGATCCCGGACGGGAAGTGCGGGCCGTCTTTGAACCTGACCGTGTCCGCCGCGACGATGATGTCGGACAAGATCGGGATCTCCGGGTGGATCAGCGCGGGTCCGTTGATCGCGGCCACGACCGGCACTTCGATGTTGATCAGGTTCGTGAGCAGCCGGTGGCCCTCGAACATGATGTGCGCCCATTCGGCGGCGGTGCCGAGCTTGAAGCTGGAGAAGTCGATCTCCGCGCAGAAGGCGTCGCCCGTGCCGGTCAGCAGCACGACCTTGTTCTCCGGATCGCAGGCGATGTCGGTGAAGGCGTAGGCGAGCTCGTCGTGTGCCTGGCTGGTCCACACGAGGCTGTCGCCGCCGGTGTGGAGGGTCACGTGGAGGATGCCGTCCTCGCGCTCGAGGCGGAGGTTCTCATACTTCTTGGAGTACTCGTCGAACGACGGATTGATCCTGGCCACAGTGGCACCTTCCGTCAAAAACAAACAGTTGTTTTAAGTCACGGTAACAGCAAGCACGGCGTTCGCCAACACCCCCGGAACGAACGCACGCACAGGCGTGGTGAGGCGGGGCGTCATCTCCGCACCCCGTCGGAGGCCGGCCGGGTGGCGCGCAGGGCGAGACGCCCGCGGAGGAACTCACGCGGCGCGTTGGCGGCGAAAACCCCGGTCAGCCGGTCGCCGTCGATGTAGTGGACGACGAACCGGCCGCTGTCGAAGCCGCCGTGCACGACCGCCGCCGTCGCCGTCGGCGGGACGGCGCCGACGAACTGCAGCCGCAGGTCTGCCTGATCCGACCAGAAGAACCCGTCCTCGCCCAGGTCAGGGGGCGGCACGCCGACGATCGTCGCGGCGACTCTTGCCGCGCTGTCGGCCGCCGCGGTCCAGTGGCCGATCGGCCGGCACCGCCCCGCCGAGTGCCGGCAGACGATGTCGCCCGCGCCGAAGACGTCCGCGGCCGAGGTGCGCCCGCTCTCGTCGCACACCAGACCGTGGTGGGTCTCCAGCCCGGCGGCGGCCAGCCAGGCGGTGTCGCGGACGATCCCGGCGCCGACCACCACCACGTCCGCCTCGACGACGGTGCCGTCGGCGAGCCACAGAACCTGTGCGCCGGGCCGCTCCTCGCTCCTGCCGACCGTGGTGCCGCAGTGGAACTCCAGGCCGCGCTCCGAGTGCCAGCCTCGTAGCCAGGCCGCCGGCTCGGCCCCGATGAGCGGCGCCATCGGCTGCGCGCAGGCTTCGACGACGGTGACACGGCAGCCCCGCAGCCGCGCGGCGGAGGCGACCTCCAGGCCGATGAACCCGGCGCCTATCACGGCCACCCGGGCACCGGCGGTGAGCGCGCGGGCCAGCCGCCGGGAGTCCGCGGCCGTCCGCAGGTAGTGCACGCGGACGGATTCCGGCAGGCCCGGGAGTCGTCGTGGCCGGGCGCCGGTCGCGACGACCAGCCGCTCGTAGCCGGCCTCGCCGCCGTCGGCGAACGCCACTGTCCTGGCGCGTGGGTCCACGCCGGCGGCCGCGCGGCCGAGGACGAGTTCGATGCCCAGCCGGGCGTACTCCTCCCGGCCGGCGAGGCGGATGTCGTCGGCGCCGCGCACGCCCAGCAGGTACCCCTTCGACAGCGGCGGCCGGTCGTAGGGCTCGTCGAACTCCTCGGACACGAGGCTGATGCCGCCGCGGTGGCCGAGGCCGCGCAAGGTCTGCGCGGTTCGCAGGCCGGCGAGACCGCCACCGACGATGACGACGTGCGGGCCGCTCACGACTGCGCCGCCGGGGTCACGGCCGTCCGGGCGCCGAGTTCGAGCACCGCGCGCTCCACGAGCTGGAACTTCTGGACCCGTCCGGTGACCGTGGTCGGCAGTTGCTCCGAGCCGGCGAACAGGACCGAGGCCGGCACCTTGAAGCGGGCGAGCCGTTGCCTGCAGTAGGCGATGAGCTCCTCGGGATCGGGTGGTTCCGCGGTTGCCGCGACGATCCAGGCGCAGCCCACCTCGCCCATGCGCTCGTGAGGGATGCCCACCACGTGTGCGGCGAGTACGGCGGGGTGCTCGGCGAGCACCGCCTCGACCTCACCGGGGATGACGAGCTCGCCGCCGCACCGGTAGGACTCCTTGCGGCGCCCGGTGAGCATCAGATAGCCCTGCTCGTCGAATCGGCCGAGATCACCGGTACGCAACCAGCCGTCGGCGGTGAACGACGCGGCGCTCTCCTGCGGCATGTCGTAATAGCCCTCGGTCACCACCGGCCCTCGCACCACCAGCTCACCGATCTCCCCGCGAGGAAGCTCGGCGCCGGTCTCCGGGTCGATGACCCGGTACACGGCGAGTGCGCCACCGAGCTCGGGCTCGCCGGCCGTGCCTGCCGGCTTCAGGCACCCGTTGGTCCCCCGCAGCCGGTCGAGGGGGTCGCCGGGCCGCGTGCAGAGGGTGGAGGCGGTCGTCTCGGTCTGCCCGTAGGCCGTGAACAGCTCGTCGACGCCCAGCACGGCTGCCATCTCCTGCCACATCGCCGGGTGGTGGGCCGCGCCGGAGGAGAACATCGTGGTGAGCGAGCTCAGGTCGTAGTCGCCGGACCGCGCCTTCTCCAGCACGACCGAGGTCATCGCGGGCACGCAGATCAGCTCGTCGATCCGGTGGGCCGCCACGGATCGGAGCATCAGGTCGGCGTCGAACACCGTGTGCGGGCAGATCGCGCCTGCGACGAACAACGCGGCGACGGTGGCCTCGACGTAGCCGAAGACGTGGTAGATCGGCAGGGCGAACAGGATGCGCCGGCCGTCCTGGAAGGCGCGCGTGTACGCGCTGGCGTAGGCGGTCCGCAGGACGGCGTCGTGCCGCAGCAGCACGCCCTTGGCCCTGCCTGTCGTGCCGGAGGTGTACAGCAGGTCGGAGGCGCCGAGCGGGTCGGCGGCCGCGGTCCGCCGCAGCACGACCTCGTCCGGGACGGGCGCGCCCAGGGCGATGAGGTCCGCCAGTGTTCTGCCGCGGGCCGGCGGCCGCTCTGTCCCCATGACGAAGACCGCGCGCAGCCGCGGCAGGACAGCGCCCCCAGCGCCCTCGCCGTCCCGTTCCCACCCGGGCGCGATGCGGTCGAGCGCGTCCAGGTAGTCCACGTCACGGAAGCGGTCCATCGTGATCAGCATCGTGGCGTTCGACTGGCTCAGGATGTAGCGCAGTTCCTCGTGGCGGAGCAGGAAGTTGATCGACACCGACACCGCTCCGACTCTGGCCACCGCGTACTTGAGCGCGACCGCCTCAGGGAAGTTGGCCATGTCGACGGCCACGTGATCACCGGGTTCCACCCCTGCCGCGATCAGCCCGGCGGCCAGCCGGATCGTCCAGTCCCGTAGTTCGGCGTAGGTGTGGATGCGCTCGCCGAGAATCGCGGGACGGTCGGGGAAGGCGGCCGCGGTCACGTCGAGCTGCTGGGCGGTTGTGCGCGGAACCCACACCGGGTGCCGGGCTTCGAGCCTCGCTCGTCGCTCGGCGGGGGAAACGTCGCTCATCCCTGTCACGCCGTCCTTTCCATCGGTGCAACGAGCCGGCCGATCTCGGCCTCGGACAGGCCGGCTTCTGTGAGGACCTCTTCGGTGTGCGCGCCCAGCGCGGGAGGCTGGCGCATCGAGCATCGGGCGTGCTCGTCGATGGGCAACCGGATCTGCTTGAGCCCGGGTATCCGCCCGTCGAGGGCGTCGCGCACGATGCCGCGCTCGGTCGTCACGGGGTGGGCCAGCGCGGCGGCGAGGTCGTTGACCGGCCCCACGGGGACCCCCGCGGCCGCGATCTCCTCCAGCCAGTGCTCCGATCCCGCCGTACGGAGCCGGCCTTCGATGATCTCGCTCAGTACGGCCCGGTTCACGACCCGGTCCGCCACTGTGCGGAATCGGCCGTCGGCCACGAGGCGGTCGAGCTTGAGCACGGCGCACAGCCGCGCGAACAGGCGGTCGGTCGCGGCCGCGACCATGATCGAACCGTCGGCGGTGGAGAACGCCTCGTACGGGGCGGTGCTCGGCGCGGCGGAGCCCAGCCTGCCGGGGAACACCCCGCTGCCCAGGTATCCCATGATCTGGTGGGCCAGGAGAAAGAACCCGCTGTCCACCAGGCTGACGCGCAACTGCTCGGCACCGCCGCCGGTGCGCCGGGCGAGTGCGGCCTGGATCGAGATGGCGGCCCACAGCCCGGTGGAGATGTCCACGACGGAGGGCGCCGCTCTGGCCGGTCGCCCGTCTTGCTCGCCCGTCATCGCCATGATGCCGGTGAACGCCTGGACGAGGGCATCGTAGCCGGGCCGGTCGTGACCGAGCGCACGCTCGCCGAAGGCGCTCACCGAACAGTGCACCACGCTCGGGCTCACCCGGCGGAAGTCCTCGAAGCCGAGCCCCAGCCGGTTCGCCACGCCGGGACGGAAGGATTCCACGACGACGTCGGCGCCGCGGGCCACGCGCAACACCGCCTCACGGCCCTGCGGTGTCCGCAGGTCGAGGGCGACGCTGCGCTTGTTCCTGTTCATGGTGAGGAAGACCGTGCTCTCGAGGCCCCACCGGGGCGGCAGGTCCCTGGTGGCCTCGCCGGTGCCCGGACGTTCGATCTTGATCACGTCGGCGCCGAGATCACCGAGGATCATGCAGGCCAGCGGGCCGGCGATGTTCTCGCTGAGGTCCAGGACGCGGAGGTCGGGGTGGGTACGCTCCAGGCTCACGGTGCTGCTCCGGGACAGTGAGGTGACCGCCAGTGCTCGTGCCTCACCCTAGACGACCGCCTGCGTTAAAACAAACACTTGTTATGACGAAGGTGCGGAGCTAGCTTGAAGACCACGTGCCCGCGCCGCGGGCGTCGACCGACGAAGGGGCCGAGGATGGATTTCCGGTTCACCGAAGAACAGCGACTGTGGAGCGACACGCTGCACACCTTCATGGAGCGCGAGGTCGGCCGGGACTACATCCGCAAGCACGACGAGTCCCGCGAGTTCCCCGACGAGGCGTACCAGAAGATCGCCGACCGCGGCTGGCTCGGCCTGCTGATCCCCGAGCAGTACGGCGGCCTGGACGCCGACCCGGTGATGTACGCGATCTTCTGCGAGGCGATCGCGAAGTACAGTCTCGACTTCGCCGCCGCGGTGATGACCTCGATGTTCACCGCGACGAACATCGCCAACCACGGGAGCGCGGAGCAGCGCGAGAGGTACCTGCCGGGCTTCCTGCAGGGCCGCACGAAGTTCAGCATCTCCATCACCGAGCCGGGCGCCGGGTCGGACGCCGCGAGCCTGCAGACGAAGGCGGTCCTGGACGGCGAGGAGTGGGTGCTCAACGGCAACAAGGTGTTCTGCTCGGGTGCCCACCTCCCGGACACGATCATCACGGTGCTGGCTAGGACGGGCCCTGACAAGCACAAGGGCCTGAGCCTCATCCTGGTGCCGAACACGGCACCGGGCGTGGACATCAGGAAGCTGAACACGATCGTCCGCCGCAGCCTCGGTACCACCGAGATCTTCCTGACCGACGTCCGCGTGCCGAGCGGGAACATCATCGGCGAGCCGGGCACCGGATGGGCGTACATCGGTGAGCACCTGGAGTACGAGAGGCTGAGCCTGGCGGCGTCCTACGTCGGCAACGCGCGCACCGCGCTGGACGACACCATCCGATACACCAAGGACCGCACCCAGTTCGGCCGGCCGCTGTCGTCCTTCCAGGTGCTCAAGCACCGGATGGCGGAGAACGAGTGCGAGGTCGAGGCGGCGCGGCTGCTGGTCTACAACGCGGCGACCAAGATGGCCCGTGGCGAACGCGCGCTCAAGGAGGTGTCGATGGCGAAGGTGTTCGCCGCCGACACCGCGTTCAAGACCTCCTTCAACGGCATGCAGGCCCTGGGCGGCTACGCCCAGCTGCCCGAGTACGACATGGAGCGCTATTTCCGCGAGGCCAAGCACGCCATGGTCGGCGGCGGCGCCAACGAGATCCAGCGCAGCATCATCGCCAAGGAGATGGGCCTGTAGCCGGAGCGGGCACGCCCGCCCCGGCCCCGGTCATTCGGTGAACGCGATGGAGTCGGTCGGGCAGTCGTAAGCCGCCCGCCGCAGCCCGTCCAGCTCATCCGGCGTGACGTGCTCGCGCTTGAGCACGACGAGTCCCTCCTCGTCAAGGTCGAAGACCGGCGCCAGCGCGAACACGCAGTTTCCGTACCCCTGACAACTCGAGCGGTCCACCTTGACGGCGGTCATCGTGGCGCCCCTTCCCCGAGCCGCTTGGCGATCTCCTCGTGGAAGGCGGTGAGCCTGCTCTCGGCCGTGCTGAACATGTTCCGCCTGAAGCCCAGCGAGCCGATCACGGTGGCCAGGCCGTTGATGACCTCGGCGTCCTCCCCGAGCACCTCGAGGAACTGGTCCCAGTCCCGCCGGTTGTGCCGCTCCCACTTGTCCGCCGGCATGCCGTCCGGTGGCGGGCCGACCACCTCGTACGCGGTGAGCAGCGTCTCCCCGGGTGAGATCGGCCACGCGCTCCACATCTGCAGGTGCGTCGGGAAGCAGCTGAAGATCGTGTTGGGGAACACCAGGTAATGGCAGAGATGCGAGGCCCGATGGTCGCCGTCGCGCAGGGCCTTGTCGGTGAAGCCGCGGATCGGCAGCGTCATCCACGAGTGCGGGGGCGTGATCTTGAGGATGGCGTCCCGCCACATCACGAGCCCGGCCAGCGTGTCCTTGTGGGTGAAGGGCACGTGCCAGGTCTCGTTGAACCCGTCGACGACGATCTTCCAGTTCGCCGTCAGGCGCACCGACGTGCGGAACTTGGTGGTGAAGCCCTCCAGCCCGTAACCGGACAGCTCCTCGCCGATCACGCCGAGGTAGTCCAGCAGGGGCGGCACGTCGTCGGACAAGCACAGCCAGATCCACCCGCCCCACTCCTGGTTCCTGACGGCGGGCGCCCGGAGGCCGTCCAGTTCGGCCGCGTCGAAGCTGCCACGTAGCGGCACGCTGGCGACCACGCCGTCCAGCCCGTACACGAAGCCGTGCCACGGGCAGGTGAAGCGGGCGTTGCCGCAGTTGCCCGAGCCGTTCACCAGCCGGGCGCCGCGGTGCTGGCACACGTTGTGCCAGGCGCTGACCGCGCCGTCGGGGAGCCTGGTGATCACGATCGACTGCCCGATCTGGTCCCAGACGACGTAGTCGCGCGGGCGGGCCACGTCCGACGACGGGTGCACGGGGAACCACGCGTGGTGGAAGATCTCGGTGAGCTCGCGCCGGTACCGGTCGGGATCGGTGTAGACGGACTTGCCGAGCAGGCTCGGTGGCAACGGGTACTGCTGTTCGGCCGTGGTCAGCTCGGTGTCCGGTCGCGTCTGAGTCACAGATGTCACTCCTCACATCCGGGAGTTCAAAACAAACAATCATTTGTTTTAAGCTAGCTCCGTCCCGTCCCGGGTGTCAATGCGGGTCACGTTGCCGAGCTCGTCGCGGAGCCGCCGCTTGAGCACCTTGCCGTAGGCGTTGCGGGGCAGCTCCTCCACCCAGACGACCCGTTTGGGCACCCGATAGCCGGCGAGCCGCGCGCGGCAGTCCGCGATGATCTCTTCTTCCGCGCGCGGGCTGCCGTCGGCGACGAGCACGGCGGTCACCGCCTCGCCCCAGACACGGTGCGGCAGCCCGACGACGGCCGCCTCACGCACGCCCGGCAGGGCGAGCAGGACCTCCTCGACCTCCCGCGCGTAGACGTTGGAGCCGCCGGTGACGATCATGTCCTTCTTGCGGTCCACCAGGAAGAGGTAGCCGTCCTCGTCGAGATAGCCGACGTCCCCGGTGTGCAGCCAGCCGCCGGACAGGGCCACGGCCGTGGCCTCGGGCCGGTTCCAGTAGCCCGCCATCGTCTGCGGAGCCCGCGCGAGGATCTCCCCGGGCTCGCCGGTCGGCAAGGGCTCCCCGTCGTCGCCGGCGACGCGGAGCTCGACGCCGGGCAGGACCCCGCCCGCCGAGCGCACCAGCGGCAGGCCGGGCTCGCGCAGCGCGCGGCGGTGGTCCTCCTGGTCGAGCACGGTGACGAACATCGGCGACTCCATCTGCCCGAACGACTGGACGACCCGCCCGCCGAACGCCGCGGTGGCCTCGCGCAACGTCCCGGCGTCGATGGGGGAGCCCGCGTAGTAGAGGCGGCGGAAGGCCGGTGGGGCCGTGAAAGCGGGCGGCACGGCGTCCAGCAGCATCCTGATCATCGACGGGACGACGAACATTCCCGTGACGCCATGGCTGCCGAGCAGGGCGGCGGTGCGGGCGGCATCGAAGGAGCGGCAGAGCAGATTGTGGCCGCCGCTCATCAACGTCGGCAGAAAGAGGAAGCCGGCCCCGTGCGTCAGCGGAGCGACGTGCAGCGTCACTTCTCCGTCGGCGAACCCGAGTACGTCGATGGCGGCGCCGGCGACGCTGCGCCAGGAGGCATGGGTGAGCATGACCGCCTTCGGCGAACCGGTCGTGCCCGAGGTGTACATGAGGCTGGCGACGTCGGTCTCGGCGGCCGGCTCGGGAGCGGTGAGGGGAGTCGCGGCCGCGGCCAGGCCGGGCAGCGATCCATCGGCCGAAGGGTCGGCGAGGACCACGGTGAGGCCGCGCACCTCCGGGAGCCGTTCGCCGAACTCGGCGGTGGTGACGAGGGCGCGAGAGCCGGAGTCGGTCAGCATGTGCCGGTAATCCTCGCCGGTGAGCCGGGTGTTGAGCGGGACGACGATCAGCCCGGCCGCGAGCGCGCCCAGGAAGACGTCGACGTAACTCTGGCTGTTGTGCAGCAGGACGGCCACGCGGTCGCCGCGCCGCAGGCCGAGCGCACGGAGCGCGCCCCCGGTGGCGGCCGCCCTGGCCGCCGCCGTCCCGTAGTCGAAGGTCTCGCCGGCGGCCGCCGCGTCCAGGTCGGTGACACACGCCCGGTCCGCGAAGAGCTCGGCCCCGGTCCAGAGGATCTGCGCCGCCGTGGTCCCGTGACGTGCGCTCGCATGCTTCATTGACGCTCACTCCCGCCTCATCTTGACACCGGTGAAGCGACTATACAAACATTTGTTTTGTGTGGAACACGGGTGCGGCGGCGGAGCAGGCGTCCGACGGATACACGACGATCTTCCGAGAGGCCACGCGCCTGTTCGGCGAACGGGGCTACACCGGCACCTCGATGCGCGACATCGCCAAGGCCGTCGGCATGCTCCCAGGCAGCCTGTACGCGCACATCGCCAGCAAGGAGTCGTTGCTGTTCGCCATCATCGAGGGCGGGGTCGACCGCTTCAACCACGCGCTCGACGACGTCCGGGCGACCAGCGACGACCCTCGTGTCCTGCTGCGGGAGGCGATCAAGGCTCATGTCCGCGTCGTCGCCGAGAACCCCGGGCGGACGTTGATCGTGTTCCACCAGTGGCGCTACCTGGGAGATGAGAACCGGGCGCGACTGCTGGACAAGCGGGCCCGCTACGAGCACTTCTTCACCGAGACGCTGCGCGCCGGGGTGAGCGCGGGGGTGTTCGACGCCGGCCTGGACGCGCGGATGGTCGTGTTCGGGCTGCTCGGCGCCCTCAACTGGACCCCGGAGTGGTTCTCGCCCGACGGTCCCGCGACGGCCGGCGAGATCGGCGAGAAACTCGCGGACGCGCTGCTGAACGGCCCGTTGATCCGGGCCGACCCCACAGGAGGATGAATGATCGACGACGGTGTCGTGGTGGACTCGGTGGTGCATCCCTACAACCTCGCGCCCGGCAACCAGGACCCGCTCGGCCGCGAACAGCTGGAGTCGGTGTACGCCGCCCACCTGCTCGCCACCGGCGAGGAGCATCGGGCCTTCCAGCTCACCCGGCAGGAGTTCTTCTCGGACTTCCCGTACGAGGCCGTCGCGGACGCGCTGTTCGTGGAGAGCCCGGTCGATCTGGCGGTCATCCACGCGTTGCCGAACCTCGGCTTCGCGAAAGGCCACGTGACCGACCCGGAGCGGGCCGCGGCCTACCGCGACCGCCATCCGAACCGGTTCCGCCTGTACGCCACCGTGGACACGCCCGTGACCGGCGCGGCGATCGCGCAGCTGGAACGGCAGGTACGCGAGTTCGGCGTGGACGGACTGAAGCTCTACCCGGCCTTCTTCTACGGCGGCAGGGGAGAGGGCTGGCGGATGGACGCGCGGGACTTCGCCACGCCGCTGCTGGAGGCGGCGCGCGACCTCGGCGTCCGTCACGTGGCCGTGCACAAGGCGCTCTGGCTGCCGCCCGCGCCGCGCGGCGCGTTCGACGTGGACGACCTCGAGGACGTGCCGGCGCGCTTCCCCGAGCTCACCTTCCAGATCGTGCACGCCGGTGCCGCGTTCCTGGACAGGACGGCGGCGCTGCTGGCCCGCCACCGCAACGTGTACGCGACGCTGGAGTCGGTGTTCGCCTACGCGGTGGTCCGGCCGGACGCGTTCGCCAAGATCCTGGCCACGCTCATCGGCGCGGCCGGCGCCGACCGGCTGCTGTACGCGAGCGGTGCCAACCTCAGCCACCCCGCGCCGCTGCTCGCCGCGTTCGACGGCTACGAGTTCCCCGAGCACGTGCTGGCCGCGCACGGCATCCCGCAACTGACCGCCGCCGACCGCGGCAAGATCCTCGGCGGCAACGCGCTGCGGATGCTGGGGCTCGAGGAGGGCCAGGCGCGTGAGCGGACGGCCGGCGACGAGTTCGCCGCGCGGCGGGCGGCGGGCGAATCAGAATCAGGGCCGTGGAGCCGGCTGCGCGCTCGGGCCGGGCGGTGAGCGTCATGGCCATGCCGTCGGAGGAGACGATCCGCGCCCAGCTGAGCAGGATTCCCGAGCCGTGCGGCATCCTGATGCGCTCGCCGCTGGACATCTGCCAGATGGGGCTGGTCGACAGGATCGAGTGCGCGGACGGCCACGTCCGGGTCGAGCTCGTGCTGACCGATTCGTCGTGCGTGCATTTCACCGGCCTGCGCCGCTACATCACCGACCTCCTGTGCGAGCTGCCGGGAGTCGAGACCGTCGAGGTCACAGCGTCGACGACGGTCCTGTGGACTCCCGATCGCATCACGAAAACGAACAACTGATTGTTCTAGAACTGTCGCCGCCCGATGTAGGCCGCGCTGCGATTCCGCATGTAGATCCGCTATTCAGGCAATCTCACAAGGGCTATTGACACGCCAAGTACTTCGGACAAACATTTGTTTTGTGACGCCCGCCACATTGTGGCCAGGCGACCGAGGCGTCGAGAACCCACGGAGGCCTCCTCGTGAGCGCGACTCAACCCCACTCGGCCAGAGACCACTTCAACGACTTCGATCTCGACTCGCCGGAACTCAACGACGACTTCGTCGAGGTCATGGACGATCTGGTGCGCCGCTGCCCGGTCGCCAAGAGCAACGTCGGGCACGGCTACTACGTCGTCAACAGGCAGGAGGACGTCCGCACGGTCGGCCAGAACTGGGAGACCTTCAGCAGCGCCGAGGGGTTCCAGCCGAACCGTCCCGAGGGAATGCCGTTCATGTACCCCGAGGAGTCGGACCCGCCCTACCACAACCGGTGGCGCAGCGCGCTCAACGGCTACTTCAGCCCGCGGGCCGTGCGGTCGTACGAAAGCTCCGTCCGAGAGCACGCCAACCACCTGATCGACGCCTTCATCGAGCGTGGGGAGTGCGACTTCGTCGCGGACTTCGCCGCCACCCTGCCCGGCCGGGTCTTCTTCTCCAGCTACATGGGAGTGCCCATCGAGGACCTGCCGCCGCTCATCAAGGCGATCGACGAAGCGCTGTTCGGCCCGATCGAGGGCCGCGCGCAGGGCTGGGGCACGGCGCTGGGCTACATCAACGCCTACCTTGAGCGCCGCCTGAAGGAGGAACCGCGAGGGGACTTCGTCGACGCGGTGCTGAAAGGCGTCGAACTCGACAGCGGCGCGCCGTGCCCATGGGAGCACAAGGTCAGCGTCGTCACCGACCTCCTGGCCGGCGGCCTGGGGACGACCACCTACCTGCTCGCCGGCCTGACCTACCATCTGGCGACGCATCCGCAGGACCGCGCCCGCCTGGCCGCGAACCCGGCCCTGCACGACAAGGCGATCGAGGAGTTCGTCCGCGTCTACGCGCCGGTCGTGGCACTCGCCAGGACCGTCAGGCAGGACGTCGAGGTCGCCGGCCACACCTTCAAAAAGGGCGACTGGGTGATGCTGAACTACGCCGCCGCCTGCCGGGATCCGCGCTTGTACGACAATCCGAAGGACGTCGACATCGACCGCGACCTGCCGGTGAACGCCGCGTTCGGGTTCGGCCCGCACCGCTGCATCGGCTCCCACCTCGCCCGGCTCGAGGGCAAGGTCGTCATGCGGGAGCTGCTGCGACGCCTGCCGGACTTCGCGCTGAAGCCCGGGGCCGAGATCACCTACACCACCGGCCTCACCCGCTCGATGAACACCCTTCCGCTGGTGTTCGCTCCTGGCCGCCCGGAGAGCGCCGTCCGATGAAGTACACCGTCGACGGGTCGCTCTGCTCCGGGCACGGCCGCTGTTACCTGCTCGCGCCGCAGACGTACGAGTCCGATGACGACGGGTTCAACCGCCACCTCGACGAGCCCGTCGAGGTCCCCGCGGGCAGGGAGGGCGCGGCCAGGACCGGGGCCGGTGGCTGCCCCGAACGAGCCATCACCCTGCACCTCTGATCGCACGTCTGATCCCGAAGGAAAGGAATCATCATGGGCAAGCTGGACGGCAAGGTGGCGATCATCACCGGCGCCGCGCAGGGCATGGGCGAGGCGCACGCGCGGCGGTTCGTCGCCGAAGGCGCGAAGGTCGTGCTGAGCGACGTCAACGAGGAGCGCGGGAAACTGGTCGCAGGAGAGCTGGGGGACGACGCGCTGTTCGTCCGGCACGACGTGACGTCCCTGGCCGAGTGGGAGCAGGTGCTGCGGCAGGCCGAAAGCGCCTTCGGGACGGTGACGATCCTGGTGAACAACGCCGGGATCCTCGGCCCGATCGCCGAGACCGCCGAGCTGGACGAGGCCGAGTATCTCAAGGTGTGCGCCGTCAACCAGCACTCCCAGTTCTACGGCATGAAGACCGTCATACCGTCGATGCGCAGGGCCGGCGGCGGCTCGATCGTCAACATCTCCTCGATCGCCGGGCTGGTCTCCATCGTGGGCTCGCCGAACCTCGCGTACGTGGGCAGCAAGTTCGCCTCCCGGGGCATGACCAAGCATGTCGCCGTCCAATACGGGCCCGACAACATCCGCGTCAACTCCGTACATCCCGGCTACATCAAGACGCCCATGATGGTCGCCGCCACCGACGAGGCCGGAGGCGGCATCACCGATCAGGTCCCGTTGCGTCGCATGGCCGATCCGGACGAGGTCGCCGGCCTGGTGCTGTTCCTCGCCTCCGACGACTCGTCGTACATCACCGGCCAGGAGCACGTCATCGACGGAGCGCTGACCGCGCAGTAGCCAAGGCAAGCCACCGCCCGAGGGAAGGAGAAACTCATGAGCGCCGCCGACGTGGCCCCGCCCCCCGTAGGGGCCCCTGGTTGGACGGAAACCGACCGCCGCAGTATGAGCCGCACCTCACAACTTCTCATCGCATGGTGCGGACCGGCCATGGTGGTCCTGTTCCTGATCGGAAGCGTCTGGCTCGCCAGGTACTTCCCGCCCGCCGTGCACCCCAGTGATTCCGCCGCGGACGTGGCGCGGTACTACCAGGACAACGCCACCGCCATTCGCGTCGGTCTCGTCTTCAGTTGCCTGGCCTACGCGCTCATGGGCGTCTGGGGCGTGTGCATGGCCGTCCAGACGCGGCGCAAGGAAGGGCTCTTTCCAGCGCTGACGTACGTCCAGCTGACCTGCATGGCCGCGGGCACCGCGCAGATCGTCGTGAACTGCGGTCTGTGGGCGACCGCCGCCTTCCGGGCGGGCGAAGTGTCACCGGAGATCACGCAGGCGTTCAACGACGCCGGGTTCATCATCCTGCTGGGCACCTGGATGCCGTTCACGATCTGGGCCATCGCGCTCGGACTGAACATCCTGCTGGACAAGACCGACGCTCCGGTCTTCCCCCGGTGGACGGGCTACTTCAGCATCTGGGCGGGCGTGTGCTTCATCCCGGGCGGCACGGTCTGGTTCTTCAAGGAGGGGCCGTTCGGCTGGACCGGCGTTGTATGCCTCTATGTGCCGTTCGTCGTCTTCGGTATCTGGGTGCTGTACTTCAGCTATCTGTCGATGCGGAATGTCCGGGGCGGCTTCGTCCACGAGCAGGAACCGGCCACCGGTTCATGACGGTGCGGTCCCGGCCGGTGGACCCGTTCGCGGATCCGTTCGTCTCCGTGCCCCCGATGGCGCCCAGGCGGCGCCATCGGGAGCTCGGCCGCGTACCAGGCGAGATCGGCATTTGGGTCTTCATCTTCGGAGACATGCTCATCTTCGCCCTGTTCTTCGGCGTGTTCGTCTATGAGCGCTCGCGGAGCGCCGCGCTCTTCGAGCAAGCCCGTGAGCACATGAACCTCACCTTCGGCGCGGGGAACACCCTCCTGCTGCTGACCGGGTCGATGTTCGTCGTACTCGGCCTGAACGCGCTGCGCCACGGTGCCTCCGAGCGCGGCGCGCGAATGATCCTCATGACGTTGCTCTGCGGCGCCGGTTTCGTCGTCAACAAGGTCCTGGAGTACTCGAACGAGATCCAAGCCGGCCATACGCCGTCGACGAACAGCTTCTACATGTACTACTTCGTCTTCACCGGGATCCACCTGCTCCACCTGCTGATCGGGATCGTCGCCCTGGCGATCATGTACCTGATCGCCCGCAAGCCGGCCCTGGTGAACAGGGACGTGCGCAACCTCGAGGCCGGAGCGTGCTACTGGCACCTCATCGACCTGCTCTGGATCGTCCTGTTCGCCCTGCTCTATCTGATGAGGTGATGAGGTGATCCCAGGACGTTCGAGCCGGGTCATGGCCGCTTGGCTGTTCCTCATGGGGGCGACCGTGCTCTCCTGGTACCTCGGGGACGGTCATGGGGCCCGGCAGTTCGCCACCGTGGTCGTGCTCGCTGTGGCATTCATCAAGGTCTACCTCGTCGGACGCTATTTCATGGAGCTGAGGGAAGCTCATCGCGCGCTCCATCTGCTGTTCGGCGGGTGGACCGTCGTGGTGTGCGCGGTCCTCATCGCAATGTTCATCGCCACCGACAGTTGACGCGTTGTCAGGCGCGCCCGCGGCGGGTGATACCTCCGTTGTTGACGCTTCCATGGCCGCCGTGATCTTCCGCGGCCCGGGAGCACCCAGGCCAAGCCCCTCGGCGAGGCCGGCTTCGCGATTGGGCTGAGCCTCACGGGGAACTCCTCGGTAGTCGTAGCGACGCCGGCCGCGGCCGAGCGGACCGCGGCGGTGTGGGCATCGGGCTGCATGGCCGGCCCGAGCTCGTCACCCGGCGCTGATCAATCCTCTGGTGACCTTCCGGCTGCTGCGGGGCTTGATCCGCCAGGCTCCGCCGCCGCTGGAGGATCCGCTCACCGTCCGCGAGCTGGAGATCGCCCGTCTGGTGGCGCGAGGGCACACCAACGCCGACATCGCCGTCCAGCTGACCATCAGCCCGGGAACCGTCAGAACGCACATCCAGCAAGGTGAGAGCCGCTAATCGGGTGGGCATCGCCGCCTGGGCCTGGAGCAGCGGCCAGGTGGGCCGGCCGTGGAGCAGCCATGCCGCAGGCCGCGAGGGCGGGCGGCAGCGACGGGATCAATCCGGGCGGACCGATAGTGGCGGGGCGAGCTCAGAATAGGTCGCGGGAGGGCCAGACGGCGGTCTGCTGGAACACCTCCCACATCATCGTGTCGACGTCGATGCCGTTGCCGTTGGCCAGTGCCGCCCAGCAGAACTCGTTGCTCGTCCGGACGAGGATGCTCTCCGTGCCATAGGGGATCAGGCGGCCGGTGTGCCACCGGTTGCCCAGGGCGTTGACCGCCCAGCCGCAGGCGTACTCGGAGTTGGCCGACGACGGCGTGACCATGGTTGCGATCGTGGTCGGCTTGAGCAGATCGGGGACGGTGGCGAATCCGTCGGCCCGCAGCGCGAAGCGGACGATATCGACGGGCGAGGCGAGCCAGCCGCCGTGGGAGTCCATCCGTCGCACCGGGATGCTGTACGGGTCGCCGGCGCCGTAGTAAACCACCTCGTCGGGTCGCCGCTCGGCACGAGTGTTCCCGGCGATGTGCATGTTGGTGATCCCGCTGGGCGCGAGCACGCGCTGGCTCACGAGGTTGGCGTACGGCTGTCCGGTGACCTGTTCGATGATCCTGCCCAGCAGGCAGTAGCCGAAGTTGGAGTACATGTAGACGGTGCCGGGCGTGTACTGGAGGGGCCGGTTGTCGAGCACCCAGCCGATCAGTTGATCGTGGGTCATCGTCGGGTTGGCGAACATGGGGTCGTTGGCATCGTTGGTCCAGCCCCCGGCGGTGTGCTGGAGCAGGTGCCGGACCGTGATCGCCTGGAGGCTCGCGCCGTAGGGCCTGCTGCCGTACCGGGTGCCGAGGATGCCGCCGGCACCGAAGACGTGCTGGTCGAGCGTCAGGCGGCCGGCCTCGACGAGCTGCATGATCGCGACCGCGGTGATCGGCTTGGAGATGCTGGCGACGCGCATCAGGTGCCGTTCGGTGAGCCGCTCGCCGGTCTCACGGTTGGCCAGCCCGTACCCTCGGGCGAAGACGAGCGCACCCCGCCGGGCGATCGCGAGTGACACGCCGGCCACCCCGGAGGCCCTCATGTGGCGGTCGACGACCGTGTGGACAGCGTCGAAGTTGCCGTCCGTGATCTTGTCGTTCAGCCAGATCCCCGCGTACAGGCCCGCGCCGACGCCGTAGCCGCTGACCCGGGCGGGCCGGTAGCCGTCTCGCTGGTGCTGGTCGAATACCGCCTGGTAGTCCGCCGACGCCACGTTGTGGCGGGCCGACCAGGCCGGACCGGCGCCGCGCACCCAGATCGCCGCATACAGATCGACGCCGCCGACGGTGTAACCGCTGACGTGGACGGGGCGGTAGCCATCCTTCGTGAGCCGGTCGAACTCGGCCTGGTAGCGCTCCGCGGTCAGATTGTGGCGGGCCTCCCAGTCGGGCCCCCTGGCGCCCCAGACCTTCTCCCAGATCGCGGCGAAGTGCGCCTTACCCCCCATCCCGTAGCCGTCCACGTGGATGAGGCGGTAGCCATCTTTGAGCTGCCGGTCGAACTCGGCCTGGTACTGTTCCGAGGTCATGTCGTGGTAAGTGATCAGGTCCGGCCCGCCGGTCAATTCCCAGATCGCTGCGAAGTACACCTTTCCGGCGACCTCGTAACCGGCCACGTGGATGAGGCGGTAGCCCTCCTTGATGAGCCGCTGGTACTCGGCGCGGTACTCCGGCTCGGTCAGGCCATGGCGGGCGAACTGCGGCGGCCCCGGCGCGCGTTCCCAGATGGCCGCGTATCCCGGTCGGCCGGCCATCTCGTAGCCGTCCACCTGGATCAGGCGGTACCCCTCCTTGGCCATGCGGTCGAACTCGGCCTGGTACTGCTCCGGGGTCAGGCCGTGGCGCGCCACCCACGGAAACGGTCCGGCCAATAGGGCCGCACCGGTGCGGGCCCTTCCTGCGAATTCGGCGACACTGGCCGCCGAGGCGACTCCGGATCGCTCAAGACCGACGAACGCGGCCAGCCCGATCGCCGAGAAGAGCGCGTCACGACGGCTGAACGGCGCCGATGAATCCTGCATGTCGAACCCCTGTCCCCGGACGCTGTCGCGCCCGGTCGTTATCCGAATCTGTAAAAATGTGAGCCTGTGCCGGCGATCGTTCGTGCCGCTCTCCGCAAGCTACGCCGCAGCCCGGGCAAGGCCCCTCATCTGTGCAAGGCCATCGCCGTCCCGCAAAACCATCGCGTCGCGCACCGTGCACACAGGTGAGGTCGGCTCGTGGTGGGTGAAAGACCTGCGGTGGCTCGACGCGAAATCCCCGCCGTCAAGCCGCGCAACCCCGATGACCGCGAAGTGAACCCCGTCCCCCAGCGCTTGCCCCCGTTCTTGTCCTCCACAGTGCGCGGCGACTCGCTGGTCGCGACATCCCGCAGATGGGTGGTCAGGTGGCCATGAAATTCCCTCATTTGAGGGGTTGCGCGTTGCCGAACAGACGTTCATGCTCGGGCAGTGGGGTTGTCTCTTGGCGCCGCGTCGGCTCGGCGCGCATACGAGCGCATCCAGCAGTTGACCTTGACGGGTATCGCAGACAGCGAATTTCTTGCAAAACTCTCGGGCCTGTTACGCGAGATCATTCCCTTCAACGCTTGCTTCTGGGCGGCGGCCGACCCGCTGACGATGCTCGCGACTTCTCCCTCCCGATTAGAGAACCTGGGATCCGGTGAAGCGTGCGACAGGTACTGGGAAAGCGAATTCTTCGTCGAGGACGTCAACCACTTTCGCATGCTGGCTCGCATGACGTCCCCGGCTGCGACTTTGTATCGCGTGACGGAGGGACATCCGAGGAGAAGCTCCCGGTACCACAATCTCAACCTCTCGCTCGGCCTCGGCGACGAATTGCGATGTGTGTTCAGGACCGGTGTTGATGTGTGGGGCTACGCGTGCCTGTGGCGAGCCGAGGACGCGCAGCCGTTCACCCCCGGCGAGGAGCAGTTGCTCGCCGGCCTCGCCGACGCGATCGGTCATACCTTCCGGCGCTCAGCGCTTTTGCGGCCCGGCCTCGCCATGAATATGCCCGACGCCCCCGGATTGCTCATATTCGACCAGACGGGAGAGCTTGAAACGCTCAACGAGCCTGCAGAGGCATGGCTGCGAGAGTTCACGCCGTTGCGCTACGACAACCCCGACATCATCCCCCTACCCTCCGAGCTGCGCTCGGTGGCCAACAAAGCACGCGCCATCGCCGCCGGACGCGACAGAGGCAACGCCCGTGCACGGCTGCTGATCCGTGGCTACTGGGTGGTGATCCACGGCTTCGCCCTGCGAGAAACGAACGCCGGGAGCGGCAGGACAGCCCTGGTGATCGAACCGGCCACGGCCACCGAAGTGGCCGCCCTCATCGTGAAGGCATACCAGCTCAGCCGACGGGAACAGCAGATCGTCCGGTTGGTCGCCAACGGCCTGCCCACGACCGACATCGCAGCGATGCTGCGGCTTTCCACTCACACCATCCGTGACTACCTGAAGCAGATATTCGAGAAGGTCGAGGTCTCCAGCCGGGGCGAGCTCGTCGCGAAGATCTTCGCCGAACACTACAAGCCGACGCTCGACCCCGACATCCACGTCGATCCGTGAGCCTCCTGCCGCCACAAGGACTTCAAGGCTTCCAAGGTGATCCTGGCCCCCACCGGCCACCCGCCTCGACATCACTTGGCAGGTTTCACCAACGCCACCAGCTCTGGCAACGGACTCGCCGCTCACCTCCGCACGCCCCCGATGGCATCTCCCCATCGGGGGCTCGATGCCGTGAGCCGACGAAGGAGGCCTGCGGCGGCGATCGCCCCGGCACGTACGGAAGCCCGGCCACCGCCGGCGATCGTCATGGCCTTGTCCCCTCCTCGAACAGGTGTCCAGGAAACGTTTCGGTCGAAACGCCTTCCGCGCGGGACGGAGCGCAGGGGTACGGCGGGAGCGCGCCAGAAACACACCGCCTGGGGGAGGGTCCTGGCGTGCCGTTACAACACCGTTGTGGTGCCTGCGAAAAAAGATGGTGCGAGTTTGTCGAGGGCATCAATAGCAAGGAATCATGAGTCCGACGAAGGAGGCCGCATGATTCCGTCCGAGGCGGATTCCTGGCTTGGGTTTTCGACGTGACCCCTCCTGTGGAGGTCCTGGAGGGTTTCGGGGTTGGTGGTGTGCGGCCCGTATGGCTCGGTGGGGCCTGGCGGGCGGGCTCCTTGGCGCTCAAGCCCGTGGATTTCGCGCCGGAGAGCCGGTGGCGTTCTAAGGTGCTCGCCGCGGTGCCGGAATCGCCGGATTTCCGGCTGGCCCGGCCCGTTCGGGCGCCTGACGGGACGTGGTCGGTGCGGGGCTGGGAGGCCAGCCGGCTCGTGGCCGGCGAGCCGGACGTCCGCCGTCAGGACGACGTGCTCCGGGCCGGCGCCGCCTTCCACGAGGCGATCGCGCACTTGGCGCGCCCCGCGTTCCTGGACCGGCGCGACAACCCCTGGTCGCACGGCGACCGCGTGGCCTGGCAGGAGGCGCCGTTCCAGGGCAGCCCGGCGGCGCTGGAGTTGCTGGAGCCTCTGGTACGAGCCCGCCGGCCGGTCGATCTCCCGTGTCAGGCGGTTCATGGTGATCTGCCGGGGAACGTGCTGTTCGCCGATGGTCTGCCCCCGGCGGTCATCGACTGGCCGGTCTACTGGCGGCCGCCGTCCTGGGCGGCGGCGGTCGCGGTCGCCGATGCCCTGTGCTGGTACGGAGCCGCCCCCGCGCTGGCCGCCCGCTGGTCGCACCTGCCCGAATGGGGGCAGATGCTGGTACGCGCCCTCATCTACCGCATCGTCACCCACGACGTGGCCCAGGGCGCCGCGGGCTGGACCGCCGATCAGCTCGCGGCCCACCGGCCCGCGATCGACGTCGCGGTCGCGTACGCGGGCGAATCGTGATCGCCGCGAATGCGAGCAGCCGTAATCCCTACGTTCGCGGGTGAATCCCGTGATCTCCGCGTTCGCGGGCGAATTGTGATCGACGTGTGTGTGCGGGCGATACAGCGGGAGTGCATGCTGACGGCGTGGATTCGACCAATGTCGCCTCGTACAACGGGCTTGCCGGTCGGCTGGGCATGGCGGGGCTCGCCGGGGCACTCGCCCCCCTCGTGCACCTCGCGGGGACGCTGGTGATCGCGCTTGCCGCGACTGACCCCCAGAAATGCGGGCATTTCGGCTGCTTTGGTGGGCTCGTCGAGATGTGGACGGCGTGGCCCTGGGTGGAGATCGGGCTCGCCTGGCCGCTGCTGCGGATCATGGGCGTGCGGCCGGCCTGGCCCGTCGCCCTCACCGTGCCCGTCTTCCTGATCCCACTCGGGCTGACCACCGAAGGTCCGCAAGCCGTCGTGTTCGGCAGCGTGATCGCGTACGTGCTGGCCGCCCTGGCGACCACCCCAGGCATCTGGCGCCGCCGCTGACCCGCGCCGTACGCACGGGCCAGCGGAAGGTCCGCGATGCGCGAGGCCGGCGGAAAGCTGCAACGCGCGGGGCCGGTGGGGAAGTTGCTATGCGCGGGGGCGTTGGATCACCGCTGCGCCCAGTGGTGCCAATTCTACCGTTCCCGACACCGTCGTGCCCGTGAGCAGGTCGGTTCCCTCCGCTTCGAGGGGGACGGACGCGTTCAGCTCGCCGCTGTGGTTGAGCAGGAACAGGTACTCATGCGCCGCGTCCCCCCGCACCGAGCACTCCACGTGGGAGGGAACGTCCTGAAGGAGCGGTCGCACTCCGGCGGCGGCCACGGCGTCGAGCACCACCGAGTCGAACGCGGACTGCTCCAGCAAGGTCGCCAGGTAGACGACCCGTCCGGCGCCGAACCGGTTCTCGACCACGGCGGCCCGCCCTTCGAGCAGCCCGTCGGCGTACGTCGCCAGCGCCGTCCCCGTCTCCAGGTGGAGGTCGTCGCGCCACCAGGTCGAGGTCGCCCGCCGCCCGTCGGCGAACTCCACGGCGAAGACCTCATGGGGCCGCGCCGGCCAGTACTCGTCGATCTTGGCGCCGATGAGCCGGCGGAACGCCCCAGGGTAGCCGTCCGGCCGCACGCGGTTGCGGTCGTCGACCACGCCGGAGAAGAACGACATGATCACCGTGCCGCCGTCGCGGGCGAACTCGATGATCCGCTCGGCGCCCGCGTCGTCGATCAGGTACGCGTTCGGCACCACCAGCACCTTGTACCCGTCGAGTGAGGAGCCGGCCGGCACCACGTCCACGGGGTAGTGCCGCTCCCACAGCGGCGTGTAGTGCCGCATCACCGTGTCGGTGTAGCTGAAGTCGCTGCGCGGGATCCCGAACGTCTCCTCCAGCCCCCACCAGCCGTCCCAGTCGAACAGGACGGCGATCTCGGAGCGCGAGGTCGTCCCGGCGACCGGAGCGAGCAGCTTCATCTCCCGGCCGAGGTCGATGATCTCCCGGAACGTGCGCGAGTCAGGGCCCGAGTGCGGCAGCATCGCCGAGTGGAAGCGCTCCTGGCCGCCCCTGCTGGCCCGCCACTGGAAGAACATCACCGAGTCGGCGGCCCGCGACAGCGCCTGCAGCGACCCGAGCCGCATCCGGCCCGGCTCCTTGACGATGTTGAGCTTCCACTGGCTGACCGCGCTGGCTGCCTGCTCCATGAGCATCCAAGGCCGGCCGCCCTTGAGTGAGCGGAACAGGTCGTAGTTGAAGGCCGCCGACACGTGCGAGTCGGCGTCGGCCGGGTTCGGGTAGATGTCGAGCGCGACCGCATCCTCCTCCGGCGCCCACTTCCAGTAGTCGGCGTTGCGGTAGAACCGCATGAAGTTCGTCATGACCGGGATGTCGTCGCGGAAGGAGCGCACGATGTCCCGCTCGGCGATGTAGCACTCCAGCAGCGCGTCGGAGGTGAAGCGCTTGAAGTCGAGCCGGCGCGAGGGGTTCATCCAGGTGCGCGGGATGTTCGGCACCTCGATCTGGTCCCAGTCGGTGTAGATCTGGCCCCAGAACCGGGTCGTCCACGCCTCGTTGAGGGTGTCGAGGTCGCCGTACTTGCGGCGCAGCCAGCGGCGGAAGTTGACCGAGGAGGCCTCGTTGTGGGCCGTGGGGCCGTACTCGTTGCTGATGTGCCACATCGCCAGGGCGGGGTGGAAGGAGTAGCGTTCGGCCAGCTTGGTCGTGATCTTGGCCGCGTAGTCGCGGTAGATCGGCGAGGACGGGTCGTAGTGCAGGCGGTTGCCGAAACCGAACGGCTGCCCGTCGGCCATGATCGGGAACACCTCGGGGTGCAGGTGCGTCAGCCACACCGGCGGCGCCGCCGTCGGGGTCGCCAGGTTCACGTGGATGCCGTTGTCGTGGAGGAGGTCCATGACCTCGTCCAGCCAGCCGAACTCGAACTTGCCGGGCTCCGGCTCAAGGGAGGCCCACGCGAACACGCCGAGCGAGACGGTGTTGACGCCGGCCTCGCGCATCAGCCGGACGTCCTCCCGCCACACGCTCGGATCCCACTGTTCGGGGTTGTAGTCGCCGCCGTAGGCGAGGCCGCCCACCCGATTCCTGAATGCGTCCATGCGCGTCATGTCAAGCTCCTGGTTCCATGGTGTGTGCGTCGATCGACACGGTGGTCAGGCGCCGCTCGTCGCCGGTGATCTCGTACACGGGCCCGGTCAGCAGCACCTCGCGCTCGGCCACCACGTCCGCGACCGAGCGGCGGAAGGACACGCCCACCGCGCCGGGCTCCACGACGCGCCGCCCGTCCCTGCCGGTGAAGGCCAGCAGCCGCACCGGCACGTCGAAGCCGACCCGCGCGCTCTGGCCGGGCGCCAGCTCGACGCGGGCGTACCCGGCGAGCTGGGCCAGCGGCCTGGTGACCGAGGCGAGACGGTCGCTGAGGTACACCTGGACCACCTCCGCGCCCGCCCGGTCCCCGGTGTTGCGGACGACGGCCGAGCAGCGGATCGAGCCCGACGTCGTGGCCCGCTCGGCCACGTTCACCTCCGCGTAGGCGAAGTCCGTGTAGCTCAGCCCGTGGCCGAAGCTCAGCACCGGCGCCGGGTCGATGTTGCTGACCGACCCGGCCGCGCCCAGCTTGGGATGCAGATAGCTGTACGGCTGGCCGCCGCTCGCGCGCGGCATGCTCATCGGCAGCCGGCCCGAGGGGTTCACGGCGCCGCTGAGCACGCGCGCGATCGCGCCCGCGCCCTCCTCGCCGGGGAAGTACGCCTGGACGACGGCGGCGGCGTTCGCGATGAGGGACGGCACCGCGTACGCGCGGCCCGTCATCAGCACCGCCACGGTCGGCGTGCCGGTGGCCAGGACCGCCTCGGCCAGCTCCCGCTGCGCGCCCGGCAGGTCGAGGCTCTCCACGTCGCAGCCCTCGCCCGAGGTGCCGCGGCCGAACAGCCCCGAGCGGTCGCCGAGCACCAGGATCGCCACGTCCGACCCGGCCGCCAGCCGGGCTGCGGCGGCGATGCCGTCGCGGTCGCCGTCGTCCACGCCCGTGCCCCGCTCGACGCCGATCACGGCCTCCGGCAGCTCCTCGCGCAGCGCGTCGAGCAGCGTGGGCGCGGCGATGCCGGGTTCGACCTCGGGGAAGTGCGGCAGCACGTGCTGGACGAAGGAGTAGCAGCCGAACAGGGCCGCGACGCTGTCGGCGTTCGGGCCGAGCACCGCCACGCGCCGGCCCTCGGCCTGGCCCAGGGGCAGCACGCCGTCGTTGACCAGCAGCACGACCGACTCCTCCGCCAGCCGCCGCGCCAGCGCGCGCGATTCGGGGTCGTCGAGGTCGACCGGGCCGGGCGGGACCGGCTCGTAGTCGTCGTCGAGCAGGCCGAGCCGCTCCTTCTGCAGCAGCACGCGGCGCAGCGCCCGATCGACGAGGGCCTCCTCGATCCGGCCGGACGAGACCGCCCGCTTCAGCGGCTCCAGGTAGGCCACCCCGGTGGGCAGCTCGATGTCGATGCCCGCCGTCAGCGCCTGCACGGCCGCGTCCTCGGCGTCGGCGGCCACGGCGTGCAGCGTGTGCAGGAAGGCGACGGCGAAGTAGTCGGCCACGACCGTGCCCTCGAAGCCCCACTCATCGCGCAGGATCCGGGTGAGGTAGTGGGCGTCGGCGGCGATCGGGACGCCGTCGATCTCGGCGTAGGAGTTCATCACCGAGCCGGCCTTCGCGTCGCGGACGGCGACCTCGAAGGGGAACAGCAGCGTGTCGGCCACCTCGCGGGCGCCGGCGTGCACGGGGGCGAGGTTGCGGCCGGCGCGGGAGCCGGAGTAGCCGACGAAGTGCTTCAGCGTGGCGATGGCGCCGGTGGACTGCAGGCCGCGCACGTAGGCGGCGCCGATCGTGGCGACCTCGTACGGGTCCTCCGAGACGCACTCCTCGACCCGCCCCCACCGCTGGTCGCGGATCACGTCGAGCACGGGGGCCAGGCCCTGGTGCACGCCGAGCGCGAGCATGCCCGCCCCGATGCGGCGGCCCATCTCGGCCACCAGATCGGGATCGAACGAGGCGCCCCACGCCGGCGGCGCGGGATAGGTCGTGGCCCGCCAGGCCGCCAGCCCGGTCAGGCACTCCTCGTGCGCGATGGCGGGGATGCCGAGCCGGGTGTTGCGGCGCAGCCACCGCTGCCGTTCGGCCAGCACCGTGCCGGCCCACTCGGGATCGACGGGACGGGTGCCGAAATGGCGGGTGATGTGGCCCAGACCCTGGCCGGCGAACGCCTCGAACTCGACGTCCTTGCCCTGCATCGAGTCCTGCAGCGGCGCGACGACGCCCTCGTCACGGTTGACGTTCAGCCACACGCCGACGAGCTGGGCGAGCTTCTCATCGAGCGACATGTCCGCCAGCAGGTCATCGACCCGGCCCTCCACACGTGCAGGCATACACCCTCGTTCTGATAGCGCTAACAGGCCGTTGGGTCAATCGGAAAATTTCTGGTCGACTTTCCGAAAGATTACCGTGACATTGCCGTTGCGTTACGCTAGGCTCCGGCCCATATCGCTGTCAACAGCCCTCGGTGAATCACCGGTTCTGCCAGGTCAGCCGAGGCCCTGTGGGGGCGCGCTATTTTCCGAAAAGTGCCGGCCGGACGGCCGCACCACGGCAACGGGAGGTCCTGTGCCTCGAGCCACGCTGGCCGACGTAGCGGCGGCCGCCGGAGTCTCGGTGCCGACGGTTTCCAAGGTCCTGAGCGGCAAGAAACACGTCTCCGCCGCCACCAGGGACAAGGTCCTCGAAGCGGTCAGAGCCTTCGGGTATGAGTCCCCGCGCCCGCCGAGCGCGCCCAGGACCGGCCTGGTCGACCTGCTCATCGACGGCGTCGGCTCCCCGTGGGCCCAGGTGCTCATCAGGGGAGCGGAGCAGGCGGCGGCGCGATGGGGGTTCTCGCTGGTCGTGACCTCCTCCGCGCGGCCCGACTTCGACCTGCGGCGCTGGATCGGGATCGTGCGCAAACGCGGCACCGACGGCATCGTGCTGGTGCTCTCGCGCGCCGACCAGGAGGAGACCGCGGCCATCGAGGAGCTGCTGCGCGTCCCCCTGGTGCTGCTCGACCCGGTCGGCCAGCGCGATCCGCGCCTTTCCACCGTCGGGGCCACGAACTGGTCGGGCGGCGTCATGGCGACCACCCACCTGCTGGAGCTCGGCCACACCCGCATCGGCTTCATCGGCGGGCCGCTCGACCTGCAGTGCACGCTCGACCGCTACGAGGGCTACCTGGCCGCGCACCGCACGTTCGGCATCGACCCCGACCCTGAACTCACCCGCTACGGCGACTTCCTCGTCGCCGGCGGCAAGGCGTGCGGCGCCGCCCTGATCGAGCGCGCCGACCCGCCCACCGCGATCTTCGCCGGGTCCGACCTGCAGGCCGCCGGCGTCTACCAGGCGGCGGCCGAGCGTGGCATCCGGGTGCCGGTCGAGCTGTCGGTGGTCGGGTTCGACGACTCGCCCCTGTGCGAGATGATGTCGCCGCCGCTCACCACCGTCCGCCAGCCCCTCGACGACATGGCGAACGAGGCGGTGCGGCTGATCTCGGAGGAGCTGACCCATCCGCGGGGCGGCGCGGGCACGCGGATAGAGCTGGCGACCTCGCTGATCGTCAGGGGGAGCAGCCAGGACCTCCGACGGGCAGGAGCGGGCCGCTGAGCTCTTCGTCGCGGTCGCAGGTCAGCTCGCCGTCCCGCACCCGCAGCCGGGCGGCCTGCATCGACGAGCGCCGCCCGCCGTCGGGGTGGGTGAAGTAGAAGATCGTCGCCTCCTCGCCCGTCACCACGACGTCCGCGTGGTGCCCGAATCCGGCGTCGTCCGGGCGCCCGCCCGGCCGGTCGAGGATGAGGCCGTGCGGCTGCCAGGCGTCCAGGTCGGACGAGCTCAGCACGCGCTGGCCGTGCCACTCGTCCACGATCATCCAGTGGCGTCCGCCGAGCGTGAACACGTTCGGCCCCTCGTGCGCCGAGATCGTCACCGCCGGGCCCCTGACCCGCCAGCGGTGCAGGTCGTCGCTGTCGGCCGCCCAGGTGTGCGACCCGGCGGCCTCGTCCTTGTACCACAGCCGGTAGCCGCCGCCGGGCAGCGCGGCCACGCAGGCGTCGATCACGTACGCGGAGGACAGCTCCAGCGTGGCGCGGAACGTCCAGCGGATCAGGTCGGGGCTGGTGTAGTGGCGGATGTGGCGCTCGTGGGGGTGCCAGGAGTCGGGAACGCCGCGGATGACGCTGACGTACATGTGGTAGGTCTCCCCGTCGTCGACGATCTCCGGCGCCCAGTACGTGTGGCGGCCCCATTCGAGGTCGAGCCCGTCGATCGTGCCCCGGTACAGCCACGTCAGGCCGCCGTCGGCCGAGGAGGCCACCCCGAGGTCCGTGCCGTGGACCCAGCTCACGTCCTCCCTGGCCGGGGCGGTGGCCCGGCGGCTGGTGTAGACGAGCCACCAGGACCGTTCTGACCGGTTCCAGATGATGGTCGGGTCGGTCGCGCCGTCGAAGACCGGGTCGCGGTAGAGCGGACGGGGGATCATGGCCATCCTTTTCGTCGATCTTCATGTAACGATACAAGAGCGCACACGAAAAGGGCGCTCCCGGGGTGGGAGCGCCCTTTTCGCAGGGGTGGAGGCAGGTCAGTCGTTCTTGACCGACACCGGCACGACGGCCGGGCCGGCGTCCTTCTGGGCCCAGGCGCCGCTGGAGAAGGCGACAGGGTGGCTTTTCTTGCCGACCCCGTCGCCCCACTTGGTGACGACATAGTCGACCTTGATGTGCCCGTTGCCGCCGACGCCGTCGACGCCCAGCGTGTGGGCATTGAAGGAGCCGCCGGTCAGCTCGGCGAACGTCTTGGCGTCCAGGTCCAGCATGACCCCGCGGCTGGAGGGGTCGCCGGGGCCGCGGTCACCGACGAAGAACGGCAGCTTCTTGCCCTGGTAGATCACGTACCCCTCGGTCATGAGGGGCCAGCTCGGGCTGGCCACCAGGCCCTTCTGCATCGGCTTGCCCGCGGCGGGCAGGCCGGTGTCTCCGGCGCGGCCGGAGGAGTCGTCCCAGAAGTAGGACGCCGTGGTCGAGCCCATCAGCATGGCGTGCTGGGCCGTCGCGGTGGTGGATCCCTGCTGCGCGTGGGCCTGGGTCGCGCCCGCGCCGATGGTCACGGCGCTCAGCACCGAGGCGGCGAGCATGGCAACAGAACGCAAACGAGCAGACATAGTGGTCTCAGGTCCTTTGTTAGACAACGAGGGCCTTGGCGCTCGCTTGGCGGACGTAGCCGGGCAGCGTGCCGTACGGTCGCTACGTGGAGCGCTGGAGATTCCGAAAAATCGGGATTTGTCCGAGAAAATCGCCCTCGTGGGGCTGGGGTATCGCCTCGAACACGCATCACGCTACCGGTCAAATCGGACAAACACAAACATAAACCCATGAAAGGGGTAAAGATCTACCCCTCTGGGTAAAGCGTCACCCGATATCCTTTTGAGATACCCGCAGAGCGCCCACAACCAGGGGGATGACGACCCAGACCAGGGTCGCGGTCGCCAGCCGGGCGACGTCCAGGCCGGTCATGTCACCGGCGATGAGGGGGCCGCAGGCGGCGCCCAGGTCAAGCCACTGGGCCAGGGTCTGGCCGGTCGAGCCGAGCAGGACTTTGACGTAGCTCCACACCATCGTGCTGCTCAGGTAGATCACGATCGCGGCCGGCGCGTTCAGCAGCAGCAAGCCCAGGGCCAGCCCCATGGCGGTCGTCAGCACCATCGCGGCGATACTGCCGAGCTCGGGCAGGAGCTCGACCGTCCAGACCGGCGGCACCCCCTGGACGGCCGCGACGGCGGCGGTCACGGGCGCGGCCACCAGCAGCGCGAGCACGCAGGCCGCCACGGTCGCGACCAGCGGGGGCACGCACTTGGCCGCCAGCACCCGCACGCGGCGGGGTTCGAGCGCGAACGTGGTCAGCGCGGTGCGGTGGCTCCACTCGCCGGTCATCGTCAGGATGGCGAGCACGGGGAGCAAGATTCCGAACACGATCCCCGCGGTGCCGGACAGCAGGGAGAGCCGGGGGCCGTCGACGACGCCCCGGACGACGACGGCCGCCAGGGACAAGACGATCAGGATCGCCGTGAGGACCTTGCCGCTGCGGGTGTCGACGAGCTTGCGCGTCTCGACCCGCAGCAGCCGGTGGAACGGGATCGGGCGGACGGCGGCGCTCACCGCGGGCTCCTGCCGGGGGACGGCGGTGCTCATCGGGCGCTCCTGTCGGCGGTCGCGGTCAGGTCGAGGAAGGTCTGTTCGAGGCCGCGGCCCCCGCCGAGTTCGGCGACCGTGCCCTGAGCCAGCACGCGCCCGCGCCCGATCATCACCACGTGGTCGGCGATCTGCTCCACCTCGTGCAGCAGGTGCGAGCTGAGCAGCACCGCGCACCCGGAGTCGGCCAGCGAACGCAGCAGCGTGCGCATCCACTGGATGCCCTGCGGGTCGAGGCCGTTGGCCGGCTCGTCCAGGATGAGCGCCTTGGGCCGCCCGAGCAGCGCGTGCCCGATGCCCAGCCGCTGCCGCATGCCCAGCGAGTAGCCGCCGACGGCCCGCCCGCTCTCCCTGCCGGTCAGCCCGACCAGCTCCAGAGTCTCCTCGGCCCGCGAACGCGGCAGGCCGAGCAGCATCGCGCCCAGGGTCAGAACCTCCCGCCCGGTGCGCCCGGGATGCTGGGCTCCGGCGTCCAGCAGCGTGCCGACCTGCAGACCCGGGCACTCCAGCTCCACGTACGGCCGCCCGAACACCGTCGCCGCCCCCGACGTGGCCCGCGAGAGCCCGGCCAGGACCCGCAGCGCCGTCGACTTTCCCGCCCCGTTGGGGCCGAGGAACCCGGTGACGCTGCCCTCCCGAACGGTGAAGGACACCTCGTCGAGGGCCCGCACCTGTTTGTACGTCTTGCTGACGCGGTCAAATTCGATCACGGCCCCAAGTTCAGCGGACCTGGGGGGTGCCGCTCATCGGAGCCGGGTCCACATCGGGCGGACCCCGGTCCAGACCCTCGGGCCCGCATTGTGGACCTGGGGCTACCCGCTCTGGGCCCGGGTCGGTAAGTCCCGGGTCACGCCTGTCTCTAGGCTGAGCCACGTGAACGAGGCCAAGGTGATCGCCGCGCTGCGCAACCTGTGCGCCGTGGTGCCGCTGCTGTTCTTCGGCGGGATGTCGTACCTGTCGTCCATGAACTCGGGGGACCCGATCGTGTCGGTCCTCCATGGCGAGATCTCCTGGGACCGCGACCTGGCCCTTCTTCTCCTCCTGTTCACGGTCATGTGGGCGGCCGGGATGGTGCTGCTGCTCTGGCGGCGGCGATGGCCGTGGCAGATCGCCGTGGCGACGGCCCTGCTGACCCTCTACTCGCCCATGGCCGGCGGCCCGGCCTATGTCGCGTACGCGTCGCTGTCCAGGCACCGCCGCTGGGGGCAGATCGTCCCGGTCGCACTGCTGACCTGGCTGTGTCCGACGGCTCAGATGTTCTGGGCCGGGGAAGACGACCCGCAGCGGATCTACTCCGTCACTTCCGTCACCCTCATCACCGGCCTGGCCATCATCGGCTCGATCACCGTGCTCGGGTTCTACCTGGGCGAGCGGACCGACATGGCCGCCCTGCGCCAGCAGGCCGAGCTGGCCGCGCAGCTCCACCGGATCGAACAGACCAGGCTCTCGGAGCGGGTCAAGATCGCCCAGGAGATGCACGACGTGCTCGCCCACCGCCTGTCGCTGCTTTCCATGCTCGCGGGCGGCCTGTCCCACCGCGCGGACCTCACCCCCGAGCAGACCCGCGAGGCCGCGCAGGCCATCCAGGAGAACTCGCACCAGTCGCTGAACGAGCTGCGCACCGTGCTCGGCTCGCTGCGCAGTGACGGCGTCGTGGAGGGCCCGCAGCCGAGCCTCGCCGACCTCGACGCCCTGTTCGACGAGGTACGGGCGGCCGGACAGAACGTCGAGGTGGACGACAGCATCGACGGGCGCGAGCGGCTGCCGACGCAGACGGGGCGCAACGCGTACCGGATCGTGCAGGAGGCGCTGACCAACGCGCGCAAGCACGCGCCCGGCAGCCGGGTACGCGCCGAGCTGCGCGGATGCCCCGGCCAGGGACTGTGGATCAGGGTGAGCAACCCGGCCCCGTACGGGCTCGTCTCGGGCCCCGGCGGGCGGCTCGGGCTGGTCGGGCTGGCCGAACGCACCCGGATGGCGGGCGGCACCATCAGCCACGCCCTCCAGGACGGACGCTTCGTCCTTCAGGCCCGGCTGCCGTGGGAGGCTTGAGCGCATGATCCGAGTGGTGATCGTGGACGACGACCCGATGGTGCGCACCGGGCTGCGCCTCATCCTCGGCGGCGAGGCCGACCTCGACCTGGCCGGCGAGGCAGCCGACGGCAAGCAGGCCATGGCCGTGGTCCGCGACCTGCGGCCCGACGTCGTCCTGATGGACATCCGGATGCCCGTCCAGGACGGCCTGACCACCACCGAACTGCTGCTGGCCCGGCCGTCGCCGCCGCGCATCCTGGTCCTGACCACGTTCGACGCCGACGACATGGTGCTGCGCGCCCTGCGGCTGGGCGCGCACGGCTTCCTGCTGAAGGACACGCCGCCGCCCAAGATGATCGAGGCCGTCCGCACCGTGGCCAGGGGCGAGCCGGTCCTGTCGCCCAGCGTCGCCCGCCAGGTGATCGCGGCGGCCACCGGCGGGTACGAACCGCAGGCGCTGCGCGAGCTGGCCCGGCTCACCGAACGCGAGCGCGAGGTGGCGATCGAGCTGGCCAGGGGCCTGTCCAACGCCGAGATCGCCGCCGCCCTCTCGGTGAGCGTGGCGACCGTGAAGGCCAACATCACCCGCATCTTCGCCAAACTCGGCACCGACAACCGGGTCCACGTCGCCATGCGCGTCCGCGACGCCGGCCTCCTCTGACCAGCCGCCGCGTAGGCTGACGCCCATGCGCCCCGATCATCTCCTGGCCGCGCTCACCCCCTGGAACCTCCCCGTGGACGGGGCCGAGCCGCTGCCCGGCGGCTGGAACTCCATGACGTGGCTGGTCCGCTGCCGCACCGGCGCCCGGTACGTCGCCAAGCTCGCCGACCCCTCCGACGCCTTCCTCAACGGCCTGCGGGTGGCCGCCCGCGTGCACGCCCTCGGCCTGCCCAGCGGCGCTCCGGTCGCGCTGCCCGACGGCCGGTTGGCCGCCGACCTGCCCGAGGGGAGCCTGGCGCTGCTCGAGTATGTCCCCGGCCGGCCGCCGGACACCGGCTCTGCACGGGACCTGCGTCGCCTGGGCGCCATCCTGGCCCGCGCTCACCGCGTCCTCGGGAACGACGCGGAAGACGTGGGCGAGCAGCACAAGTGGCCATGGCCGTGGGCTACCGCCTGCCTTCGGGACATCCCCATGCCGGCGCATGTCCGGCAGGCCGCCGTCGAGGCGCTGGAGGCCGCCCGCGAGGTCGCGCCGCTGTTGCGCGTGGGCGTGGTCAACGGTGACCCCGGGCTCGACGGGTTCCGGCTGAACGACCACTCACCCGCGCTGGACGGCCTCGTCGACTGGGGCGCCGTCCTGCAGGGGCCCGTCCTGTACGACCTGGCGTGCGTGGCCGTCCTCACCCGGGACACGCCTCACGTGTTCGGCCATGTCCTGGACGGCTACCGGGACGCCGACCCGGACGTCGAGGCGGAACTGGCCCACCTGGGGACGATCATCAGGTTGCGCTGGACGGCCACCGCGATCTACTTCGCCGACCGCATCGAGCGCGGCCAGCTCAGAGGCGTCGCCGACGCGGACGGCAACCGGCGAGGACTCGCCGAGGCGTACGCGGGCCTCCGCGATCGGTAAGCGCACCGCGCAATGGCAGAAAATGACGAAATTTCATCACACATGATCCAAAACCTGGCTAAGGTCCACATGCACAAATCCCAAAATATCTACGGATGGGAATCGCGTATGGACGTCCGAGCCAGAACCCGTCGCCGCGCTGCGGCCGCGCTGGCCACCGCCTGCCTGCTCTTAGGCGTCGTGGCCTGGCCGGCCCAGGCCCAGGAGAAGACGGCCGAAACCGGGGTGGGCGCCTTCCTCCAGAAGACCATGGCGGGGCTGCGCTTCGAGGAGGTCCTGGACCTGGCGCCCCCGGGCAGCGCCCAGGCCCGCACGCTCGCCGGCGTGGTGGACAAGGAGGCCAGGACGACCGCCGACTACGCCAAGCTGCTGGCCAAGGCCGAGGACGCCAAGCCGATCGTGCAGCAGCCGCAGCTCGACGTGACGGTGCTGGAGCTGGACCGGCTCGGCCGGCTCCTCTCCTCCGGCACGGTGCTGATGAGCCCGCAGAACCCGCAGGGCGTCGTCGTCCCGGTGGATCAGAACTTCCGCACCGACAAGGTGCGCTACCGGCAGTGGGACGACGCCGGCTGGTACACGGGCAAGGGGCAGGGCAGCATCGACATCGTGCCGGGCCGGGAGAACGCCCCGATCGACTTCATGCTTCCCTACCCGGCCTCGGTCCTGAAGCTGATGGTCAACTTCGGCGTGCTGCGCCTGGTCGACAAGGGCGAGATCAAGCTCGACGACACCTACGCCTATGAGCCCACCGCCATCAGCTCGCTGTGCGGCCCGGCGAGCAGCAACACGATCCGCGCCTACATGGACGCCTCGATCACCTCCTCCTCCAACCCCGCCACCTGCGCCCTGGTCAAGCTGCTGCACGACCGAAAGGCCGTGGACGGGCTCAACCAGACCTTCCAGGACCTCGGCCTGGAGACGATGCAGCTCAAGAACACCAACCCGGACAACGGCGGACGCTGGTCCAACCCGGTCACGATGAGCTCGCTGGACACCGCCAAGCTGCTCGCGCTGGTCGAGGGCGTGCCCGGCACGGCCTGGACCGCCCCGAACGGCAAGCCGGTCACCTCGGGAGGCGTGCTCAGCGCCACCTCCCGAGCCCTGTTCAAGAAGATGCTCGGCGAGCAGGGCTACAACGACATGCTCTCGACCGCGAACCGATGCGCCGCCGGCTACCCCGCCGCCGGCATCCCGCAGCGGGTGGACTCGCGCTGGGTGGCCGCCGACGGCACGGTGACGGTCGCGGGCAACGCCTTCGGCCAGGACGTGCGGCCCTGCAACCAGCGGGCGCAGGTCACGTTCTCGCACAAGACCGGCTGGGTCAACAACTCCGGCGCCGACGCCGGCATCGTCAAGTCCCTGCCGGGCAAGAACGGCCGCCGCTACATCGTCGCGGCCTTCACCAACCTCGGCACCCAGTACGTCGACGCCGCCCGGCCGGCCGCCGAGCCGGGCGTCTGGCCGGTCTCCTACACCGAGAAGCTCGCCAAGCTCGGCGCCGCCATCGACACGTACGAGACCGCCCGTTTCGCCCGCCCGGCCAGGTAACCACGTGGGCGGGGCTCTTCTTCAGCAAGGGCCCCGCCGCCCGTGTCACCGCAGGCGGGGCAGGGGGACGCGGGACCAGTCGATGTCCGAGCCGAAGGAGAAGCTCGGGTACGCCGGCTGGTTGTAGCCCGTCTGCTGCCTGGCCACCTCGACCCGGTACTGCGGGTCGTGCATGAGGGTGTAGAGCTTGCGCCCGGTCACCTCGGTGCTGAGGTATATCCGCAGCGCGCCGCTGTCGGCCGTACGGACCAGCAGTTCCTCGCGCCAGTCGCCGAACACGTCCGCGACCAGCCCGGGGTTGCCCTTGGTCCAGTTGTTGGCCAGCGTGCCCTCGGCGGTCAGCAGCGTGCCGCGCTTCCAGTCGTCGATCGTCGGCGGCTGCAGGACGGTGGTGGCGGTGCCGTTGACGAGCTGGGTCGTCATGTCGGCCGCCCAGCGGATGCTCATGTTCGTGCCGGGCGCGGAGCGGCCCAGGTGCTCGCCGCGCGCCGACCAGAGCCCGGCCTCGATCGTCTGGTTCGGCGGCATCGACGACCACGACTCCACGCCGCGGATCGCCGGGTCGATGTCGCCGACCATGCCGCGGCCGGTGTCGACGCCGCTGTAGCCGCCGTGGATCACCGCGCCGGTGGCGGCCTCGCGCAGCGCCCACCCGTACGGGGCGTACGGGCCGCCCTCGTGCACCGTCCAGATCTCCAGGCCGGGACGGCCGGGGTCGAAGTCGCCCACGTGCATGGCGTCGCCGTGGCCGAGCCGGACGTTCTGGCCGGGCACGTTGCTCTGCGGCGGGGCGGTCGCGAACGAGGAGTAGAGCACGTCGCCGTCGTCGTCGATGGTCGCGGAGCCGTAGACGATCTCCTGGCGGCCGTCGGCGTCCACGTCGGCCACGCTCATCGAGTGGAAGCCCTGCGTGGTCAGGTCGGCATATTTCGGGTTGCTGCCCGGGACGCCGTGCGGCGCGCCGTTGAACGGGTTGGACATCGGCACGTGGCCGCTGTCGACGTACCAGACCTCCTTCAGCCGCCGGCCGTCCCAGTCGTAGGCCACGAGCGTGGTGCGCGTGTAGTAGCCGCGGGCGAAGATCGCCGAAGGGCGGCGGCCGTCGAGGTAGGCGACCGACGACAGGAACCGGTCCACCCGGTTGCCCGGCTCGATCCTGGCCATCGCGTAGTCGCCCCACAGCAGGCCGTCGTCGCCGCGTCCCGGCTTGTACGCGACCGTCTGCAACTCCTTGCCCGAGGCGCCGTTGAACACCGACAGGTACTCGGGGCCGGTGATGACGAACCCGGCGAACTCCCGCAGCCGGTTGTTGCCGCTGCGCCCCGGCGCGTAGACGTCGACGAAGTACGTCGCCAGCTCGACCGCGTCCTCGTGGGAGAGCGGGTACCGGTGGGCCGGCTCGATGCCGAAGGCCTCCTCGAGGGTCTTGGGCCAGCGCCCGGCGACCACCTCGGGGTGTTCCTGCCATTTCGCGAAAGTCTCGACGAGGTGGTCGAAATAGTCGGCGGGGCTCTTGCGATAGTCGTCGCGGTGCGAATATCCGGCCTTGACGTCCCCTCGTGGCATGGTGACGTAGCGCTCGGAGACGACCCGGCCGTCCGGCCCGTACCGGATGGCCTTCGTGCCGGGCGCGGTCTTCAGCATCAGCTCCGAGCGGCCGTCGCCGTCGAAGTCGTAGACCAGGAACTGGGTGTAGTGGGCGCCGGAGCGGATGTTCACGCCCAGGTCGAGCCGCCAGCGCAGGGTGCCGTCGAGCTCGTAGGTGTCGAGGTAGGTGTTGCCGGTGTAGCCGCGCTGGGAGACGTCCTTGGAGTTGGATGGGTCCCATTTGACGACGTACTCGTACTGGCCGTCGCCGTCCACGTCGCCGACGCTCACGTCGTTGGCCGTGTACGTGTAGGCCTCCCCGGCCGGGGTGACGCCGTCGGAGGGCTTCTTCAGCGGTAAATCATAAAACGATTTAAGCCAAGCTGTGGCGGCAGAGCTGCGGCGGCCCTCCTTGCCCTTGACGATCGGCGCCACGCGGTACTCCGAGCCCGCCGTCGCGCCGCGGTCGAGGTAGTTGGTGCTGTCGGTGACGGTCGCGATGGCGCGGCCGTCCTTGTAGACCTTGAAGTCGGCGCCCGTCATGCCGGTCGCGCCGTGCCCGGACACCTCGTCGCCGAGCAGGCGCCAGCTCAGGAACACGCCGTCGCCGGTCGTGGCCGCGACCAGCCCCTCGGTCGAGGTGTTCGAGCCGGATCCGGCCGCCCGCGTCCGCGGCGGCGGGGAGCGCCGTCAGCGGGAGGGCGAGGAGGGCGGCCAGGGCGGTGGTGAGGGCGCGGCGGATGCCGCCGGGGGGTCTCATCGTCTCGGCCTCCACGAATTAAATCGATAAAATCACGGGGAGGTTATTGGCATTCTGCGAGGTCTGTCAAGGGTTGGTTTCCGCCGTATTTCCTGGGAATTCACATGCCCTCATTGATACGCGGCGCATATCAATGGCATCGGATTAGGCGCACAATGCGGATCTCCCTGCCCTGGCGGCGGCAGGATCGAGCCCTCATGTCCGTTCCCCGAGAAGGATCTCGATGCGTTTCCTGCTCAACACCGTGGTCAGCCGGGTCGCCGCCGCCTCGTTCACGGTGCGTCCGGAGCCATGGAGGACGGCTTCTACCTGTCCACGGGACGCCAGCCTGATCACCGCGCCGACACTGGTCGTGCGCGGCGGCAACGACTTCTGGAGCCGCCCCGAGGACGTCACCACCCTGCGCGCCCACCTGGTCCACGCCAGATCGGTCAAGACCGTGGAACACACACTACGTGCACCTCGACCGCCTCGAGCGAGGCCGCGACCGGTTCATGAGGGAGATCACCGCCTTCTGACGGCACGCTGATCCTGGGTCTTGCCGCCCGCGCCAAGTCGGCTTTCGCGGTTCAACGTCGAAGTCCGCGGCGACATCGCGGAGGATCTCCTTTAAGTAGGTCACGTGTGTGTCGGCGAAGACCCCGGCGCCGGAACCTGGTCACGACAACCAAATGAGCAATAGGGTTGGGATCGAAACGCCATTACTTTCGGTTGCATATTGGTTGCACTTGGTAATGGATCAACCATAGAATGCTCGCGTGCGATTGCGGCACTCCTTCCGTCTTGACCCGACGCTGGGTCAGCGGATTGCGCTGGCCAAAGCGTTCGGGTGCGCGCGGGTCGTGTTCAATGACGCGCTCGCCCTGCGCAACCACGCCCACGAGCACGGGCTGCCGTTCGTCACCGATACGGAGCTGTCGGTCCGGGTGATCACGCATGCGAAGAAGACACCGGAGCGGGCGTGGCTGGCAGAGGTGTCGGCGGCGGTGCTCCAGCAGGCGCTGGCCGACTGCACGACGGCGTTCCGTAACTTCTTCGATTCCCTGACGGGCAGGCGGAAGGGGCCGAAGGTCGAGCTGCCCCGGTTCCGGTCTCGTAAGGATCATCGGCAGGCGGTCCGCTTCACCCGCAACGCGCGCTTCTGCGTCACCGCGACCGGCAGGCTGCGTCTGCCGAAGATCGGTGACGTGGCGGTGCGGTGGTCGCGCCCGCTGCCGTCCGAGCCGTCGTCGGTCACTGTCATCAAGGATTCGGCCGGGAGGTATTTCGCGTCGTTCGTGGTCGAGGTGCCGGGCGAGCCGCTCCCGGCCGCCGACGCCGAGACCGGGATCGATCTGGGGTTGGGGCATTTCGCGGTCCTGTCGGACGGCACGAAGATCGCCTCTCCGCGGTTCCTGCGCCGTGCGGAGAAGAAGCTCAAGCGTCTGCAACGGAGCTTGTCCAAGAAGGAGAAGGGCAGTCGTAACCGGGCCAAGGCCCGGCTGGCGGTCGCCCGTGAGCATGCCAAGGTCGCCGACGCGCGCCGCGAGTTCCATCACCGGTTGTCCACCCGGCTCATCCGCGAGAATCAAGCGGTGTACGTGGAGGATCTGGCGGTCAAGGGATTGGCGCGCACCCGGCTGGCCAAGAGCATCCATGATGCGGGCTGGTCGGCGTTCGTCCGTATGCTGGAGTACAAAGCCAACCTTTATGGCAGGACCGTCGTGAAGGTCAGCCGCTGGTTTCCCTCCAGCAAACTCTGCTCGGCCTGCGGCACGGTGCAGGGTGCGATGCCACTGCATGTGCGGGAGTGGCCCTGCATGTGCGGGGCCGTCCATGATCGGGATGTCAACGCCGCGATCAACATCCTCGCCGCCGGACGGGCGGAGAGACAAAACGCCTGTGGAGGCCAGGTAAGACCCGCGTCCGCGCGGGCGCTGGCCGACGAAACAGGAAGCCTCGGAAGTGCCGCGTGAGACAGGGCACAGGCCAGAATCCCCGGCGTTCAGTCATACCGGGGAGCACGTCAACAGAAGGATTTCGTCATGCTGCTGCGGGGCGCGGCCGTGGTGCTGTTCGGCACCGAGCCGATGTTCCGCAACCACCCCAAGGGACTGTTCCCGCAGGTGGCCAGGGCGCTTTACTGGTCGGCGTCGGTCACGGGAGCGGGTGCTAGAATGTGATCTCCGCTTTCCCGGGGGCTCGCCCCGGGAAGCTGCGTTTATGACTGATTTCTCTGTGCGCCCCGCGGGCGCGGCCGACCGGCCCGCGATCGAGCGCCTGTGGCTGATGTTCCGCCATGACATGTCCGAATTCGGCAGCCTGTTGCCGAACGCCGACGCCACGTTCATAAGCGAACGCCTGCATTCGGCGTTCACGGACGCCGACTGGGCGCCCTACCTGTTCACCAGCGGCGACCGTCCCGCCGGGTTCGCGTTCGTGCGCAACCTGGCGGGGCCGGCCCGCGTGCTCAACAGCTTCTTCGTGGTGCGCGGCGCGCGCAGGACCGGGCTTGGCCTGCGCGCCGTCCAGGACGTGATCGCCCGGCACCCCGGGCCCTGGGAGATCGCCTTCCAGGACGCCAACACGGGTGCCGTGGCCTTCTGGCGGCGCGTCGCCACCGAGATCGCCGGTGACCGCTGGACCGAGGAGCGCAGGCCCGTGCCGGGACGGCCCGACGTCCCGCCCGACGCGTGGATCTCGTTCACCGCGTAAGAAAGGGCCCGCCTGGGGAAGGCCCCGACCGCCTCGTTGAGGGTGGCTCGCTCGCCTTGGGGATGGTCCCGCCGGCCTCGTCGGGGATGGCTCGCTCGCCTGGGGACGGCCCCGCCCGTGCGTGCGGGCGGGGCCGTGGGGTCACCGGTGCACCGGCGCGTACCCGGCGGCTCGGGTGGTGAACGTGCCGCGGCCCTGCGTCCTGCTGCGCAGCCGGGTCGCGTACCCGAACACCTCGGCCAGCGGCACCACCGCGGTGATCACCACCGTGCCGGCCCGCGCCGCCGTGCCCGAAATGCGGCCGTGCCTGGCCGCCAGGTCGCCCAGGACGCCGCCGGCCGCGTCGTCCGGCACCGTGACCGTGACCTCGACCACCGGCTCGAGCAGCACCATCGCGCACGACCGCAGCGCCTCGCGCAGCCCCAGCCGAGCCGCCGTGTGGAAGGCCAGCTCAGAGGAGTCCTTGGAGTGCGTGGCCCCGTCGGTGAGCGTGACTCGCAGGCCCATCACCGGGTGGCCGCCGAGCGGACCGCCGGACAGGGCGTCCCGGCAGCCGGCCTCGACCGCCTTCACGTACTCGCGCGGCACTCGCCCGCCGACCACGGTCGAGCGGAACTCGAAGCCGTCGCCGTCGAGCGGCTCCACGTCGAGCAGCACGTGCGCGAACTGTCCCTTGCCGCCGTCCTGCTTGACGTGCCGGTACAGCAGCCCCGACACCCCGGAGACGACCCTCTCCCGGTGGGCCACCTGCGGCCGGCCCACGCCGACCTCCAGCCCGTGGTCGCGCCGGAGTTTCTCCGCCGCCACCTCCAGGTGCAGCTCGCCGAGGCCGGACAGGATCGTCTGGCCGGTCTCGGCGTCCGTACGGACCGTCAGCGACGGATCCGCCTCGGCGAGCCGGGCCAGCGCGGCGGCCAGCCGGTCGGAGTCGGCGCTCCTGCGCGCCTCGACCGCCACGGACACCACCGGATCGGTCGCATCCGGCGGTTCCAGCAGCAGGGGCGCGCCGGGCGCGCACAGGGTCGTGCCGGTGCGGGCGTCCTTCGGGCCGATCACCGCGACGATGTCGCCGGCCAGCGCCAGGTCCACCTCGGTGTGCCGGTCGGCCTGCACGCGCAGGATCCGGCTCACCCGCTCGGCGCGGCCCGTGCCGGTGTCCAGCACCGTGTCCCCCTTTCTCAGCGTGCCCGAATAGAGGCGCAGGTACGTCTGCCGTCCGGTGGCGGTCGCGCTCACCTTGAACACCAGCGCCGCCAGCGGCGCCTCCGGGTCGGCGGCGCGTTCCTGCTCGTCCCCGTCCAGCGTGCCGCGGACCGCCGGCACGTCCAGCGGCGACGGCAGGTACGCCACGGCCGCGTCCAGCAGCGGCTCGATCCCGCGGTTGCGGTAGGCGGAGCCGCACAGCACCACCAGGCCCGCGCCGGAGCGTGTCAGGTCGCGCAGCGCGCCCGCGAGCGTGCCATCGGAGATCGACGGCTGGGAGCAGAACTCCTCCAGCGCCCTTGGATGCAGCTCCGCCACCGCCTCCTCCAGGAGCCTGCGCCGCCGCCGCGCCTCCTCCAGCAGGTCCTCCGGCACCGGACACTCCTCCAGCACCTCGTCCGACCAGACCAGCGCCCGCATCCGCAGCAGGTCCACGACGCCGGCGAAGGCGTCCTCGCTGCCGATCGGGAGCTGGACGACCAGCGGCGAGCGGTGCAGCCGCCGCCGGATCGACTCGACCGCCGCGTCCAGGTCGGCGCCGGCCCGGTCCAGCTTGTTGACGAACGCGATGCGCGGCACCCCGTGCCGGTCCGCCCGCCGCCAGACGGACTCGCTCTGCGGCTCCACGCCGGCCACGGCGTCGAACACCGCGATCGCGCCGTCGAGCACCCGCAGCGACCGCTCGACCTCGTCGGAGAAGTCGACGTGGCCGGGGGTGTCGATCACGTTGATCCGGTGTCCGTCCCAGGCGCAGCTCACCGCGGCGGCGAAGATGGTGATGCCGCGGTCGCGCTCCTGGGAGTCGAAGTCGGTGACGGTGGTGCCGTCGTGCACCTCGCCGCGCTTGTACGTCGCGCCGGCCAGGTACAGCATCCGCTCGGTGACGGTGGTCTTGCCGGCGTCCACGTGGGCGAGGATGCCGAGGTTACGGATGACGGTCAGAGGGTTGGAGACTTGAGCACGCACGGCCCATGACCTTTCGGAAAATTTTCCGGAACAGGACAGCGCGATTTCCCTGAACCCGTCGGCGGGCTCGGGGCCTGGCGTTCTCGTCAGTAAGGTCCTGGCGTTCTCGTCAGGGCGTCGTCCAGTGGCGGCCGCGCAGCCGGCACCGGGGCGACGAAGACACCAGGATCACCTCGAAGCGGGACAGAGGGACGACGGCAGTGGTGTTGTGGCGCACGGTCCGCTCCTTCCATCCCTCATCTCTGACCGCGGGAAGCTTACTGTGATCTTCGCCTGGGAGGAAAGGGATTTTCTCCGGCTCATGGAGGTTCACCACGCGGACGCCTCGCTGCCCCCGTCGTGAGACGCGCTGGTCATGTCGGCGTGTCGACATTAGGCGCGGGACGGCTTTCGAGTTCTCGAGGGAAGGACACGTGCCCATGACGATCTCTCTTGACACCGGTCGGTACTCGGTCGGCATGGCCATGAGCCCCGCCGACCTGCAGGCCGCCCAGCGGCTGCGCTACGAGGTGTTCGCCGAGGAGATGGGGGCGCGGCTCGACAGCCCGGTCTCCGGACTGGACGCGGACCGGTTCGACGCCTACTGCGACCACCTGCTCGTGCGCGACGGCCGCGACGTCGTCGGCACCTACCGGCTCCTGCCGCCGGGACGTACCGAGCGGCTCTACTCCGACGCCGAATTCGACCTCACCAACCTCGCGCCCATCAGGAAGGACCTCGTCGAAGCCGGACGCACCTGCGTGCACCCCGACCACCGGGCCGGCGCCGTCGTCGCCCTGCTGTGGGCCGGCATCGCCAGATACATGATCGAAGGCGGTCACCGGTGGCTGGCCGGCTGCTGCTCGGTGCCCCTCGACGACGACCAGGGCGCCCTGGCCGCCTCCGTCGCCGAACAGGTGCCGCTGGGGCCCGAGGAGTACCGGGTCGAGCCGCGCACCCCGTGGCACGCCACCGGCCCCGTACGGCCCGACCGCTTCGTGCCGCCCGCGCTGCTGCGGGGGTACCTGCGGCTGGGGGCGTGGGTGTGCGGGGCGCCGGCGCACGACCAGGACTTCGGCGTGGCCGACTTCTTCATGCTGCTGTCGATGGACAACGTCAACACCCGCTACCTGCGGCACTTCCTGGGAGAACCCCTGTGAGCACCGTCGCCCCAACCAGCGACGCAGCAAAGACCAACACGACCCTCCAGACGGACACAGTCGTCCAGACCGGCACGGTCGTCCAGACCGGCGCGGCTGTTCGAAGTGGTGCGGCCGTCACGACTGTCCAGACGGGCGCGGCTATCCAAAGTGGCGCGCCTATCCTGCCTGACGCGGCTGTTCAGACCGGAAGCGCCGCGAAGGGCAGCGGCATCCTGACCTCCGTCGCGCCTCCCGGGGGCTCCGCAACCGTCGCGGCGGCTTCCGGAGACGTGGCGATCGACGTTGTGGACGCCATCGCCAACCCCTGGCGCCCCACCGGCCCCTGCACACCCGCCTCCTGCGTTCAAGCAGCCGCCGCGGAAACCGGCCCCGTCCACCGCGCGGTACGGCTCTTCGCGGCACTGCTCGTAGTGCTCGCCGGGCTACCACTGGCACTGGCCTCCCGGGCCGTCCCCACAGGAAGGCGAGCGGACCTGACGAGGGCATGGGCACGGCTACTCCTACGCACACTCGGCATCAGAATCCACGTCACCGAGGCCACCACACCTCCCAACGAGAGACCGCCCGCGCTGCCCGCTGAGGAGCCGTCCTCCGCGCAGGCTCCGGCCGCCGGGGCGCTGGTCGTGGCGAATCATGTCTCCTGGCTCGACCCCCTGGTCATCGCCGCCGCCATGCCATCACGTCCGCTCGCCAAACGTGAGATCACCGAATGGCCGCTGATCCGCACACTGGCGGCCGCCTCGGGGGCGCTGTTCATCGACAGGGAGCGCCTGTACGCCCTCCCGGCCACCGTCGCCGCCGTCGCCGCCGCACTCAGAGCAGGTGACACGGTGGTCGCCTTCCCCGAGGGCACCACGTGGTGCGGCCGGGCGATGGGCCAGTTCCGCCCTGCGGTGTTCCAGGCGGCCGTCGACGCGGGCGCCCCCGTACGCCCGGCCACACTCCGCTACCGAGAGGGCGCAACCCCCTCTACCCGGGCCTGCTTCGTCGGCGGCGACACGCTGCTGGCCTCCCTGCGCCGCGTGGCCGCCACCCGCGACCTGGTCGTCGAGGTCCGGCTGTTCGCCCCGGTACATCCCGAGCCCACCACCCGCCGCCCCGAAGCCCGCACAACGCTCGCCAGGATCGCCGAGGCCCAGGTACGCACGGGCGTACCGACCGGCCACGGCCTCACCGGATAACCCCGCAAAGCCATCCCCACCCAGACCCGCCTACGCCCCGCATCGGGTACCGCGTGCCAAGGTGCTCCGGCAGGGAAGTCGCGGTTCGGTGGGGAAGTGGTGCTCGGGCCATGATGCCGCCTCGCGTCCAAGCGCCGGCCGCGCTGAGGTGGACACGAGGCGGTTTCTGCGTCGTCGTCAGACAGGGAGTTTGCCGAGGATGGCGGCTACCTCCTCTGCTCTGAACAGGAACCCGGCATGTGTCGTGTCCAGGGTGTGCACGTCATAGGGATTGCCGGGAGTCAGCGCGTCCGCCTCGGTGATCAGCCTGTCCTGCATGGCGATGGGAAGCGACCGGTCGCCGGTGAGACGGATGTAGGTGCGGGCGATCGTGCCCCAGGTGTCGGCGTGGACGCGGGCATCGGACATCATCACCGCAATGGACTCGTCCGGCTGCAGGATGTTGAGGAAGGCCCGGAACTGTTCGTCGCTGACATCGGCCATGGTCGCCTCCTTCAGGGCGGCGAGCAGGACCGGGTCGGAGGTGCGGTAGTTGGCCCGGCCGGCACCGACGTGAGCCGGGTCTCCGACGTTCAACGCGGCCAGAGGGGCGAGCAGGCTGGCGCCGAACTCGGGCGTCTGCATGTACTCGATGGGGTTGGCCAGTTCCACACAGGACCACGCGGAGATGTACACGAGCCGATCAACCAGCTCGGGCACCGTGTTGCCGACCCCGCTGATGGTCGTCCCTCCGAGGCTGGCACCCACCAGCACCACCGGCCCGTGCTCGGCCACGCGGCGGACGATGTCGACGACCATGCCGACGTTGTCCCGCAGGCTGACCCCGGCCAGCGTCGAAGGTTCGTTCGCCCAGGCAGCGAGGTCCTGCGGGGCCTGGTAGGCGACGGGGTACTGCGCGTCGAGGCCGTGCCCCGGCAGGTCGACGGCGAAGCTGCGGTGGCCGAGCAACGCGAGTTCGCGCTGGACGGGGGCCCACATGAACGAGCTGGAGCCGGAACCGTGGACCAGCACGAACGTGGGGGCGGCACCGGACGCGGGCCGAGAGCCGGAGAGGTTGCTTGAGACAGCTGACACGTAGATCAGTCCGATCACATTGAGACGCGGCGAACACGCGCGATGCCGGCACCGGCGCGTTGAGCCGCTGATGAAGAGGATGGTGGACATGCCTACCGGTGATCACGCAGGCGACCGCAGAGGCGGTGGCGGCGCCAATCAGCAGGTAGGTGATGTTGACGGCTCAGGTCGGGCGAAACGCGGCGCGCGGGAATCTATGCCGCGACGCTGATGGCGGAATCGCCTCAACCGCCGATCAGCAAGTGATCGGCGGGACACCCCGTATCAGACAGTCCGAGAACGGACGAACATGTGGACCATGACCGAGACCCTACCAGGTCATGAGCGTCGTGATCGTGGCACTCCGAGTGCTGTACCTGCGCTGCTGTGCCGTCGTACCGCCCACCCTCATCGCCCCCATTCGGGAGCCGTCATCGGACGATGTGCCCGACCTGGAAGAAGCCGTCCGGGTCGTGGTCCCGCTTGACGTCCCGCAGCCGTCGGTAATCCGCCGCCGCGTACGCCGCGGCCGTCCGCGACGGGTCGGACAGGAAGTTGAGGAACGTCCCGCCGTTCGCGTGCGGCCGCAACTCCTCGGCCAGCCCCGGGACCGGCGTGTCCACGATGACCGACACCTTCGTGCCACGGTGGCTCACCGGTCCGGCATCCGCCCCAGGACGGCCCATCGCGCCGCCCCAGTGCCGGATCTCCACGGTCTGCGCCCGTTGCGAGGCCCGCACCAGTGTGCCGACCAGTTCGTCAGGAACGGTGTCGAACATGTCCATGTGCCGGTTCGGCGTGCCGCCCATCGACGTGCCGCCGTAGGTGTTGGGCCGCAGCTCGTCCAGCAGCGCCGGCCCGGCCGCCTGCCACAGTGGCGCGAGCAGCCGCCTGGCCTGCGCCTCCGCGCCCGCGTACACGACCTTGACCATGGTCACGTGCCTGCCGCGCACGGCTTCCGGCGCGTCGTCGGGCATGCGCTTGAGCACGACCGCCGTGCTGAGCTCGTCGGGGGCGTCGTCGATCCAGCTCCGGTACGCGCCCAGCGTCTCGGCCGCCGCCTCGATCGGGAAGTAGGCGAAGCCCGAGTACACCCGCGAGAGCGGGTACAGCCGGAACTCCAGCGACGTGACCACCCCGAACCCGCCGCCGCCTCCGCGCAGCGCCCAGAACAGCTCGGGGTGGTTGCCGGCGTCGGCGGTGACGTGCCGCCCGTCCGCCAGCATGACCTCGGCCCGCACGACGCTGTCGGCGGCGAAGCCGTACGTGCGGGCCAGCCAGCCGAGCCCGCCGCCGAGCGTGTAGCCGGTGACGCCCACGCCCGGCGCGGAGCCGGACAGCGGCGCCAGCCCGAACGGCGCGGCGGCGGCGATCACCTCGCCCCAGCGGGCCCCAGGACCGACCTTGGCGATCCGCCGGGCCGGGTCCACCAGCACCGACGCCATCGGCGCCGTCTTGAGCAGGACGCCGCCGTCGCAAGCGGCATGCGTGCCGTGCCCGGTCGCCTGCACCGAGAACGGCACCCCGTGCCGCCGCGCCGCCAGCAGCGCGGCCCGCACGTCCGCCACCCCGTAGGCCTCGGCCACCACGGCCGGGCGGGAGTCCACGGCCGGGTTCAGTGAACGGCGTCCCTCGTCGTACCCGGCCTCGCCCGGCCGTCGCACCGGACCGGTGAACCCGGGAAGCAGGATGTCGTCCTGGATCATGTACGGCTGGCTCATGTGTCCGCCCTTCTCTTCCGCGATCTGTGGCCACTGTGCTGAAGGGGGCTTACGGTCTTGTTCTCATCGCCTTACCGCCGCCCTTAAGGCCCCAGGATCGTGCGGTCACGGGGAAGACGAATCCGCCGCACGTCGCCGCCTCGGCTACACCACTCGACGTACTCCGGCCACCACCTACTACGCCGGTCGCCGGGGACCCGTCCTCAAGAGGCTTCCTAAGTTAGGTAAGGCTAATCTAATATTCGGTTCGCAAGGGGCAACGTCCGCGCGAAGAGGAGACCCCATGGCCTCTGTCCCGCGACGCTCGCTTGCCGCCATCGGCGCCGCCGCCCTCATCGGCGTCAGCGCGTGCGGCGGGGCCGCCTCGCCACCGGAGGCCTCGGTGGCGGCGGGACAGAGCTCCTGGACCTGGACGGACGACCGCGGCAAGAACATCTCACTCACGAAGCGCCCGGAACGCGTCGTCGCCCAGGCGGCAGCGGCCGCCGCGTTGTGGGACTTCGGGGTGCGGCCCGTCGCCGTCTTCGGCCCGCACAGACTCAAGGACGGCGGGCGCGACCCGGAAGTGGGCGAGGTCGACATCTCCAAGGTCGAGTCGATCGGGAACGCGTGGGGGGGAGTTCAACGTCGAGAAGTACGCCACGCTGCGCCCTGACCTGCTGGTGGCGGGCATGTACCAGAAGAACACGCTCTGGTACGTCCCTCAGGAGTCCGCCGCGACCGTCGACCAGGTCGCGCCGTCGGCCGGCGTTCAGCTCAGCGGCAGGCCCCTGGTGGAGATCGTCGACAGGTACGGCCGGCTCGCCGCCGCCCTCGGCGCGGACCTCAAGGCGGCCCCCGTGGTCGAGGCCAAGCGGCGCTTCGACGCGGCCGTCGCCGGACTCAAGGCGCTGGCCGCCGCCAAGCCCGACCTCAAGATCATGATCGTCACCGCCACCCCCGACTCCCTGTACGTCGCCTACCTGCCCGACCACCCCGACATCAAGTACTGGGGAGAGCTCGGGCTGAACATCGTCTCCCCGCCGAGGCCGACCGAGAGCGAAGGCGGCTTCTGGGAGGTGCTGAGCTGGGAGAACACCGACAAGTACCAGGCCGACGTGATCCTCGTGGACGCGCGCTCGCAGTCCATGAAGATCGACGAGATGGCCGGGAAACCGACCTGGGCCAGACTGCCCGCGGTCAGGGCCGGACAGCTCTACCCGTGGCGCGCGGCCGAACGCTACAGCTACCTCGGCTACGCCAAGGTCATGGAGGAGCTCAAGGCCAACCTGGACAAGGCGCGCGACGACCTCGTCAGGTGACCGGCACGATCTCGGCCCGCGTGATGACGCCGCGCTCGATGGTGAGCAGGCCCACGGTGCCCTGCGGCTGGCGGCGGCGGTCGGTGGGGGAGCCAGGGTTGAAGATCCGCAGGCCCTCGCCCGACTCGTCCAGCGGGATGTGCGAGTGGCCGAACACCACCAGGTCCGCCTCCGGGAACAGCTTGCGCATCCGGGCCAGCCGCCCCTTCGCCGGGCCGCTGTCATGGATCATGCCGATCCGCAGCCCCTCCAAGGTCAGTTCCAGCGTCTCCGGCGCCTCCACGTCCGGCCCGTCGTTGTTGCCCTTCACCACGTGAACCGGCGCGTACGCCGCCAGTTCCCCGATGACGGAGGCGAGGCAGACGTCCCCGGCGTGCAGGATGACGTCGGCGCCGCGCAGGTGCTCGGCCACCCGGGGCGGGCAGGAACGCCAGCGCCTGGGCGCGTGGGTGTCGGACAGCACGACAACGTTCATGTCGTCGTCATGCCCTCTCCTCACGCCGGCACGTCAAGGCCGCTCAGGCGTGTGGGTTCGGCAGGCGTTCGATCGTGCGCAGGAGCTGCCAGCGGGCCTCTTCCCAGCGGGCGGCGTACTCGGCCTCCTTGGTGGCCGCGCGCCGGCCTGCCATCCTCTGGGCCTCCTTGGCGAGGTGCACCGTGTCGGAGGCGTCGTGCTTGGACCGGACGATGTAGTCGAAGGCCTCATAGAGGTCGGGCCCGCAGGCCGACAGCACCGCCAGGTTGACCGTCCACGCCAGGTCCGAGGCGAGCCCGCTCAGCCCGACGTACCAGCCGAAGAAGCGCCTGCGCGCCGACTCCACCTCCGCGATAGAACCGCCGCCGTCCACGAAGGCACGCGCAGCCCCAAGGTAGGCGTCCAGCGGAGCCGTGGAGCCGAGCGGGGCATCGCCGCCATCCCCCGGCAGCCTGGCGTCGAACAGGTCACGGTGATCGTCGAGAGCGTGCTGGGCGAAGTCGAGGGCCAGACGCCTGCGCAGCTCGTGATCCACGGCGGAGAGCTGCTCGGCCAGCAGACGCGGAATCACGATCATGTCGCCGCCCGCACCTCCTCGCGACACCGCTCCCTCTCGGACGAACCCGCCCATTTCCCACCTCCGAGACCTCGCATAGGTCACGCCCCCGACGGCTGCCTTTACCAGCCAGTACGCACCCGGCAACCCCCTGGTTCAATCCTTTGCCCCGAGGTCTAGGCTTGATCAATGCGCAATCCGGACCTCCACGGCATCGCCTCCCGGCTGGAAAAGATCTCCGGGGTGGTCGCCGTCGTCCTGGGCGGCAGCAGGGCCCGCGGGACCCACCGCCCCGACTCCGACATCGACCTCGGCCTCTACTACCGGGCCCCGCTCGACGTGGCCGCCCTGCGCAGGCTGGCCGAGGAGGTGACGGGCGAGCCCACCGAGGTCACCGACCCGGGCGGCTGGGGCCCGTGGGTGGACGGAGGCGGCTGGCTCACCATCGACGGCCTGCGCGTGGACTGGATCTACCGCGACCTCGACCGCGTCCACCGGATCTGGCAGGACTGCCGGCGGGGCCGCTACGAGGTCGGCTTCCAGCCCGGCCACCCGCTCGGCTTCTACTCTCACGCCTACGCGGGCGAGGCCGCCCTGTGCCAGGTGCTCGCCGACCCGGGCGGCGAACTCACCGCCCTGCGCGAGGAGATGAGGGCCGAGTACCCGCCGCCGCTGCGGGCCGCCCTGATCACAGGGCTGTGGGAGTCCGGCTTCGCCCTCGCAACGGCCAGGTACGGCGCGTCGGGCCGCGACCCCGCGTACGCGGCCGGGGCCCTGTTCCGGGCGATCGGCGTCGCCTGCCACGCCCTGCACGCCGCCGACGGCGCCTGGCTGATCAACGAGAAGGGCATGATCGCCGCGACGGACCGGCTGCCGTCCGCGCCCGGCGCCTTCGGCGACCGCGCCCAGTCCCTGCTCGCCGCCGTCGGCCGCACCCCGGAGGAGATCAACCACACGATCGACGCGGCAGCCCAGCTCATCGCCGAGGTGGAAGCCGCCTGCGCCACCTGAAACCGTGATCAGGTCCGTAGTCGTGCCGAGGCCGGGGCAGGGGTTATGGGGCGGCCGACGCGGGCCACGTGCAGGAGGGTACGCGGGTCCGCCACCCCCAGCCGCTCCGCCAGGGCCGCCCGCGTCGGCTCGCAGTCGATGATCTGGCTGAGCGGGTGCGTGGTGTATCCGAGGCCGGAGAGTGTGAGCCAGTGGCGCATCAGCAGGCGTCCGGCCTCCAGTTCCTCCTCCTGGGCTCCCACCAGCACCAGCACGTCCCCGTCGTAGTCCAGCAAAGCGCGGGACGCCCCGGCCAGCACCCGGGGCAGTCCGAGGCGGCGCAGCGCGGGATAGAGGGCGAGGGAAGCACGCAGGGCGAGCGCCTTGGCCCTGTCGAGGGCCAGGGCGCGGTCGCTGAGGCCGTCGAGCAGGTAGCGGCGGTGGCGGCGGGTCAGCCGCAGCCAGGAGCGCAGCTCGCGCGTCACCTCCCGGTCGCCGAACTGGCGCAGGTCCGCCGCGTGCAGCAGGTCGGCGAGGTCGCGGCAGGCCAGGCGGCGCATCCCGGTCAGCCCGGCGACCACCTCCTCGGGCAGGTGTCCCGGGTGGTACTCGCCGCGGTTGGCGCCCCGCGCCCGCACGTCGGCGGTGGTGAAGGGTGTGCGGTACGGGGTGGATCCCGCGTGCAGGAAACCCACCCGCAGCGGCCCCGGGTCGGGACGGAAGGCGACGGGCAGGCCCGCGTCCGCGCACACGATGAGGCAGCATTCCACGAACGCCCCCATGCCCAGCCGCAGGTCACGCCCCGTGGGGTCGCTGACGGGCAGCGCGCGCGAGGGGTCCCAGCCGACCTCGGCCTCGGCATCGGTGTAGGTGAGCGTCCACGGCTGGGTGTTGTGCGCGCTGGGCGCGCGCCAGAAGTCGGGCTCCAGCGCCCGCAGCTCTTTCACGCCAGGTCCTTGCCGTAGAAGGTGTAGCCGTGCAGCGGACGGCCGCCCATCGCGACGTACTGGGCGGCGGAGCCGGGGTTGGTGCGCTCGACGTACGTGCTGCGCAGCGTGTGGTAGCCGCCCGCGCGTAGCCCCGCGTGCAGTTCGCGGGAGAGCAGGCGCATGTAGCCGTGTCCCTGTTCGCCGGGGACGGTGCCCTTGATGATGAGGACGGCTTCGCGGCGGTAGCGGGAGCGGGTGGCGAGGAGGCGGAGTTGGTGAAAGAGGTGAAGATTACCCCGACACTTCACGATAAATTCGGAAATGTCGGGGAGGCACAACACGAACGCCACCGGCCGCCCCGCCTTCGTCAGGTACAGCAGCAGCGCCTCGTCCAGCAGGTACGCCAGCCCGTCCGTCTGCGCCTCCAACTGCTCGGCCGAGATCTCGGTGTAGTAACCGAGCTGGGCGAAGCTGGCGTTCAGCATCCCGCGCAGGATGGGCAGCTGCTCCTTGACCCGCCTGCGATCGCCCCGGTGCACCACCAGCCCTTCTGCGGCCATCCGGGCGTCGTCGAAGGCGAAGACCGGCTTGTCGGGCACCGGGCAGATCCAGGTGTCGGACTCGAAACGGCGGGTGAAGCCATACGCCTCGTAGGCGGCCGGGTAGTAGGGGTGGTTCCAGGCGGAGTCCACGAAACCGCGCTCGCGGAAACCGGAGGTGATGACGCCGCCGGCCTGGTTCGGCAGCAGCGACACCGGCCCGAACACCGTCTCCTTGCCCGCCGCGTGCCCGGCGGCGCGGATGCCGTCGAAGAGCTCCTCGGCCGCCTCCTCCGCGAACTCCGTCAGCCCGAACAACTGCGCGGTGGTTCCCAGTTCGGCCTCCAGCGCCGCGTCGGTGTGCAGCGTGGTGCGGCCGACGACCCGGCCGTCCCGCCTGAGCAGGCACAGACGCACCCCCTCACGGAACCACCGGCGCACCTGCGCGTGCAGCGGCGGCACGAAACGCGGCTCAGCGGCGTAGATCCGATCGGTCAGGGCGAGGAACTCGCGCAGGTCGCGGCGGGTCTCGACGGCCTGGAGCGCAGTCCGGCCGCCGGGGCGCAGGCTCACGGGCGCCTCACCCGCGGGCCCTGGCCGTCCTCTGTCGACAGCGGGGTGAAGGTCTCGATGTGGGCCATCGGCCCGCCCTCCGCCCGCCAGATGCCGTTGCTGTAGCCCTCCGGCTCGGCGTTATAGATGCGGATATATCCGCCGGTAGCGTTCTTCGTCCCGTCTGTTACCCACCGCATGAGCTTGCGGTGGTGCCGCGACCGCGCGAACCGCAACAGCGCGTCACGGTCGTCGAAGAACGCGAGCGTCCCGAGCGTGAACGGGAACTCCCAGTAGATCTTGTGCCACCGGTACCCGCGCATCCGCTTCATGTCGCGCACCATCCGGAACCACGTCAGCGTGAGCGTCGCAATCGAAAGCGGCCCCCGGTAGCGGGTGGCGCCGACGAACATCGCGCCCGCCTGCCCCTGCGGCGGCGCCTTGCTGAAGTCTGTGGTCCTCATGCGTCCTTCACCAGGTAGACGTTCTTCATCTTCGTGAGCCCGGCGAACGGCCCCTCACCCAGGTCGAACAGCCTGACCCGCAGGTCGGCGGCCGTCGGGTCCTCCGTCAGCGACTCGGCGAAGTCGCGCGAGACGGCGCTCAGGTGGGCGACGACGCCCTTGCGGCAGATCTCGGCCAGCGCCTCGCGGTCGGTCTGGCCGCGTACCTCGATGTTGATGACCGGCCGGTACTCCAGCCCCGGCAGCTCCTCCAGCGACAGGCAGAACCTGTTGATCGCGGCGGCGTGCGGGTTGCCCTGGTAGAGACCGTACTCGACGTCCTGCGGATACAGGTTGGCCCCCATGTAGGAGATCGTCGAGTCCTTGCGCCCGAACAGGAACAGCAGCGGCAGGTTCATGCGCTCGTCGGTCCACGTCCGCGCGTACTCCTGCTCGCCGAGCGCCGCCCGCACGGCGGCCAGGGAGTGCAGCCGGGCCTCGTCGCCGACGTTGTAGCGCAGCTTGGGCTGCAGGCAGCTCTTGGTGTTGATGGTGCACAGCAGCTCGCCGTCCGCGTTGACCTCCAGGAAGGTCTCCAGCGGGTTGTAGTGGAAGATCATCGGCAGCCGCTGCTCACCCGGGCCGAGCAGTTCGTCGCGCAGCCGCTGGTCGGCGGCCAGCCGCTTGCGCAGTCGCACGCTGAACCCGCTCTCCGCGCCCATCCCGATGGTCAGGTCGCTGGCGCCGTAGCCGGAGCGCACCTCCTCGAAGCGCTCCTCCAGGTAGTCGCGCAGCGCCTCCGTCATGCTCTCGCCGCCGACCATCCCGCGGATGCGGTAGTCGCCCCACGGGAAGCCCGTCTCGTCGAGGCGGTCGCGCAGGTGCTTCATGAACGGCGGGTACGCGGTCACCACGTAGTCGTATCCTGGCCCGAAGTGCTCCAGCGTGTCGGCGATCTTGTCCAGGTCGGGGCCGGTGTTCTTGACCATCGCGATCCTGGCCATGGCCGTGCCCGTGGTCGTGCCGGTGGCCCAGGCGCCCATCGAGTACGCGTTGATCACGAACAGCCGCCGGCCGGGGAAGACCAGCTCGATGTATCCGGCGGCGTTGCGGTAGATGCCCTTGAGCTCCTGGGGTCCGCGCACCCAGTTGTACGGCTTGCCGCTGGATCCCGATGACTCGTCCACGATCACGCCCGCCCGGTGCAGCCGCCCCTCCTGGCAGCGGCTCTCCTCGTCGTACACCCCGGCGTAGTTCCGCTTGGTCGTCTCGGGGAAGTCCCGCAGCGCGCGGGCCTGCCCGGCGCCGTGCGTGCGCAGGAAGTGCCGGTAGGCGGGCACGTCCACGGCGGCGAACTCGCAGGCGAGTCGTGCGTGCTTGGCCGCCACCCGGTCCAGGGCCGGATGGTAGCTCCGGGCCACGAGCCGCCAGATGGCCGGATGCATCGCGCCCAGCCGGTACGCGCCGGTCAGGGCCCAGGAGTAGGCCTGCAGTCTGACCCGGCGCCAGCGCTGTCGTGGGGTGAGCGGGCCGAGGGGCGGACTGAGACGAGTCATGATCGGGGACATTAGTGCGATTGAGTGGAAGATCGCTTGCGCTTGGCTTGCACCGAACGTCCGAATGGTCGTTTTCAGTTCACTACAATCACCGTCTCTGGGCACATTCCGTGATGATGCCTGGTAGGGCCTGTTCGATGGTGGGGACTTGACTACCGAACTTGATCAAGGAGTAGCGGAACGTCACCGAACGTAGTGCGGCGATGGCGTTCGGGTGCGAACATCGTTCTGGACCGCTACAGTTTTTGATCAGCGAGGCTGCTCGCCCCCCAAGCGACCTCGGGGGTGCGGCCCGCTGCCTGACAAGACCGAGCACGGGAACAGGTGTGGCCAGCCAGAGCAGGGGACGGCCGGGATGGCTGCACGTGGGCGCCCTGGAGCCGCGGCTGACGCGTGCCTGGGATCCTTTCGCGTTCCCGCCCGCGGAGACCCTGCTGGCGATCATGACGCTGGCGGCGGTGCCGCCCATGCTGGGCCGCCGCCTGGCCGCCCATCTGTCCGGCGGTGTGGTGATCGGCCCCGGCGCCGTGCCCGACCTGCCGGGGTTCGAGCCGCTGCGCGGCATCCGGCTGCCCGTGCAGGAAGGCTCGTGGGAGCGCAGCGCCGGCGTCTACGATCCGGTACGCCGCCGCATCGGCGTCGGCAGCGTACCGTCACCCTCGGTGAGCGTGTGCGGCCACGAGCTGGCCCACGCGGTCGACCACCTGGACGACAAGCCGTCCCACAGCGAGTTCTGGATCGTCTTACACGCGTTGCGCGCCCCCTACCTGCCGCCGCCGTACCGGCAGGACGTCGCCGAACTGTTCGCCGAGTGCTTCGCCTGCGTGCTCACCCGGCGGGCCAGCCCCCTGATCCGGCTGCTGGGCGATGAGCGCGTCGCGCAACGCGCCTACACCTGGCTGGCGGGCAGATATGGCATCGGGTAACGGCTCGCGTACCGTCCCGGCCGCTATGCTGGGTGGCGAGGAAGGGAAGGAGCGCGGCTCATGAGCGTCGTCCTGCTGCCGAGCGGCGTGCTCCGCGTGCCCACCTTGAGTGTCCTGCCTGACGGCAGCCGGGTCCACGGCACCCGCGACATCGCCCCCGACGCCCCCGAGTACGACGAGTGGCGGCCGTACGCGGTCAGCGAGGCCGAGCAGTGGCACGGCAACCCCGAGGACGCCGCCATCGTGGAGCGCTGGCGAGCAGCCGCCAGCGCCTGATCCATCGCACGCCTCTGTCTTCGTGTCATTCCCTATCGCGGTGTACTGCTCTCTTCATGTGCCATGATAGGGAGCGATATGGAGCAATACACCGTGGAGCAGGCGGCTGAGCTGCTGGGGTTGCACGTCAAGACCGTGCGCAACTACGTGCGAGACGGGCGGTTGCCCGCCGTACGGGTCGGCAAGCGCTACCGGATCGCCCGGCAGGACCTCGCGGCCTTCGCCGGGCTGCCGATCAAGGTGCCTTCCCCGCCCAGGTACGCCGAGGTGTCCAGCATCGTGCAGATCGAGGGCGTCTCCCGGCAGGAGATGGACCGGGTCAGCACGTTGGTCGTGAGCTCGCTGACGGGCCGCCCCCACGGGCTGCGCGTGGAGTTCGTCTACGACGAGGCGCGGGCGCACCTGAAGATCGTCGTTCTGGGCGGGCTGGAGGAGAGCGCGCAGGTGCTCAGGATCATCGACGCGCTGGTGAAGTCATGAGCGCGGCCGTACCCCACACGAGAAGGACGTGCCCAGATGCTTGATGGAAGTGTTCACCTGTACCCGCAGGACGGGCCGCTCCTGCGGGGCGGCCCCGAGGTGCTCGACCTGATCGGAGAGGCCTGCTGGAACGCTCGCGCCTCCTGGGTCGCGGTGCCCGCGGAACGGCTCCACGACGACTTCTTCGTCCTGAGCACCGGCGTGGCGGGGGAGATCGCGCAGAAGTTCGTCAACTACGGGGTGGGGCTGGCCGTCGTGGGCGACATCTCCCGCCATGTCGCGGCGAGCTCGGCCTTGACCGCCTGGGTGACCGAGTCGAACCGGGGGCGCCACCTCTGGTTCGTCCGCGACCTGGACGATCTGGCCGCCCGGCGAGCCGCGCTGGGCTGAGGCCCGCGTGGGTTCGGTCAGTCTCGGCGCATGGCCGCCTCGACGCCGTCGAGCAGCACGTCGAGCCCGACCGTGAACGTCTCGCTGACCCGGTGTTCCAGGTAGGCGTCGCCCTCGCCGGGGTCGTCGTCCTCCGACTCCACCCAGGTCGCCATGGGGAAGCGGGCGGCCCGTTCCGGCGCCACCTCCTCCAGCAGCGCCGAACGCGCCTTCCACCACTCCTCGTCCGACACCCCGGTCGCCGACGGGGCCAGCCGCGACTCCGCCACCGTCTTGGCCGCCCCGCGGACGAAGTCGAACAGCAGCGCCACCACCCCGCGCAGCCTGCGCGGCCGCAGCCCGGTCTCGCGCAGGATCGTGACCACGCTCTCCAGCATCGCGAACTCGTTCGGGCCGAGCACCGGACGCGCCTGCGACACCTGCAGCACCCACGGATGGCGTACGTAGAAGGCGAAGGTGTGCTCGGCCCACGAGGTGACGGCCGCGCGCCAGCCGCCGCCGAGGTCGTAGGAGGTGGGCAGCTCGGCCAGCGCCCGGTCGTACATGAGGTCGACCAGTTCGCTCTTGCTCGGCACGTACGTGTAGAGCGCCATGCCGGTGCGGCCCAGCCGCTCGCCCACCTTGCGCATCGACAGCGCGGCCATGCCCTCGGCATCGGCCACGGCGATGGCGGCCTCGACGATCGCGTCCACGCTCAGCCCCGGCTTGGGCCCCGGGCGTACCTCGCCGGGCTCGTCGGTGCGCCACAGCAGCGCGATCGAACGGCGTGCGTCACCCTGACCGGCGAAGACCACCAACGAGGAAACTCCCTGAGCGTGATAATTCTTTACGGCATAAGGATATCAGCGGCCCCGGTAACGGGCGGCCACGGTGGCGAGCCTCTGCCATGCCGCCTCGGGGTGAAGCGTCTCGGCCGGGTCGCGGTTGTAGGTGTCGAACACGACGGTGTCGGCGCCGAGCCCGCTGAGCTGTTCGAGGTCGTCGAGGATCTGGTCGATCGTGCCCTCGCCGGCGCGCCTGCCGGGGTCGGTGACGGGCGAGTCGGTGATCCGCAGCAGGATCCGGGGCGCCAGGGCGGGCGCGGGACGCCCCTGCTCGGCGGCCATCTTCTTCAGCCTCGGCCACGTCTCGCGCAGCCAGGGGATGGTGCTGTGGAGCGGGTGCCAGCCCTCGCCGAAACGCGCTGTTCTGCGCAAGGCCGCGTCGCTGGAGCCGCCCACCCAGATCGGCACGCCGCCCGAACGGTAGTCGCCGTCGTCGGCCCAGGCGGCGCGGATGACCTCGAGGTGCTCGTCGGTCAGCCGGCCGCGCCGCTCGTACGGCACCCCCAGCGCCTCGAACTCCTGCCGCGCCCACCCCACCCCGACGCCCAGCACCAGCCGGCCGCCGCTGAGGTCGTTGAGGTTGGCGGCCATGCGGGCCACGAGCAGCGGATGCCGGTACGGGACGATGAGCACCGTGGTGCCGATCCTGATCCGGGACGTGGCCCCAGCGACCCACGACAGAGTGGTGAACGGGTCGTAGAAGGGCGCCGGGTAGCGCTCGGCGACGTCAGAGGTGATCACCACATGGTCGGAGAGCATCAGCAGGTCGAAGCCGAGCCCTTCCGCCGTCAGCGCCCAGCGGCGCAGGGTGTCAGGGTCGGTGCCGGGGCCGAAATTGGGGACGTTGACGCCAAGGAGCATCGGGTCAGGTTATCCAGTGATCATCACGAGCGGAAATCGGCGCGCTACTTATCCGGAGAAACCCGATCATCAGGGAAAATGCGCCGGTCCCGGTGCCCGCCATGGGTACCGGGACCGGTGGTAGGAGATGAAGTCAGTGGCCGACGCCGGCGCCCGCGCCGGGGCCGTACCCGTGGCCGATCCAGTTGCCGTTGCCGCTGGTGGGCCAGTTGCGGTGCTTCCAGTGGTCGTCCTGGTGGCCCCAGCCTCCGTGGTCGTGGCCCCAGCCCCCGTGTCCGTGGCTGTTCTTGCAGCCGTCGGCGTCGCGTGTGCCGGCGTAGACCCCGTGGGGCGTGACGTGGTGGTAGGTCGTGTCTTCGTTCACCCCGAAGCCGCAGTTGCTCGGGTAGTGGTGGGTCCAGTCAGTCCAGATGTCGGCGGTGGCGGCGCCGGCAGATCCGAACACCGCAGCCGCGGCCAGTAGTGCACCGCCGGTGGCGATGAGGCTACATCTCATGATCTCCCCCTGTAATCACGAAGTGACATCGGCCATCACTATACGTAGCGATCTTGTGGCGCCCTCGCAGCGCAACACCGGTTTTCGCCCAACGGGGTGACGTTGACCGGCAAACTCCCGGCGGATCACCCGGCCTTGGTGTAGAAGCCCGCCGGCACCGGGGCGCGTGGGCGGCCGAAGGCGGCTGACCTGCTACGGACCAGCAGGTGCGCAATACCTGGCTAGGCTTGGCGCACGAAGTGAGGAAAAGGGGGTCCCGTGGGCCAGGCCGAGACGCCGCGCGTCACGATCCACGAGGTGGCCCGCCGTGCCGGAGTTTCCCACCAGACGGTGTCCCGCTACTTCCGCCACAACGAAGGGCTGAAGCCGGAGACCAGGAAGAAGATCGACCTGGTCGTCCAGGAGCTCAACTACCGGCCCAACCTGGTCGCGCGTTCCATGCGCACGCGGCGGACGAACCGGCTGGCGATCGCCCTTCCCGCCTCCACCTACCTGTGGCCGGTACGCCTGCTCGGCGCCGCCTCGGCGGCCGCGCACGCCGAGGGTTTCCAACTGGAGGTCGTCAGCGTCGAGGGCGATCCCGGCGCCAGAGCCGAGCGGATCTTGGAGCTGGCCGGTGCCGGGCACGTCGAGGGCATCCTGTCCCTGACGCCCCTCGAGATCGACCCCGCGGCCTCGCCGGTCCCCGTCGTCGTCACCGGCGACTACGACGACAACCTGCGCGGCGTCAACGAACTCGCCGACGCCTCTCCGGTCCGCGAGATCGTCGAGTACCTCGCGTCCCTGGGCCACGAGGTCTTCCTCCACATCGCGGGCGCGCAGAGCTTCGCCTCCGCCCGCAACCGCAAACGGGTTTACGAGCAGACGATCGAGCGCTGCGGCCTCACCTCCTACGGCGTCGTCATCGGGGACTGGAGCCCCCGATCCGGTTACGACGCCGTACGCGGGCTGCCGGAAGGGAGCGGCGTGACCGCCGTCGTGGCCGCCAACGACCACGTGGCCATGGGCGCCGTGCGGGGAGCGATCTCGCGGGGCTGGCGCGTTCCCGGCGACGTCAGCGTGTTCGGCTGGGATGACGAGGAGCTGGGCCGCTTCGCCACCCCTTCGCTGTCCACGGTGGCCGTCGACCGCGAGGTCCAGGGGCGGGAGGCCGTGGCCAAGCTCATCGCGGAGGTACGCGGTGAGCCCGCGCCCCGGCCCTCGCCGCGCTCGATCAACCGGGTCGTCGTCCGCGAGACGGTCGGTCCGCCGCCGTCCAGGTGAAAGGCGGAGCCGGAGTCACAGGGCGAACTCCGCGCCGAGGTCGTCGAGTTCCGCGCGCTCGCAGACGTGGTCGATGAAGACGTAGCGGTGCGCGAGTTCGAGGGTGTCCCCGTCGGCCAGCGTGATCTCCTCGTCGAAGGCGGGGGAGGGGCTGATCACGGCGAACGGCTCCCTGCGCACGAACCACTTGATCGGCACGGACGCGCTGGAGCGCCCCGCGACGGCCAGGACGGTGCCGCCGCCGTCGATCTCGTCGTGCCGGCCGGCGAGGGCGAGCCACGCGGCCCGCGCGCCCATCATCTCCTCGCCGCCCTGCCCGTCGGCGGCGATGATCGTTCCCTCCGTCCAGGACCTGGGGCCCCGCCAGAAGAAGCCCGCGTACCCGGCCGCCGGCCGGCCGTGGGTGGTGGGGCTGCCGAGGTCCAGAGCGGCGCCGCGGACATTGCGCAGCCGCGTGGTGAAGTCCAGCGCCCAGATGCCGCGGGCGGCGTCCACGCCGTGGAAGACCTGCCGCCGTTGCTCGGTGATCCAGTGCTCGCCCGCCGCCGTCACCCAGTGCAGGTTCTCCTCGATCGCGACCTGTTCCCCGTCGCCGCGCGAGACGTCGGCGAAGTCGACGTGGTTGATGTGGCCGAGGTTGTCGAGCCAGTGGTAGCCCTTGTCCACCGAGAACGTGGGGCCGCCCCAGAAGTTCTGCCCGGACACGTGGGACCAGGTCATCTGCAGGCCCTTGTGCCAGCGGTGGTCCCACGGGCGGTAGACCGACATGGGCGCGCCGGTGAGACTGCGGAGGGGATGCAGGTAGGGCTTGGGCGACTCGGCGTCCGGGGCGTCGGGCAGGTAGACGTAGTGCGCGATCTCGACGTCGCCCGCGGTGACGATCAGGGACTTGTCCTCGTCGCGGACGCCGAGCTTCGTGTCAGGCATGGCTGGTGGTCTCCGTCCGCCGCAGGCGGCTGATGGCGGCAGGCGCGTCGCCGCCGTTGAGCGAGTGGTAGAAGGGGTTGGCCGGGTCGAGCTCGGCACGGGTGACGGGGCGTCCGGTGAAGGCCGACTGGTACACGGCGGTGATCAACTCCATGACGCGCCTGCCGTCGGCCCCGCTGGCCGCGGGGCGTTCGCCGGCCGCCATGGCGGCCAGCAGGTCCGCGAGCTGGGCCCGGTGCGAGCTGGGCGTGTCCTCGGCGGGCGCCCAGCTCGCGATCCTGTCCTGGTCGGTGACGTGCGGCGCGGGCGTCCAGCGCCAATGGGAGTTGTCGTAGCCGTAGAGGTGTTCGACCTCGACCGTGGCGTCGGAGAAGTCGAAACGCAGGTAGCTCGTCTCCCGGGACGACAGGAGGCTGTTGACGATCGAGGCGACGGCGCCGGAGGCGAACCGGACGATCGCGAACGACACGTCCTCGGTCTCGATCTCGCGGCCGAGCGTCGCCGCCACGGCGTGCACCTCGTGCCAGTCGCCGAGCAGGTTGAGCAGGAGGTCCATCTGGTGGATGCCGTGGCCCATGGTCGGGCCGCCGCCCTCGGCGTCCCATCTGCCGCGCCAGGGCACCTCGAAGTAGTCGCGGCTTCGGTACCACAGCGTGTTGCACACGGCGACGTGCGGCGCGCCCAGCTCGCCGGCGCGGATGTGCTCGCGCAGCCGTCGCGCCGCGCTGCCGAAGCGGTGCTGGAAGACGTAGCTCGCGTAGGGGCCGCCGTCCCGTTCGTGGGCGGAGATCTCGTCGTACTCGGCCAGGGACAACGTCGGCGGCTTCTCGCACCAGACCCAGGCGCCCGCGTCCAGGCCGGCGATGACCGCCTCGCGGTGCGCCGCCGGCGGCGTGGCGACGACGAGGAGGTCGGGGCTCTCTTGCGCCAGCATGTCCCCGACCTCGGTGTATCGCCCCGGGACGTCATGGGCCCCCGCCAGGTCGTTCGCGCGGGCGGCGTCGACGTCGCACACGGCGATGATTTGTACGGTCTCGCCCGCCTCGGCCAGGGCGGGAAGGTGGCTGATTTTCGCGATGCCCCCGGCGCCGACGACGGCGGCGCGGATCGGGGACGAAGACGCAGGCATGAACGCTCCCTCGGACGAGCAAAAGTGATCGATCACTTTTTTCGACAACATAGTTTCGATCACTTCTGGGTGTCAACGTCCCGCTATGGGGTGACTCGGACGGTGGTGTCCTGCCGGTCGGTGGCGCTGGAGGACGCGCAGCAGGTAGTCGGCGTGCCGCGAGGCTTCCTGGACGGCCCTCGGTGATCTAGGGTGCGATGGTGTCGAGGACAGGGCTCGTATGCCTTGGCGTTTACGCCGTGCTGATCCTGGCGGCAGCGGCCGTCAGCGTGCCGAGTTACCTCCGTGGCGGGAACGGCCTGGAGGCGGTGCTCATCTTTCCCGCCACCTTTCCACTCGGCTATGCCGTCCATGCCCTGGTCGGCTTCCTCGGTCTCTACTCCGTCGAGGTCCAGCCGGAGTGGCTGGATCGCCTCCTGCCGTTGGGCGTCATGACGGTGGGTGGTCTCCTCCAGGTGATTCTCATCGGGCTGTTCGCAGGATGGATGGTCAGCAAACGGACGGGCTGACCTCCGCCTGACCGGCGTCCTCCCGGGGCTGCCGGGAGGACGCCGGCCGCTGCTCAGTTGGCGCGCAGTTCGTTCTTCCAGAGCTCGCGTTCGTCGCGGCGCGGGTCGTGGACGACGGTGTTGACCGGCTGGTTGTCGCGGTAGAAGGTCATCACCGGCCGGTCGGTGGCGTTGTAAGGGGCCCAGTCGGTCAGGTCGCCGGTCCTGGCGAATTCGACCCACCGCTCGTGCAGGGCGTCGGCGAGGTCCTGGGGCGGGTTCGGGCCGGTGAACTCGGCGCTGTCGGGATTGTCGAGCGTGTCCCAGGCGAACGGCAGCGGAAGGCTGTGGCAGGCGCCCAGCTTGACGCCCAGCAGATTCGGCGCGGACGGGGAACGCCAGCCGAACTCGAAGACATGGGTGGTCGCCAAGGCGTCGGCGCGGGCCTCGGCCACGCGGTAGCTCGGGATGCGGAACATGCGGTCGGTCAGGACCGCGCTGGCGATGCCGGAGGGCGCGTTGCGCACGTACGGCGGGACGTTGGTCTCGGCGTAACGGTCGTAGAACTCGACCGGCGCGCCGTAGGCCCTGATCCGGTTCTTGAACGGCTGCACACCGGGCCAGGCCACCAACGGCGTGGGCACGACGAAGAGCCGGAACTCCTCGGTGGCGGTGCCGATCAGGACCGGCACGTCCGAGCCCCGGCCCGAGGCGATGGCGTCGATCGGCAGTTGGGCGACCACCTCGCCGTCGAGAACCGGCATGAACGACATCCCGCACGAGGCGATGGTGCTCGCCCCGTACCGCTCGGCGTCGGCGTTGAGGGTGATGTCCTCGCTCACCTCGCCCTGCGCCGCCACGAGCGCGGCGACGTCCACCGAGGCCAGCGCCTGAGCGGTCGGCTCGACGCCCAGCCGCGCGGCGACGGCCCTGACGACCAGCGCGGCGTCTTCGCGGGTCTGGCCGATGTGCGCGCTGCCGCTCTCGACGATGGCCTTGTGGAACAGGCCGGTGTCGGCGGCCAGCAGGGTGAGCACGGACATGGCGCCCGCGGACTCGCCGGCCAGGGTGACGTTGTCGGGGTCGCCGCCGAAGTCGGCGATGTTGTCGCGCACCCACTCCAGGGCGAAGATCTGGTCGAGCAGGCCGCGGTTGGCCGGGACGGGCGCGTCTTGGAGGTAGGCGAAGCCGTCGACGCCGAGGCGGTAGTTGATGGTGACGCAGACCACGCCGTCGCGGGCGAAGGTGGCGCCGTCGTAGGCGGTCACCGCCGAGGAGCCGGTGGTGAACGCGCCGCCGTGGATCCACACCAGCACCGGAGCGGGCCGCCCTTGGGGGTCCGGGGTCCAGACGTTCAGGTTGAGGTAGTCGTCCCCCGGGATGATCGGGTTGTGGAACAGCTCACCCAGTTTGCCCTTGAGCGGCGGTTGCGGCGGGGTCGGCCCGAACTCGTGCGCGTTGCGTATGTTCTGCCACGGCTGGGGTGCGGCGGGCGGGCCGAACCTGTTCGGCCCGACGGGCGGGGCGGCGTAGGGAATGCCGCGGAAGGCGGCGATCCCGTTCTCGATCAGTCCGGACACGGGGCCGTAGGTGGTCTCGACCGTCACCGTGTTGGGCGACATGGCACTCCTTCGGCCGTTCGGCACGGCGAACGCTCAGGCGGGGCGGCCGTACCCGCCGAGCACCGGCCCGGCCGCCGTCCGCGCCCAGGCGCCCCGTTCATTACTCAGAGTCATGATAAGTCAACCGAGAGTGGTCGGCCGAAGCCCTGGGCTGCCGAGGCACGGAGTGGTGCTCTCTTTCAGGCGCCGGCGCCGCCGTCCACCGGCACGATCGCGCCGGTCACCATCGAGGCCCGGTCGCTGAGCAGCCACGCGGCCACCTCGGCGACTTCGTGGGACTCGGCCATCCGTCCGAGCGGGATCGATGCCTTGACTCGCTCGACGATGCCAGGGGTCGCCGCCTCCCACGCGTCAATCATCTTCGTGGCGGTGCCGCCGGGGGTGATGCCGTTCACCCGGATGCCATCACGGGCCCAGCTCACCGCGGCGGTCTCGGTGATGCTGTTGAGCGCGCGCTTCATGGCACCGTACGCGGGGAGAGCGGGGTTGGCGCGGCGGCTGCCGATGCTCGAAGTGTTGACGACGGCCCCGCCACCGTTCCGTCGCATGAGTGCGGCCTCGGCGGTCATGGCGGTCCAGTGCGAGCGGAAGTTCACGGCGAACTGCTCGTCGATGTCCTCGTCGCTCGTGGTGTCGAGCGGGCCGGGCCGCTGAATCGCCGCGCCGTTGTTGAAGGCGCCGTCGAGTCGTCCGTGCAGTTCCTCGACGCGGTCGATCGCCGCCCGGATGCTCGCACGGTCGGCGAGGTCCAGGGTGACGGCGTCGGCGACGCCGCCGTCGGCGCGTATCTCGGTGACGATCCGCTGGAGTGCGTCGGTGCTGCGGGCGGCCAGCACGACGGCCGCGCCCTCCCGCGCGAAGAGCCGGGCCGCGGCCGCCCCTATGCCGCGGCTGGCGCCGGTGATGAACACGACCTTGCCGGTGAGCAGGCCGATGGGTGCGCTGCCGATGATGTTCGTCATGACGACAGTGTCTGGTCGGCCTCCGGGCCGGAGACAGGCACAGACGGTACCAGGATCCATCGCCACGCAGCGTGCAGACTGGGAGTATGGACAAGCAGGAACTCGGGGCGTTCCTCCGTAGCCGTCGCGAGCGGCTCCGGCCGGAGGACGTCGGTCTCCCCTCGGGCTCGCGACGCCGGACACCGGGTCTTCGCCGCGAGGAGGTGGCGGTCCTCGCGCACATCTCCACGGAGTACTACGTCCGGCTTGAGCAGGGAAGGGCGCCGCGGCCGTCGGGCGAGGTCCTCGCTGGGATAGGAGACGCGCTGCGGCTCACGGACGCCGAGTCCGATCACCTCCACCTCCTCGCGGGCACGGCGCCGAGCCGTACCGGACTGCATCCGCGCGACGTCCGCCCCAGTATCCTCGCGCTCCTCGAGCGGCTGCCGCAGACGGCCGCTTTCGTGACATCCGCCATATTCGAGGTGCTCGCGTGGAATGACCTCGCGGCGGCGCTCATGGAGGACTTCGCGCAGCTCGCCCCGAAGGACCGCAATCTCGCGCGCCGCGCATTTCTCGGGCCGGCGCGCGCCGATGCGCCGCTGTACGGAGTCTCCGACGCCGCGGAGTTCCGGCTGAACGTCGTCATGGGGCTCCGATCCACCCTCGCCCAGTACCCGTCCGACCCCGGGGTGACCGAACTCGTCGACGAACTCCGCGACGCCAGCCCCGAGTTCGCCCGACTCTGGGAGCGGCAAGACGTGCAGGCTGAGCCGACGCTCACGAAGACCTTCCGTCACCCGGTTGTCGGGGAGATCACCGTCGACTGCGACTCGCTCGCGCTCACGGACCGCGACCAGCACCTCGTGCTTTACAGCGCGCCTCCAGGATCCCCTGGCGCCGAGGCTCTGGCTCTTCTGAACGTCCTTGGAGCCGACACCAGTGATTATCTGCGGTAGCACTCCCTAGTGGATCGGGACCTCCAGGGGTGAGAAGGTGGCGACCTTCACGGTCAGCGAGGAGCCGTCGGGAGGCAGGGAGAACAGGCCCCAGAACTCCTTCGTCACGTCCGGGCCGAACTTCGTCGTTCCCAGCCGGGCCCCGGCGAGATCGCTGCACGCGCAGTACTCGCCCTCCCGCCACTCCTGTCCGACGATCACGTGTCCGGGGACGTACCTGCGGCCGGCCGCCTGGTCGGTGAGTTCGACGTTGGACGCCGCCAGGTACTTGTAGGCCATCCACTCGGCGCCCCTGCCCACCGGGCGGTACCAGGCTGTCTCGCCGCCCTCGTTCGTGATCGTGTAGGTGAGCACGCCGAGGTCGCCGGTCAGGCGTCGCAGCCCGGTCACCTCCAGGGCGAAATTCTGCCCGTCCTCCCGCGCCGTCGCTTTCATGCCGTCGTTGCCCGGCGTGGGAGTGGTCGTGGCGACGGGTGCCGGAGAGGCGGGCGGCGGCTTGGCGAAGGTGAGCGTGACCCTGCGGTTGCGTCGCTTGCCCTCGTCGGTGCTGTTGCTGTAAAGCGGCCGGCGGGAGCCGTACCCCTTGGCCTCGTACTCGATCCCGTCCCTGGTCACCAGGCTCTCCAGCATCCGCTGCACGGCCTGGGCCCGGCGGCGCGAGAGCGGGTCGTTGATCGCGTGCGTGCCGGAGGAGTCGGCGTGGCCGGCCACCTCGACCGTCGCGCCCTGCGACCGGTCGACCTGCTCTGCGGTGCGCGTGATGATCGCCTTCGCTCTGCCCGTCAGCGTGGCCTTGTTGACCTCGAACAGCACGTCGGCGGAGAGGCTGACCTCGACGTTCTCGCCGTCGTCCGCGGACTCCTCGGACTTGTCGAGCGACTCTGACGACGCCCTGAACGGATGGCTGACCACGCTCACCTCGACGTCGTCGGGGTTCGGGATCTCCTGGCCGGGCGGCGGCACCGGAGCCGCGTCGCTGATCGGCGCGTTCACCAAGGGGGGACCGATCGGGGTGACGATCGTGGCGGTGTCCGGATCGCCGGACGGCGCGGGAAGGACCGCGTACACGGTCACCGAGTCGCCGCCGTCGATGAAGTAGTCGACGCCGTCGCGGTTCTTGTCGGTGCACAGGCATTGCCGGTCGGCGGGCTTGTACGGCAGCAACCAGCGGCGCTCGGCGGTGTCCAGCACGGCGATACCCGAGGCCACGGGCTCCGAGCCGAAGGCGCGGAAGTTGTCCCTCAGCACGCCCGGCCAGGAGATCCGCCCTCCGGAAGCGGTGTTCGACAGCCTGAGCTGGACGAGAAGGTGTTTGCCCGCCATCCGGTTCAGCCCGATGAGGTCGATCTTGAGCGAGGGGGAGGAGGTGGCGTACGTCGTCGCCAGCACAGGCTCAGGGCCCTGGCTCGAAGCCGAGGGGGAGGCCGCCGCGCTGGTCGGGGAAGGCTCCGGCGAGCTGGATCTCGACGGGGGTTCGGCGGCCGGCGGGCCGAAACCGCAGGCGGAAGCCGCGAGCATCGGAACAAGGAAAAGGGCGAGCTTACGTCGCATGCGTGATGAACTTTCCAAACCTTGCGGAGGGCAGCCGGCAGGACCATGATGGTGGACGACGCCGGCGAAGGGCCAGAGGGTTAACCCCAAGCGGGAAGGGTCACCGCGCCAGCCGTCCCAGCAGCCCGGACGCCGCCGTGATGCCGATCGCCGTGGCCGCCAGCAGCACCGCGAAGTCCAGCGGCAGGTGGGCGGGGATGCCGAGCAGCAGCCCGCGCAGCGCGTCGACCTGGTAACTGAGCGGGTTGACCGCGCTGACGTACTGCAGCCAGGTCGGCATGGCCGTGGTCGGGTAGAGCGCGTTGGAGGCGAAGAACAGCGGCATGGTGATCGCCTGCCCGATGCCCATCAGCCGGTCGCGGGTCAGGACGATCCCGGCGATCGTCACCGACAGGCAGGAGAAGAACGCCGAGCCGAGCAGCACGGCCGCGATCACGCCGGCCAGGTTCAGCGGGTTCCAGGTCATGCCCACGCCCAGCAGCGCGGCGATGACCATCACGACCACGGCCTGGATCATCGCCTTCACCCCGGCGGCGAACGCCTTGCCGGTGACCAGCGCGGCACGTGGGGTCGGGGTGACCAGGAGCTTGGTCAGGACCCCCGAGTCGCGTTCCCAGATGATCTGGATGCCGTAGAAGATGGCGATGAACATCGTGGACTGGGCGATGATCCCGGGCGCCAGATAGTCCAGGTACGGGATGCCGTCGCTCGGGATCACCTGGATGCGGGTGAACGTCTCGCCGAAGATCAGCAGCCACAGCGCGGGCTGGATCGCCCGCGTGTACAACTCGGTGCGGTCGTGGCGCAGCTTCTGCAGCTCCACCACGCACATCGCGGCGACCCTGGCGGGCAGCACGCGCCACCCCGCGCGGGCGCGCGGCGGAACGAGCAGCAGGTCGAGGCCGCCGGTCCCGTCAGAGGACACGGGAGGCGGTGTTGCGGGTGCGGCGGACATCGCGGAACTCCCCTCCTGATTCGCCGAGGCCGCTGCCGGCGACGTCGCGGAAGACGTCCTCCAGCGTCGCGGACGAACCGTCGGCGCGACGCGCGCGCAGGTCGGCGGTGAGGTGCCCGGGGGTGCCGAGAGCCCGGACGCGTCCCTGGTGCATGAGCGCGACCCGGTCGCAGTACTGGTCGGCCTCGTCCATGTAGTGCGTGGTGACCAGGACGGTCATGCCGGTGGCGGCGCGTACCGCCAGGATGTGCTCCCATACGCCTGTGCGGGCGATGGGGTCGAGGCCGATCGTCGGCTCGTCCAGAATGAGCAGGCGTGGCGCGCTGACCAGCGCCTGGGCGAGTTCGAGGCGGCGCACCATGCCGCCGGAGTAGGTGCCGGCCATCCGGTCGGCGGCGTCGGCGAGCCCGACCGCCTCCAGCGCCTGGCCGACGCGGGCGGCGCGCTCACGCCGGGGGACGTCGAAGACGCGGGCGAACAGGGAGACGTTCTCGCGGCCCGTCAGGCTCGCGTCCGCCGACAGTTGCTGGGGCACGTAGCCGAGCATGCGGCGCACCGCCATCCGCTCGGTGGCCACGTCATACCCGAAAACCCTCACCATCCCGGACAGGACGGGCAGCAGCGTGGTCACGCACCGGATGGCGGTGGTCTTGCCCGCGCCGTTGGGGCCGAGCAGGCCGAACACCTCGCCGGAGACGACCGTCAGATCGACGCCGTCGACGGCCCTGGTCTGGCCGAAGGAGTAGCGCAGGCCCGTGCAGGTGAGCGCGTCGTCCGTCATGCCGTCTCCACCTCCTCGTGCAGGGACTCGGCCAGCCTGCGCAGCGCCGGGAGCGCGGCGGCCAGCGCGGCCAGGTCCTCCTCGCTGAGCCGCGCCACCTGCTCGCGGACGAGGGCGGCGCGCCGCTCGTCCCAGGCGCGCAGCCGCGCCTCGGCCTCCGGGGTGGGCAGCAGGCGGGCCGAGCGGCGATCGTCATGGCCGCTCTCGCGGCGCAGCAGCCCGGCGGCCGTGAGCTGGTTGACCAGTGTGGAGACCGAGTTTCCCGCCAGGTACAGCTCCTTGGCCGCCGCGGAGACGCCGATTCCGGGATTGGCGGCGACCAGCCGCAGCAACTCGACCTGGGCGCCGCGCAGTCTCGGCCCGGTCAGTCCCTGGCGCAGCCTGCGCCGGACGAGCCGCTGGACACCGGTCAGCACGCTCGTCAGGGCGTCAGGAAGCTCCGTCGTGCCCATACCACAATATTAGCTCTGCTCACGAGTTAATGGGAAATACCCACTTCAGAGCGCTGTTCGGAAGGTGATGGAGTCCCCGCGCGAGAGGCCGGAGGCGCGAGCGCCCGCCGGGGGAGACCGCGGCGGGCGGCGGACCTTGGGATCCGGCTAGCTCCAGACGCCGGGCACGATGTTCGGCACCTCGTCCTCGACCTGGTTGTGGTCGATCACTTCGCCTTCCATGGGCAGCAGAACGGTGACCTGGCGTCCCCAGTCGGAGTAGCGGGTGTCCGACTGGATGCGGAGGGTATCGCCGTTGAAGGACAGGCCGGAGGGCAGGACGGCCTTGGCGGAGACCCGTTCCACCAGCCCGGTCGGGGCGAGCCAGAGGGTGTAGGAGACCGTGCCGACGCGCCCGCTCACGGAACCCTGGCCGAGGCGCGAGACGAAGGTGGGGGACACCTTGGCCAGCTTGTCGGACTTGATCGTGCCCTTCAGCACCCCGTCGCGCCAGAACGTGCGATGCGCCATCAGGGCCTTGAGCGTGGCGGGCTCCAGGATCTCCAGCAGCATGTTGCTGGAGGGCAGGTCGGTGTTCCTGTACCGCACCCAGCTCGTCCCCTCGGGCAACGCGTCGTCGACCATGGGGCCCGAGACGTAGTCGTCCTTGCCCGAGGAGATCATCCGGAGGGGCTCCTGCTGCAGGGTGGCGTCGTCCTTCTTGCCGAGCTTCCGCGCGGCGCTCATGAGGTTCTTGCTGTACTGGATGGTCTGGGACATGTCGGAGGCGATCTCACCCTGCGGGCCGAACCCGATCGTGCCGTCCATGTTGGAGCCGAAGAACAGGCCACGGCCGTAGTCGACCTTCGCGGTGGACACGACGTTGACGGCCTGGCCGCGGATCAGCTCGGCCTTGAGCGCCTTGACCGGGTCGATCCTGGGGGCTGCCTGCGCGGGGGCGGTGGTGAGCTGCACCAGGCCTGCGACAACGGCGACGCCGACGACGGTTCGCTTCATGAGGATTCCTTGGATGGTCCAGAGAGACGCGAACAATCTGGTGCATTGGTGATCAACAGTCAAGCTGAACCATGAAACCCGTTATTTCCCCAATTTAGCCACGTTTCAGGCGCGCGTCGGGGCCTTGGCGGACTGCCGGACCGCGGCGAGGTAGGCGTGGATGGCGTCGCGGTTGCGCGACAGGCAGTCGATGCGTTGCTGGATGCGGCTCGCCTCGGCCGTCAGGAGGTCGTCGAGCTCCGGCGTGAGGCACTGCGGATGGAGGTGGATCTCGTCGGGCTTGTCGAGGAACGGCAGAATCCGGCGGATGATCTCCGTGGTGAGGCCGGAATCGAGCAGGCCGCGGATCTGCTGGACGCGGTACACCGCCGACTCGGGGTAGTGGCGGTAGCCGTTGTCGGCGCGTTCGGGGTGCAGGAGGTCCTGTTCCTCGTAATAGCGCAGCATGCGGGTCGGGACGCCGGTCAGCCGGGACAGCTCGCCGATCTTCATGGCGTCCCCTCGGAAATGTCGGGTTTGCTTTCACACTGATGTGAAGGTTTCAGCATATTCGCATGGCTGATGCGATCATGACCGGCGCTCCTGCCCGTGCGGGGAGGATGCCGTGGCCGGGGCTGCTGGCGCTGTTCACCGCGGCGTTCACGGCGGTGATGACCGAGCTGCTGCCCGCAGGGCTGCTGCCGCAGATCGGGGGCGCGCTGGGGGTGCAGGAAGGACAGGTCGGGTTCCTCGTCACCGGGTACGCGGCGGCGTCCGTCGCGGCGGCGATCCCCCTGACGGCGGTGTTGCGGGGACTCGCGCGCCGGCCGGTGCTGGTGGGGGTGTTGTCGGGGTTCGCCGTGCTGAACGCGGTGACCGCCATGTCGTCCTCCTACGCCGTGACCTTCGGGGCGCGGCTGCTGGCCGGGGTCATGGGCGGGCTCCTGTGGGCGATGCTGGTGGGGTACGCGGCGCGGATGGTACCCGTCGAGCGGCGCGGGCGGGCCATCGCGATCGTCTCCGCGGGGATCACCGTGGCGTTGTGCGCGGGGATTCCGGCCGGGGCGGCGCTCGCGTCCCTCTTCGGCTGGCGGGCCGCCTTCTGGGCTCTGTCCGCCGTGGCCGTCGTGCTGGTGGGGTGGGTGCTGGTCGCGGTGCCGAACTTCCCCGGGGAGGCGGCCGGTGAGCGGGCGCCGTTGCGGCGGGTGGCGGTCGTTGCGGGCGTTCGGACCGTGCTCGGGGTGACCGTCCTGGTGCTGGTGGGGCATCAGGCGCTTTACACGTATCTGGTGCCCTTCGTGAAAGCGGTCCTGGACGGAGTCGACCCCAGCGTGGCGCTGCTCGTGTTCGGAGTGGGGACGGTGGCGGGGATCTGGGTGGTCGGGGCGGTGATCGATCGGCGTCCGAGGGCGACGCTCGTGGCGGTGCTGGGGGTGATGGCGGCGGCCTTGACGGTCTTCGGGCTGCTGGGGGAGTGGGGTGGAGGCGCGGGTGGGGTGCTGCTGGGGGCGGTGGCGTTGTGGGGAGCGGCGTTCGGAGGCGTGCCCACGTTGCTGCAGACGGCACTGGTGAACGCGTCAGGGCCGCGCGACGCCGACGTGGCCACCTCCATGCAGACCACCGTCTACAACACCGGGATCGCGGTCGGGTCGCTGGGCGGCGGGGTGGTGCTGGAGAACGCGGGGGCGGGCGCGCTGCCGTGGACGTCGCTGCCGCTGGTGGCCGCCGCGCTGGCCATCGTGGTCGTGGCCCGCCGCCACGCGTTTCCCCGTGCTGAGGTGCGGCGTTAGAAGATCGGCGCGAGGAAGGTCCGCAGGGCCGCCGTCACCTCTTCCGGGCGTTCCACGGGCGGCAGGTGGCCGGTCTGGGGCAGGTCGATGCGGCGGGCGGCCGGAATGCCCGAGGTGAGAAGGCCGGAGACGGCCTGGATGCCGGGCACGTCCGAGAGGCCGTTGATCACCAGGGTGGGGGCGGTGATCTCGTGGAGGCGGGCGGCGGCGGGCGGGGTCAGATGGCGCTCGGTGGATCTCGGGCCGGTCCAGTCGCGTTCGAACACCAGGCGGCACATCTCCACCGCGGACTTCCACACCTCGTCGGTGAGGGCGTCGCGGCTGCGGTCGGGGCCCGCGACCTGCCACAGGGTGTGGGCCTCGGCCATCGCGCGCACATCGGCCGGGTCGACGTGGCCGGCGGTCCCGGCGCGGTATCGGGCCAGGCGGTCGGCGGGGACCGAGGCGTGGACGCGCTCCCCGGCCTGGTCGAGCATCTCCTGCGGCCACTGGTGCCCGGCCAGGCCCGAGCCGATCAGGGCCAGGGCGGCGACCCGGGACGGGGCGGCCAGGGCGGCCTCCGTGGCGTACGCGCCGCCCATCGAGCTGCCCACCAGCGCCGCCCGCTCCACGCCGAGGGCGTCCATGACGGCCAGGAGGTCCTCGTGGTGGCACACCTCGCCCTCGGCGGCGCCGGATCGGCCGTGGCCGCGCCGGTCGTAGCGGATCACGCGGTAGCGCTCCGACAACGACCCGAACTGGTGCTCCCACATCCGCATGTCCGCCACGCCCGCGTGCAGGAACACGACGGTGCCCGCAGGGCGCTCGGGGGCGGCCTGCTCGTACGCGAGCCCGACGTTGCCGACGATCACCATGAGGAGACGGTACCGAGGGGTGGGGCGGTCAGGCGGGGATGTTCGCCGGGGGCGCAGCCCGGCCCTCCCGGCCGGGTTCGGGACGATCGTCCAGGCCCGGCGCCGGGGTTGTATCGGCGAGCGCTGCGCATGGTTGATAATGTCCCAGGTTGGTAACGCGATTGATGGAGGTTCGAATGCGCCTCGCCAAGGTCAGAGCCGCCGCTTCCAGGCAGGGGCCTCGCCCGCTCTAGCCGGTCGCCGTAGGGCACGTGCCGGCGCGGCGATGCTCCTCGTCCGAAGCGGTCGCTCGCGCGAACAACCGTTTCTTCCTTCCTCACGAGGAGCCCTTTTGGCGTGCCTTCATGTCCGCCCGCCTTGGCGCGGACTCCTCCAAGGTGCCGGCCGTTCAGCAGCTTCCGTTCCACTCACACATCAGGTGACCACGCCCATGTCGTCAGACTCCCTCAGAGCCGCCCTGGACAAGGCTCTGGCCCGCTACTCGCCCCAGGACCTGTCCCACTCGGTCGCCCAGCTCACCGAGCGTTACCGTACCGGCGCCCCGGCTCCCGCAGGATCCGTTCACCTGCGTACGAAAGCCGACATAGCCGCCTACGCCGCCTACCGCATGCCCGCCACCTACGCCGCCGCCACCACGGCCATGCACCAGGCCGCGGCGCTGACGCCGGGGTTCGCGCCCAGAAGCCAGCTCGACGTCGGCGGCGGCACCGGGGCGGCGATCTGGGCGGCCGATGAGATCTGGCCGTCCCTGGAACAGATCACCGTCATCGAGCACGACCCGGACATCATCGCCCTCGGCAGGCGACTGGCCGGCGAGTCGGACGCCCTGCGGGACACGACGTGGCGGCAGGCGTCCATCCGGCCCGGCCTCGAACGTCCCGCCGCCGACCTGGTCACCATGTCGTACGCGCTGGGCGAGCTGCCCCCGCAGGCCCGCCCGGACGTCGTACGCTGGCTGGCCCGCGACGCCGCCATGGTCCTGATCATCGAGCCGGGCACCCCCGCCGGATACGCCGCCATCGCCGAGGCCCGCGAGGTCCTGACCGGTCACGGCATGAACGTCGTGGCCCCCTGCCCCCACGACGGCCGGTGTCCCATCCAGCCGGGACACGACTGGTGCCACTTCTCCGTGCGGCTGCCCAGGAGTCCTCTGCACCGCAGGATCAAGGCGGGCACGCTGAGCTTCGAGGACGAGAAGTTCTCCTACGTGGCCGCCACGGCCGGACGGTGGCCGCGCGCCGCCGCCCGGGTGCTGCGCCATCCGCTCAAACGCAAGGGCATGGTGTCCCTGCGCCTGTGCGCGGAGGAGGGCGAAGTCCGCGACGTGATCGTCTCCAAGCGGCAGGGCGACCGTTACCGCCTGGCCAGGGACGCCGACTGGGGCGACCCCTGGCCGGGCGAGGGCTGAGAACGCCCGGGCTGGGGACATTGAGGGGTGGTCAGATCCCGCGAACCGAGGCCACCGTGAACGGGATCTCCGGCGTCCCCGGCCCCAACGGGCCGCCCTTGTCGAACTGCGAGCGCACCACGTACAGGGAGCCCCGATCCCGCACCAACGTCGTGGGCAGTTGCAGCGCCGGGTCCGTCAGCCGCCGCTCCATCCGCGCCGACGAGCCGTCCTCGGAGACCCGCCACCGGCTGATGGCGTTGGCGGTGTTGTGCACCACCCACAACGTCCCCTGCCACATTTCCAGCCCGTCGGCCTGCCGCACGTCGCCTCCGCGCAGCGCCACGCGGCGTACGGCGGCCGTGGCCGGGTCGATGCGGTAGAGGCCGCCGCCGGTCATGTCCGCCGTCAGCAGGAAACGCCCTGACGGGTCGGCGGCGATGCCGTTGAGCGCCATCGACTCGGGCGCACCGGGGTCGCGGAGCCCGGCCAGGTCGGCGAACGGACGCAGCGTCCCGGAACCGGCCTTGAGCTGGGCGGGAGTCACCCGGTAGACGACGGCGCGGAGGCTGTCGGTGAGGTAGGCGCTCCCGTCGCGCCCGATGGCCACGTCGTTGGCGAAGGTGCCGTCCCCGGCAGGCAGGTCGAAGCGGGCCAGCAGTTCGCGGTCGCGGGTGTCGTACACGCAGACCCCGCGGGTGGAGTCGATCACCCACAGCCGCCCGGCCTGGTCGACCTCCAGTCCGTTGGCCGTGTGCCGCCCGTCGGCGCCCGCGGGCAGGAAGATCTCGGCGACCCGCCGGCCGGGCGTCATCTTGAACACCGTGCCGTCGGCGTACGAGGCCGCGTACAGGGCCCCGCCGCGCGGGTCGGCGGTGATCCCCTCGGGGTAGACCCGGTCGCCGGGCAGCTCGAAAGCGGTGGACACACGCGGCGAAGCCTGGGCGGGCGGAGCCGTCACGAAGGTGGCCAGCGCCGCGACCGCGACGGCGACGGACATGCGGAAGGAAGGCAAGTCGCCTCTCCAATCGTTAGAGCTCATTCAAGCGAACGAACACGTACGATAGTTAGAGCCCTAATGTTCGTCAACATCGATATCATGTGGAAATGACCTCGATGCCGCTCAACGAACGTTTGGGGGCGCACCTCAAACGGGCGGTGCAAGCGGTCGACGCGGCCAAGCACGCCGCGCTGAAGCCCGCCGGGGTGACCGTGGCGCAGTACGCCGCGCTGGCCTACCTCGGCGAACGCCCCGGCATCTCGGCCGCCGCGCTCGCCAGGGCATGCGGGGTGACGCCGCCCACCATGACCACCGTGCTGAAGAACCTCCAGGAGCAGGGCCTGATCGAGCGCACCCCGCACGAATGGCACAGGAACATCCTGGAGACCCGGCTCACCGAGGCGGGCGAGCGCACGCTGGCCGACGCCGACGCCCGCGCCGTGCGCGTGGAACGCGGGCTGGACGCCGAGTTCACCCCCGAGGAACGCCAGACCCTGATCGCCCTGCTGGCCCGCTGCGTGGCCGTACTCGAACAAGCGGGCAGAACCAGCCCCTGACGGCGACGCGGGCCCGTGCGATCCCGTGAAAGCGACGTCGCTGACCTGGCACTTCTCCTCAGCTCGCGGCTCGATGGAACCGTCGGGCGGGCACGGGGGTCCAAGCCATGGGCGACGTTCACACCGGCACTCCACCGCCTGACGGTCGTACAAGGCGTCGCTTGGGCGGCCGGCTGACGCCGCGGATGGCCCTTCCCGTCCGCGGGTTCGCGCTGGACGTCGCCCCCACCAGCTCAGTCCGGCGAGCCGGCGGCCTGCCACTGCCTCAGCGCGCTGTCGAGCGCGTCGAGGATCTTCGCCCACGAGGCGTCGACGTCGCGCGGATGCCCGAACCCGCCGCTCGCCTCTATCCCGAAGAACCCCTGGTAGGTGCTGCGCAGCAGCCGGATGGCGTCGGTCATGTCAGGCTCTGGCAGCCCGTAGCCGCTCAGATGCGCGTATGTGGTCGCCATGATCCGCTGATGCCCCGCCGACCCGGCGATCACGGCCGGGTCGAGGGCCATCTGCGTGGCCTGGTAGCGGCCCGGCCGCGTGCCCGCGAAGTCGCGCCAGGCGTTGGCGAAGGCGACCAGCGAATCCTTGCCCGCCCGGCCAGCCGTCGCGGCGGTGAGCAGGTCGGCCAGCTCGCGCGCCGCCAGGATCGCCACCCGGACGCGCAGGTCCTGGAGGTTCTTGACGTGGGAGTACAGGCTGGCGTCCTTGACACCGAAGCGGCGCGCCAGCGCGGACACCGTGACGCTGTCGAACCCGACCTCGTCGGCCAGGTCCGCCGCCGCCTCGGTCACGCGATCAGCGGTCAGTCCCGCACGAGCCATCGAACGCCCTTCCTGAAGGAGCCGGTCACAGGGCCGTCGGCAGCACAGGGCGGCCCGTCACCCCGGGGTCGGCCGCGAACAGGGCCCCGGCCTCCGGCTGCTCGCCGCGGTCGACGTTCATGGCCGAGGTGGTGATGAAGAGCCGCTCGAGCCGCTCGCCCCCGAACGCCACCGCCGTCACCTTCTGTACGGGCAGGTCGATGACGGCGTCGAGCCGGCCGCCCGCATCGTAGCGGTGCACGGCCCCGCCGTCCCACAGCGCCACCCACACCCCGCCCTCGGCGTCGACGGTCAGCCCGTCGGGAGCGCCCCGCGCGGGATCGACGCTCGCGAACGGCCGCCGCCCGCTGAGCCCGCCCTCCGGGTCGTAGTCGAGCACGTCGACCCGCCCGGTGGTGGTGTCGGCGTAGTACGCCAGCCGGCCGTCCGGGCTGAAGTCGAACCCGTTGGAGATCGTCACCTCGGGCAGCACCACCCGCAGCGTGCCGTCCGGTGGCTCGGCCACGTAGAACGACCCGCGCCCCCGGCCGGCGTCGTAGGCCATGCTGCCGATGTAGAAGCGGCCGCCGGGGTCGCAGCCGCCCTCGTTCATACGGATCGCGGGGTCGCTCCACGCCTCGCCCAGGGAGCGCAGGGGTGCGTCCAGGTCGTCGGTGTCGGCCAGCAGCAGTTCGCGTTCGGCCGCGACCAGGTATCCGCCCGCGATCCGTGGCCGTACCACGGCGGCCACCGCGCCGACATGGCGGCGGTGGACCGCGCCCCGCTCGTCGAGCGCGAGGACGTCGCCCGCCAGCATGTCCACCCACCTCAGCCCGCCCCACCTCGCCGACCACACGGGCCCCTCCCCGTGCGCGGCGACGGGTTCGGTCACGGTGTACGCAGAGATGGTCATGAACCCTCCTTCGTCGGGCCCATGTTTCCTTGTTTACTGATGACCTCGACAAGCTCGGTCATGAACCCTCCTTCGTCGGGCCCATGTTTCCTTGTTTACTGATGAGCTCGGTCATGCCGGGCTCCTGGAGGTGGCGGGAGGTTTGGTGATCAGCGGCGGCGTGGTCGGCGGCCGGGAGCGCCCGGCGTCCGGGGGCGGCCGGATCCCGCCGGCGTTCGCGGGCCGCCGGAGGCGCTTCGGGCCTGCGCCCAGTGCGCGGGGCGGGTCAGGGAGGCGGGCAGCCGGGTGGCGGCGTCGCCCGCGGCCGCGTTGAGCTGGGCCTGGGTGAGGAAGATGGCGCCGGTCAGATCGGCGCCCGACAGGTCGGCGCCCCTGAGGTCGGCCCCGATCAGGTCGGCCAGCCGCAGGTCCGCGCCCCTCAGGTCGGCGCCGATCAGGTAGGCCCCCCGCAGGTTGGCCGCGCGCAGGTCGGCGCCCTTGAGCTTGGCGCCGATCAGGTCCGCGCCCCTGTGCTCCCTGCCCTTGTGCGCGGCCCTGACCAGTTCGCTCGTCCGCAGCAGCAGCGTGTTGACGGTGTCGCGGTGCGCGCCGACGTCGAGCGTCGCAAGGACGTCGGCGCTCTCCTCGGTCAGCCGCCCGGTCTCGTCGAGCAGCCGGCGCAGCTCGTCGTGGATCGGCCGGGTGGCCTCCAGCGTGAGCGCCTCGGCCACATACCACAGCAGCTCGTGCAGCTGCCGCATGACGGGGAAGACCGCGTACATCTGCCTGGCCGTCGCCGGAGCCTGCCGCCAGCTCGTGCCGCCGAACGTCACCCGCGAGACCTTCTGCCCGGCCCCGAAACAGTCGAAGACGGTGCAGCCGGGGAAGCCGCGCTGCCGGAGCTGGGCGTGGATGCCGCAGCGGAAGTCGTCGCGCAGGTTGTGACAGGGCTGGCCGGCCGCCTTGTCGACGGCGAAGTCGGCCGAGGCCGAGAACGGCAGCGCCACGCAGCACAGCCCGAAGCAGCTCTCGCAGTCGGCCAGCAGGCCGAGCTCGCGCGGGGTCGTACCGGGCAACGGGCAGCTCCTCGGGCGGATCGTGGTCTACGTCGGACTGATCAAAGGGTACTCACGGATGGACGTACGGTGTCGTCGTGCCGAGCCGATCGAACCCCAGCCGCGCCAGAATCGGCCCGCTGTCGTCGCTGGCGTCCACCTGCAGGTACTCGTAGCCCCGCGCGGCCGCCTCGCGGGCACGGTAGGCGACGAGCGCGCGGTAGACGCCGCGGCCCCGCCACTCCGGCACGGTGCCGCCGCCCCACAGGCTCGCGAACCCCGTGCCCGGGTGCAGGTCCATGCGGGCCGCGCTGATCGGCACGTCGCCGGCCATGGCGACGACGGCCACGACGTCCCCGGTGGCGAGCTGGTCGAGCAGGCGTTCGCGGACGTGGGTGGTGCCGAAGACCCGCTCGTGCACACCGGCCGCGAGCTCGACGCCGGCGCGGTCGGTGACGGGGACCAGGCGGACGCCCTCGGGCGCGCCGCTGCCGGGCAGGGCGGCGACCTCGGCGACCATCAGGGCCTCGGCGGGCTCGGCGGTGAAGCCGGCCGCCAGGAGCCTGCGATCGAGGTCGGCGGGGCGGTCGTGGGCGAACAGCTTCCACTCGAAGGACAGGCCGAGCGAGCCGAAGTAGCGGACCTGCTCGGCGATGGCCGCATCGGCGTCGCGTTCGTCCAGGCCGGACCAGAGGATGCCGTTCCAGGCGTGCTCGGGCCCGACCTGCCGCACCACCCCACCCGCCCGCTCGATCCTGACGCCGGGCCCGTCGGGGCGGGCCTCACGCCGCAGTTGCCGGTCGAACAGGGCGAGTGTCTTGTCGCGATCCATCCGGTCACCTCAGCACCCTCGCGCCGGGCCGGGCAACCGGTTTTCTCAGCTTCCGTAACGCCGCTGCCTGGCGGCGAAGCTGCGCAGCGCCCGCAGGAAGTCGATCTCGCGGAAGGCGGGCCAGTAGGCCTCGCAGAAGTACAGCTCGGAGTAGGCCGACTGCCAGAGCAGGAAGTTGGACATGCGCTGCTCCCCGCTGGTCCTGATGACCAGGTCGGGGTCGGGCTGGCCGGCGGTGTAGAGGTGGGGGGTGATGTCGTCCACGGTCAGGGTGGAGGCCAGGTCGAGCATGCTCTGCCCGGATTCGGCCCGCTCGTACAGCAGTTCGCGGAGGGCGTCGATCACCTCCTGGCGGCCTCCGTACCCGATGGCCAGCGTGAGGTGGAACCCGGTGGCGCACGTGCGGGTCGCCTCGACGGCGCTCTTGAGCGCGCGGGCGGTCGTGTCGGGCAGCATGTCGAGCAGCCCGGCGACGTGCACCTGCCAGCGGGCGTCAGGCCGGTCGAAGTGCTCGGCGACCATGTTCTCGATCACCCGCAGCAGGTAGGCCACCTCCTCGTCGCCGCGGCGCTGGAGGTTCTCGGTGGAGCACAGGTACACGCTCACATGCTTGATGCCCAGGCCCTCGCACCAGGACAGCACGTGCTCGATGTGCTCTGCCCCGTACTTGTGGCCGATGCTCGGGTTGGGCAGGCCCTTCTGCTTGGCCCATCGCCGGTTGCCGTCCATGATGAGGCCCACGTGGCCGGGCAGCGGGCCGGTCGCGAGCTGACGGCGCAGGCGGCGGGCGTAAAGGGCGTGGAGGAGGTCAGACGTCTGCACTCTTCCAGGATGGCGTGCCCACGGCTTCTGTATCTGATCTTTCCTGATTTTAGGGGTTCTCCCGATCGTCGAACATGCGTCTTTCGCAGCGCGGGACGGATCAGCTTGCCCACCCCGCGCGCCAAGCCCCGGGCCCGCCGGACACCATCGAGGCCAGGCCCGGTGGCGGGGTGCACCTGCCCGGGACGATCCCCGGCTGGGCGTCATCCGGGCGGCACGAGGCCGTGCTCGTGGGCGTAGATGGCGGCGTGCACCCGGGTCCGCAGGCCGAGCTTGGTGAGGATCCGGTTCACATGGGTCTTGACCGTGCCCTCCTCGATCGTGCACGCGGCGGCGATCTCGCCGTTGCTCATCCCGCGCGCCAGGAGCCGCAGCACGTCGTGCTCGCGCGGGGTCAGCAGGCCCAGCTCGGGGCCGGCCTGGCGCGGCGACAGCGCGGCGAAGCGGCTGATCAGACGCCCGGTGACCTGCGGGTCGACCAGCCCCCGGCCCTGGTGCAGCTCGCGCACCGCCGCGACCAGCAGGTCGGGGTCGCTGTCCTTGAGCAGGAACCCGGCCGCTCCGGCCCGCAACGCCCCGAACAGGTACTCGTCGAGGTCGAAGGTCGTCAGCGCCAGCACGCGCGGCGCCGGCTCGACGGCGCCGAGACGGCGGATCGCGGCGATCCCGTCCATCTGCGGCATGCGCAGGTCCATCACCGCCACGTCCGGCCGCCGCGACAGCGCCTGGCGCACCGCCTCGGCGCCGTCGGCGGCCACCGCGACCACCTCGATGTCCGGCTCGCCGTCGAGGATCAGCCGCAGCGCCTCACGCGCCGCCTCCTGGTCGTCGGCGACCAGGACCCGGATCGTCACCACGCCGCCCTCTCCTCGGTCGCCGACGCCTGCCGCCTCCCGGTCACCACGCCGCCCTCTCCTCGGTCGCCGACGGTCACCACGCCGTCCTGTCGTTGGGCAGTTCGGCCCGCACCCGCCAGCCGCCCGCGCCGGACGGCCCCGCCGACAGGGTGCCGTCGAGCAGGCGCACCCGTTCGCGCATGCCCCTGATGCCGTTGCCCTCGGCCTCCGCGACCGCCGACGCGCCGCCGTTGTCGACGACCTCGACGCGCACGCGGCGATCGTCCTGCCGGACGTGCACGCTCACCTCGGTCGCACTCGAATGACGCGCCACGTTCGTCAGCGCCTCCTGCACGATCCGGTACGCGGTGTGGTCGACCGCGGGCGGCAACCCGCCCTCGATCCCGGTACGGCGCACGCGGATCCTCCTTTCCGCGCCGGCCAGCCGTTCGGCCAGCAGATCCAGGTCGGCCACGCCGGGCGCAACCACGGCCGGGGGCTCGTTCAGCGTCCGCAGCAGGGCGCGCACCTCGCCGAGCGCCGACTGCGACAACTCCGAGATCGTGTCGAGGGCGCGCCCGGCCGGCACGTCGCCCGCCGTCCTGCGCGTCGCCGCGGCCTGCAACCGGATCGCGGTCAGATAGTGGCCGACGCTGTCGTGCACGTTCCTGGCCAGCCAGGCGCGCTCCTCGGCCAGCACGCGCTCGGCCTCGGCCCGCTGCAGCCGCAGCCGTTGGTCGGCCCGCTCGCGGTGCAGCCGCAGCGCGTAGCCGGTGGCCACCGGCGCGACCGCCATGATCACCATGTTGGTGAGGATCGGCACGGACCCGCCGATGGTTGTCGCGGTGCCGAACGCCCAGCAGGTGGAGACGGCCAGCACCAGGCCGGGCCGCCGCGGCCGGTGGTAGACGGCGGTGCAGAACAGGCCCATCGTGACCAGCAGTCCCTCCCACCGGTGGAGCAGCGCCATGCCGGCCGTCGCGATCAGCGCCGACGCCGTGGCGGCGCCCAGCGGCAGCGCCCGCCGGACGAGCAGCGGAAGGCCGGCCCCGACGCTGAAGACGACCAGGAGCGGCACGTCGATCGGCGCCTGCCGCTCCCACATCGTCAGCAGCGTCACAACGGCCGCGACGCCGCCGACGAGCAGAACCTCCCGCAACCAGCGCATGACACGATCATGCCGGACCGCACGTGGTGCCTTCCGCCGGGAGTTTCCCGGTGCTCAGGTAGCGGTGTACGTGCTCGCGGACGCAGGGGTGCCCGTACAAGTAGAGCGCGTGACCGCCCTTGACCGGGACGAACCGGGCACCCCTGAGCTGGGTGGCGATCCGGCGCGCGTCCGCCGGCGGCGCCGCGTCGTCGTACTCACCGCTGACGATCAGGGCCGGCGGCAGGCGCAGCTCGTCTTCGCGCGGCGGGATCGTCGTCGCCTCCGGCAGCCCCGAGCACTGGACCGCCCTCGGCCATGCGTGGGTCCAGCCGATTCGAGGCGCGACGCTTCTCAGCCGTTTCTCCAGGCTCATGACCTTGTCGTGAGCGGTCGGAGACGGGAGGTCGGCGCACATGACGATCCTGCTCAGGGCCGGGTCAGGCACGACGTCGGGATATTTGGCGAACTGGGTGGCGTCGCCCGCGTGCGCCTCGGCCAACGATGTGGCCAGCTTGGGCCACGACGGCTCGTAGCTGACGCTGACGCGGGAGGCGATCAGGGACGCGTCGGCGGCTGCGCCCGGGCCCGCGCCCGGCGCGGGGATCGGTCGTTTCGCGGCGCGGGCCATGACCTCGTCCCACACCTTGAGCACGTTGCGGCCGTTGAGCGCGCAACTCTTGTCCGTGGCGCACCACTCGGCGAAGCGGTGCAGGTTTCGCTCCTTGGTCCTGGCGCGGGGGAGCAGCCAGCTCTCCCAGGACGGGTTGGTCTGGTCGATGACGCTGTCCAGGTACATGCGGCCGACGCGGTGGGGGAAACGTTCGGCGTACGCGCGGCCGACGACTGTGCCGTAGGAGTTGCCGAAATAGTTGAGCTTCGGCTCGCCCAGCGCGACGCGGATGGCCTCCATGTCGCCGGCGACCTGCCAGGAGTTGAGCTTGTCCGCCAGCGGCCCCGCCGCCTTGGCGCATCCGGCGCCGAAACGTCGGTTCAAGGCCGTGAAGGCGTCGTAGGCGGCCCTGTCGGGCAGCACCCATCCGGTTTTCCCCGGCACCGGCAGCGGGTCCGGGCACACGACCGCGGTGCTCGCCTCGAAGCCGCGCGGGTCGGAGACGACGACGTCGAACCACTGCGTCAGGTCGGCGATGAGGGCCTTGGTCTGGCGAAGCACCGAGATCTGCTGGGCGGGGCCGCCCATGTTGAGCAGCAGCGTGCCCTTCTTCGCGGCCGGATCCCTGGCGGGCAGCCTGGCCAGGCCGAGCTCGATCCGCTCGCCGCCGGGGGCGGCCCAGTCGGCGGGCACGGTGATCCGGCCGCACTGCAGGCCGTCCCCGCAGTCGCGCCACGACAGGCCCTCCTGAGCCGCGGCGGGGGGCGCGGCCGTCACGCAGAGCAGGCCCGCGCCGAGCACGGCGGTGATCGTTCTTCTCATGTGCCTCAGCCTGGCCGAAAGGGGGTCGCCGGGTCGTCTGCCTTTCGATAGATCTTGGGCGGGCGACGGCCGTTCCGCCGTAGATCAGTTCGAAGGCCAACACGCCATCACCATCCGTGACTCAACGGGGCCAATTCCGTAATATCAAGCCGATGACCTGGGGAAACGCTACGGGGTCGCGGGAGGCAGCGTGTCGGAAACGCAGGCGTTCGACGTCATCGTCGTCGGCTCCGGCGCCGCCGGCGGAATGGCGGCACACGAGCTCTCTCTGGCGGGCCTTCGCGTCCTGATGCTGGAGGCCGGCCGGAACTACGAGCCCGTGACCGAGACCCCGATGTTCCAGACGCCGGAGGCGGCGCCGCTGCGCTCGGCCGGCTCGACGGACAAACCCCTGGGCTATTACGACGCCACCGTCGCCGGAGGCTCGGACATCGACGGCGAGCCCTACACGGGGACGGAGGAGTTCCAGTGGTGGCGGCCGAGGATGCTGGGCGGCCGGACCAATCACTGGGGCCGGGTGGCGCTGCGTTTCGGGCCGTACGACTTCAAACCGAAGACGCGTGACGGGCTGGGCTTCGACTGGCCGATCGAATACACCGATCTGGCGCCCTGGTACGACAAGGTCGAACGCCTCATCGGCGTCACCGGCCTGCCGGAAGGCATCGAGAACGTCCCCGACTCGCCGCCCGGCGTGCACCTTCCTCCGCCGCCCCCGCGCCCCCACGAAATCGTGCTCACCCGGGCTTTCGAGCGCATGGGAATGAAGGTCGCGGCGATGCGCGCGGCCATTCTCACGCGCCCGCTGAACGGCCGCGCGGCGTGCCTGTACGCGACGCCGTGCACGCGCGGCTGTTCGAGCAGATCCAATTTCCAGAGCACCACCGTGCTCATTCCGCCCGCCCGCGCGACAGGAAATCTGAGCATCCTGTGCGACGCCATGGTGTCCAGGGTCGACGTCGACGAGAGCGGGCGCGCGAGCGGGGTCACCTTCAACGACCGCGTGAGCGGCGCCGAGTACTCGGTGCGGGCCAGGGCGGTGGTGCTGGCGGCGGGCACCTGCTCGTCCGTGCGCATCCTGCTGAACTCGAGAAGCGAGGTCTTCCCCAACGGGATCGGCAACAGCCAAGGACTCGTCGGCAAATACCTGATGGACACCCTCGAGTTCAGCCTGGATTCGCAGATACCGCTGCTGGAGAAGTTGCCCCCGCGCAACGACGACGGCATGTTCGCGCCGCACATCTACGTGCCCTGGTGGCTTCTGCCCGAGCAGACCGCAGGACACCTCGATTTCCCGCGCGGTTACCACATCGAGCCGCGCGGCGGGCGCAGGATGCCGAACATGAGCAACGTCGGTCAGCTCGTCGACTCCAGCAAGGCGGCCTACGGCGACGCCCTGCGCGCCGAGGTCCGGCGGAAGTTCGGCTCGGTGATCACCCTCAGCGGCGAGGGCGAGATGATCCCGAACGAGAACTGCTTCGCCGAACTCGACCCCACGACCAAGGACAAGTGGGGGATTGCGGCCCTGCGTTTCCACTGGAAATGGGGGGAGGCGGAGATAAAGCAGGCCGAACACATGAAGGCCACCTTCAACGAGGTGTTCCGCCTGCTCGGCGGCGCGCAGGTCACCGACGACATCGAGATGCCGAAGGGCGGCGAAGCCGATCACGAGGTCGGCGGCGCGCGCATGGGCACCTCGCCGCAGAACTCCGTGATCAACGCCCACAACCAGTGCTGGGACGTGCGCAACCTGTTCGTCGTCGACGGCGCCGCGTTCGTGTCGAGCCCCGACAAGAACCCCACGCTCACCATCCTGGCCCTGGCCGCGCGCAGCTCCGCCCACCTCGTCGAACTGATGAAATGCGGCGGGCTCTAGCCGGGCCGCCCGCGCGCGGAAAAGGGAGGGACAGTTGAAACTGGAGAAGTTCGAAGAGCTCCGCATCACGGTGCCGGGAGGGTACGGCAACGACCCCAACCTGGTGACGCCGGAAACGCCGTGGCCGCGCACGCTGCAACCGCGCGAGCGCGAACTCGTCGCCGCGCTCGCCGACGTCCTCCTGCCGGGCACCGCCGAATATCCGGCGCCGAGCGCGATGGGCATCGTCGGCTTCTTCGACGACTGGGTGAGCGCGCCTTACGCGACGCAGCAGAAGGACAGGACGATCATCGTGGACGGCCTCGGGAACCTCGACGAGGAGGCCCACCGCCGGTTCGGGACCGGATTCGTGGAAATCGACGACGACCGGCGGCGTGCGATCGTCGATGACCTCGTCGCGGCGCCCGCCGCTTCCACCCAGCGGAAGTTCTTCACCAAGTTCCGCGGCCGGTTGTTCGGCGGCTACTTCACCTCGGACCTGGGAATGAAGGCGATCGGTTACCAGGGGAACGTGCCGCTGCGCAGTTTCCCGGAGGTCGATCCGGAGGTCCGGCGCATCATCGAAGACGAACTCGCCAAACTCTGGCTGTAGCCCGACCACTGGGGATCATTGCAGATGAAGACGATACGTGAATACGTCGAGGCGCGCATTCTGTCGCCGGACGACCTCAAAGGCGCGCTACAGCTCGCCATGAAACTGGAATTCGCCACGATCCCGCCCTACCTGTGCGCGCAATGGTCGGTCAAACGCGACCCCGACCGCACCGAGGGCGTCGTGCACCGGATCGTCACCCAGGAGATGTTCCATTTCGCGCTGGCGGGCAACCTGCTGACCGCGGTCGGCGGCATGCCGTCCATCGCGCACAAGGACTTCCTGCCGACCTATCCGGCAAGCGAGCTGCCCGGCGGAATCCCGCAGGCGTTGCCCGTCGATCTGAAGCCGTTGACCAAGGACCAGTTGGCGGTGTTCATGCAGATCGAGTTGCCGGAATTCCCGCCCGTCGCGCTGGATGTGGTGCCGCCGGCGACGATCGGCGCGTTCTACGACACGATCATCGCGACGTTCCGGAGCCTCAGTCCCGGCATCGATCCCAACGCCCATGCGGTCGAGGTGCCTTTCGCCGAACCCATCAGAACCGTCGACGACGCGATCAAGACGATCGAGCGGATCAAGAGCGAAGGGGAGGGCGTTCAGGGCTCGCCGGACCAGCCGACCGGCGAGCGGGACAGCCTGGCGCACTATTACCTGTTCAAGGAGCTCTTCACGCAAAAGCGGCTGGTGAAGGTCGGCGACGAATGGAGTTTCAGCGGAGACTCCGTCATGCTGCCGGAGGTGTTCGCCTTCGAGCGCTCCTCCGCCGACCCGAACCCGTCGAGGGAGTTCAGCCGTATCCTGACGGACCTGCTGACCGACCTGGAAACGTGCTGGAAAGCGGGCGAGCCGCCGAACATCGCGGCGATGTTCCAGCTCAAGCTCGCCGGGCAGAAGCTGATCAAACAGGGAATCCGACCGGAATTCGTGTGGGCCGACTGACGCCGCGGGCCCCTGCCGCGGGTGAACGAGGGCGCTTGCGGCGACTTTACTGACCTGTCAGTATTCAGCCGTGGAGGATCATCGACTCAGTCCCGGCGGGCGGCGGCTGCTGGAGGTGGCGACCGACGTCTTCTACGCCGAAGGCATCCGCGCCACCGGCGTCGACACGCTCGTGGAGCGGGCCGGCGTGTCGAAGCCGACCCTGTACGCCCAGTTCGGCTCCAAGGAGAACCTGGTCGCGGCCGTGCTCGACCGCCGCAGGGCGGCACGGCAGGCGGCGCTGACCGCCTACCTGGCCGACCGCGGGGCCGGCGGCGGCCCCGCGGTGCTGGCGGTCTTCGACTGGCTGGCCCAGGGGCACGGCCGCGAGGGATTCAGGGGTTGCGCGTTCACCAACGCGGCCGTCGAGCTGCCCGACCCCGGCCATCCGGCCCGCGCGGTGATCTCGGCCTACAAGTCCTGGCTGCGCCGGACGTTCACCACGCTGGCCGAACAGGCGGGCGTGGCGGCGCCGGACGTGGTGGGCGACGCGTTGTTGCTGCTCGTCGACGGGGCCAACGCGCGTGTGGTGGTCGATGACGACCGTACGGCGATGCTGCGCGCCAAGGCGGCGGCGGCCAGGCTGATCGGAGTGGCCGATGCGTGAGATGCCGATCGGCCTTGAGCACGAGTTCTCCTTCCCGATCCCGCAGAGCAAGATCGTCGCAGCGCTTTATCCGGAGTCGCCGGAGTTCGCCGCGATGCCGCCGGTGCTGGCCACCGGGTTCCTCGTCGGGCTGCTGGAGTGGACGTGCGTGCGCGCGCTCATGCCCTACCTGGACTGGCCACGCGAGCAGACCGTCGGCACGCACATCGACGTCAGCCACAGCGCCGCCACCCCGCCCGGCCTCAACGTCACCTGCCGGGCCCGCCTGACCGGCGTCGCCGGCCGCCGCCTGACGTTCGAGGTGAGCGCCGACGACGGCCACGACGTCATCAGCACCGGCACCCACGAGCGCGCCGTCATCGACGCCGCCCGCTTCACCGAACGGGTCGGGCGCAAGGGCGGGCCGGGCTGAACCCGCGGAGTACGGAACGGCTCCGGAAAAGGAGGACGCCGCAGAAAGGCGTGCGAAACGCTTTCCGCTTCGGTTTGATGACCTTTGGTCGGCCGTGTGTTGTACGGGGGCCGACGACGACGACGGGAGCGACATGCGAAAAAAGTATTCCCTGTTCACCGCCGCCTTCGCGGTGGTGGCGGCGCTGTTATCCGTTCCGGCGGGGGGCGCCGCCCGCGCCGCCATCGCCTGGGCGCCCTGTGAAGAGGAGCCCGCCGCCGAGTGCGGCACGCTGGCCGTTCCGATCGACTGGTCCAAGCCGGACGGTCCCACCATCGACCTGGCGCTGGCCAGGCGCAAGGCCACCGACCCCGCGGCTCGCGTCGGATCCCTGGTGATCAACCCGGGCGGTCCCGGCGGGTCGGGCGTGGAGGCCGCCTACGGCGCCCCCGGGTTCTTCACCGAGGAGCTCCAGCGGCGCTTCGACATCGTCGGCTTCGACCCGCGAGGCGTGGGCCGCAGCCATCCGGTGATCTGCTCGGCGTCGGTGTACAACGAGATGCCCTACGCCGTCATGACCAGCCAGGCCGACTTCGACAGGTGGACCGCCTACGCCAAGCGGCTGCGTCAGGACTGCCGGGCTCGTACGGGCCCGCTGTACGACCACGTCGACTCGGTGAACGTCGCACGCGACCTGGACGCCATCCGCGCCGCCCTCGGCGAGGAGAAGCTCACCTACTACGGCATCTCCTACGGGACGCTGATCGGGCAGATGTACGCCGAACTGTTCCCGAACCGGATCAGGGCGCTGGCCCTCGACAGCAACATGGACCACAGCCTCGGCGTCAAGGCGTTCCTCGACTCTGAGGCCGCGGCCGTCGAGGACGCCTTCGACGAGTTCGCCGGCTGGTGCGACCAGGAGCCGAGCTGCGCCCTGCACGGGCAGGACGTCCGGGCGGTGTGGGAGCGGCTGCTGGCCAAGGCGCGCAAGGGCGAGCTGTACTACCCGGGCGTCCCCGACCGCCCGATGACCGAGGTGCAGGTCCTGTGGCAGGGCGTGCTCGGCACTGAGGGGCCCGCCTGGCAGTTGCTGAGCGAGATGCTGCGCGCCCTGGACGGCGGGCCGCTGCCGCCGTGGGTGCCCCCGCTGCCCGGCAGGCAGCCCGTGACGAGCGAGGTCGCCCAGTTGCCGACCGCGATCCTGTGCCAGGACTACAACCTGCGGGTGCGTGACTACAAGGAGTACGCCGCGCTCCTGCGCAGCTCGAAGCGACGGGCGCCCGACATGCGCCTCAACCCGATGCCGATCGAGGACCTGCCCGTCTGCCTCAACCACCCCACCACCAACCCGCAGCACCGGCTGCGCTACACCGGCAGCGCTCCGTTGCTGCTGGGCAACTCGCTGCACGATCCCTCCACCCCGTACGGCTGGTCCGCCAACGTGGCACGCCAGCTCGGGCGCAAGGCGGTGCTGCTCACCTATGAGGGCTGGGGGCACCGCATCTACGGCAAGGACCGGTGCAGCACGGAGCCCATCGACGCCTACCTGATCTCGCTGACCGTGCCGCCGCACGGCTTCCGCTGCCCGGTGGGCGGGGGCGAGGCGAGCGTGAAGCGGCAGCCCGAGGTGTGGCCGACGGACCGGCTCCCCTGGGGCGCCTCGATCACGAACAGCTGAGGGACGACCGGCCCCGAGCCGCTAGGCCGGGGCCGAGGCGGCGACTCCGTCGAGGATGAGGCGCAGGCCGTGGGCGAAGGCCTCCTGGCTCGTCGGAGCGCCGCTTTCGCGCACCCCGGCGACCGTGAGCGGGAAGTCGTCGTACGCCGGCAGCTCCTGGGCGTCCCCGCGCGCCTGGCGTTCGCGCGCGGCCTGCTCGTTCAGCACGAACCCGAGCGTGTAGTGGCTGATGGAGCCGATCGCGTGCAGGCCCTGCGCGGGCGTGAACCCCAGCTCGACCAGCGTACGCAGCTCCCGCTCGAACGCCTGGGCCACCTCGGGGCCCGGGTTGCTCCCGGAGATCAGCCGCGCCCCGTCGCGATGGCTCAGCAACATCCGCCGGTAGCGGTGGGCGCGGCGGGTCAGCCACTCGCGCCAGGACTCGTCCTGGCGCGGCCCGCCCATCTCGGGGGCCAGCAGCTCGCGCGCCATCTCCTCGAGCAGCTCCTGCTTGTTGCGGAAGTGCCAGTAGAGCGCGGGGTTCTGCACGCCCAGGCGGGCGGCCAACCGGCGCACCGACAGGCCGTCGAGGCCGACCTCGTCGAGCAGTTCGAGCGCGGCGCGGACGACGGTGTCGCGCGCCAGTCCTTTCTGTGCCATCGCGGGGCCACTTTACAGCGCTAAGGGCGGGTTCCGATCACGGCCGTGGCGTCCAGTTCCCGCGAGACCATGGCCCGCGCGGCCAGTCCGGCCCGGGTGAGGGCCGAGGCGGTCGCCTCCGCCTGGCGTTCGCTCGTCTCCACCAGCAGGTGGCCGCCCGGCGCGAGCCATCGGGGAGCTTCGGCGATCACCCGCCGTACGACGTCGAGCCCGTCGCCGCCCCCGTCGAGCGCCAGCAGCGGCTCGTGCAGCCGGGCCTCGGCGGGCAGCAGCCCGATCGAGCGCGAGGGCACGTACGGGGGACTGGCGATGAGCAGGTGCACCCGGCCCAGGAGGGCGGCGGGCAGCGGCGCGTACAGGTCGCCCTCGTAGACGTGCGCGGCGGGCAGGTTGCGGCGGGCGCAGCGCACGGCGGCGGGGTCGAGGTCGGCGGCGTACAGTTCGGCGCGGTCGAGCCGCGAGGCCACGGCCGCGCCCATGGCGCCCGTGCCGCAGCACAGGTCGAGGACGACCGGCGTGCCCTCGATCGGGCCGGCCAGGGCGACGGCCTGCTCGATGAGGAAGGCGGTACGCGGCCGGGGCACGAACACCCCCGGCTCGACCGCCACCCGCAGGCCGCAGAAGTCCGCCCAGCCCAGGACGTGTTCGAGGGGTTCGCCCGCGACTCGGCGCCCGACCATGGCGTCCAGGCCGTCCTGCGTGGGGGCGGCGGAGATCAGCAGTGCCGCCTCGTCCTCGGCGAACACGCACCCGGCGGCGCGCAGCCTGACCACGACCTCAGCGACAGATGACGAAAAAACCGACATGGGAGCCTTTCGGAATGGGCGCTCCCGCGGTGAACCTAACGATCGCTGGAAGGGAGCACCCGGCCTGACACAGCGGTAATGGGTCTCACCTCCCAAGGTCGATCTCGTCCGAGACGGCCACAGTACCAGAGCCCGCCACCCACCAGCATGGACGACGACCGGCCGAGCCTGGACGCCCCGGCGCCGGGACTTTCTCGCGATCCCCGACAGCATTTCCTGGTTAATTGCCCTTTTTGTGCGTGGCATGCGTTTATCTGCGGATGGACTTCGCCGCTGATCCGCGCTATTCATTTCCTCCGTCGGTTGCCTTTCGGCTGGGGGAGAAAATGGCTCGTTCACGCAGAACCACAATAAAAATCGCCGCCGCGCTCGCGGTGCTGTCGGCAGGCCTGACGGTGCCGACGGCCGCGGAGGCGAGCGACCCCGTGCGGCTCACCCGCTTCATCGGGGAGCAGCGTCTGCCGCACCTGATGCGGTTCAAGGGGACCGTCGTAGGCGGCCTGTCCGGGATCGACCGCGACCCCCGCACCGGGACCTGGGTCTTCGTCTCCGACGACCGGTGGCGCTACGACCCCGCCCGCTTCTACACCGCGACACTGGACATCGACCTGGAGAAAGGAACCTTCGACGGGGTGCGCCTGACCGGGGTCACCACGATGACCAGGGCCGACGGCACCCCCTACCCGGCATACGGGCAGCCGTACTCGGCCGACCCCGAGACGATCAGGTTCGACCCGTGGAGCACAGGGCTGCTGTGGGGCGACGAGGGCGACCGGCCCGACGCCACTCATCCGGACATTCCCGTATCGAGTTCCGCGGTGCGAATCATGGGCGCCGACGGCCGGGTATTGTCGGAATTGCCGGTGCCGTCGAATTTGGAGCTCACCAGCGCCGACGTCGGGCCGCGGCGTAATCAGGGTTTCGAGGGGCTGGCGGTCGCCGAGCGGACGATCGCCGCCGTGACCGAGGGCCCGCGCTACGAGGACGGGCCGCCCCCGACGCTCGAACGCGGCGCGCCCGCCCGGCTGACCACGTGGAGCCGCACCGGACGGCTGCGCGGCCAGTACGTCTACCCGCTCGACGCCCTGCCCGCCGCGCCCAACCCGCCGACCGGCCTGGCCGAGACCGGCGTGTCGGAGCTGCTGGCCGTCGACGACTTCCGCTACCTGGCGCTCGAACGGGCCTGGATGGAGGGCGTCGGATACCGGGTGAAGCTGTACGAGGTGGACCTGCGCGGGGCCACGAACGTGCTGAACAGGCCCTCGCTCGGCAGCACCTACCGGGCGGTCAGGAAGCGGCTGGTGCACGTGTTCGGGAGGCCGACGCAGAACCTGGAGGGCCTGGCCTGGGGGCCGAGGCTCGACAACGGCGAGTGCACGCTGGTGATCGGGTCCGACGACAACTTCGCCGCCGACGAGGTGACGCAGTTCCTGGCCTTCGCGGCGACCGGCTGCAACCTCTGAGCCCCGCGCTCACAGACAGTGGATGCGGCGGCCCGAGATCTGGTGCGGGATGATGCGGATGTAGAGGTGGCGTTCGCCGCCGGCCCACGGCGTGACGCCCGAGGCGGCGACGTCGGCGACCTCCTCGGGCTCCACGTGGTGGGCCGGGCCCTGCACCAATATGCTCCAGCCCTCGCGGTTGGTCTCGTCGATCATGTCGATCTCGAACGCGATCTTGATGTCCACGCCGGCCAGCCCCGTCCGCAGGTCCTGGTCCATGGGGCCGCCCTCGGCGGTGCGGAAGATGATCGCGCCGTGGTGCATCTTGAAGTTGACCGGCATCACCGTCGGCCCGTGCGAGCCGCTGAACGCCACCCGCCCGATCCCCCCTGGCTCGATCAGCCGCAGGCACTCCGCCTGCTCCAGCACCTCCAGCGTGGGATGCGCCATGGCGGGGCCGCGGCCGGGCGGCCGATCATGACCGGCGCCGAGCAACTCGTCGACCGTGGTGCTCAGGGCGTCGGCCAGGCGGTAGAGGACGCCCTGGTCGGGGGTGTCGACGTTCTCCTCCAGGTATTTCACGTATCCGGGCGCCAGGTCCGCGCGCTCGGCGACCTGCTCCTGGGTCAGGCCGAGCCGTTCGCGGTGGTGGATGATGCGTCGCCCGAGATCACCGGTGCCAGTCATGATCGCTTCTCCCCCGTAGAGCGGAAGGCCGGGAACCCAGCCCGTCCAGGCACGGCCTGGTCAGGCGGAAGGTGGCCTCGTTGTGGACGCTACCCGCGCACGCGCCGCCCAGCCCTGCCGCGCCCCCCACAGCGGCCTGAGGCGCCGCAGCCCCGGCGGATACGGGCGTGTCGCGCTCTTCCTGCGGGTAGGTTCTCGTCAGCGGGCCCGCACGACGTGATCCCCCCGGGGGCTTGGAGGTTTGCGGATGAAAGCGTTCACCGGGCGCTTCCTGCCGTTGGTGGTGGCGCTCGGAATGGGCGCCGCGGCCTGCGGCGCGGGCGGCAGCGGCGGCCCCGGGGCCGAACCCGAGGCCACCTCCACGGCCTCGGTCGACTCCCCGACGCCCCCGAGCGCGGCCGAGCCGACCAGCCAGGCCACCTCGCCCGGCCCGGCCGAGTCGACCGGCTCTCCACGGGTTCCCTCGGCCACGCCGCGTGAGCGGCTCGTCGCCGGGTCCTACCAGCCGCTGTGGCCCTTCTCCGGCCCTGAAGAGGTGACGGCCTGGCAGCGCGCCTACCGCAAGGACGGCGACCGGGCCTGGCACCTCGACCCGCGCCGCACCGCGGTCGCCTTCACCCGCGACTACCTCGGCTTCGGCGAGATCGACCAGGCCGTCAAGACCGTCAAGGAGGGCAGGCACGCGCGGGTGCACGTCGGCTACCGCAGCGAGGACGTCGGGAAACGGCTGGTCGCCGCCGTCGTGCACCTGGTCAGGTACGGCTCGGGCGACGACGCCCCCTGGGAGGTCGTCGGCACGGACGACACCGACCTGACGCTGACCACGCCCAAGTACGGCGCGTCGGTGGCCTCGCCGCTGACCGTGGGCGGCCGGATCACGGGCGTGGACGAGAGCGTCAGGATCCAGGTACGGCGGCCGGGCAAGCAGGACCCGGTGGGGGAGCGGTGCTGTGTGAGCGCCGGAGGCCAGAAGTCGCCGTGGTCGGCGAACGTCTCCTTCTCCACGCCCCCCGGCGGGACGCTGACCGTCGTGGCCTCCACCGGCGGGCACGTCGCCGCCGTCGAACGCTTCGCCGTCACCGGCGTCACCCTCGAAGGATCGCCCCCGTAATAGGCTGGTTCATGAACGGGCATTCATTAAAGGGGGGCGTTCATGGGCAGGCCGCGCACGACCAGCGACGAGGCGATCCTCCAGGCGGCCGGGCGGGCGATCGGCCGCCACGGCCCCCACGGCCTCACGCTGGCCGCCGTCGCGACGGAGGCGGGGCTGTCGCCGGCCACGCTGGTGCAGCGGTTCGGCTCCAAAAAGGGGCTGCTGACGGCCTTCGCCGACCACGCCAACCAGAGCGTGCGCCTGCCGTTCCAGCGGGCCCGCGAGCGGCACGACTCCCCGCTGGAGGCGCTGCACGCCGCCCTGGCCGACCTTTCCTCCGCCGTGGCCACGCGGGAGGAACTGGCCAACAGCATCGGCCTGCTGCAACTCGACCTGACCGACCCCGAGCTGCGTGAGCGGGCCGCGGAACACGCCCGCCGCATGCACGACGAGATCGCGGCGCTGCTGGCCGAGGCGGTCGCGGCGGGTGAGCTGGCGGGCCAGGCGCAGGTGCCCCGGCTGGCCCGCGCGGTCCAGATCGCCTACAACGGCGTGCTCATCGTGTGGGCGCTGACCGGCGAGGGGCCGCTCGCGGCGGCGATGCGCGAGGCCGTCGAGGAGACCCTCGGCGTCAAGACCCCGAATCAATGGGCTGAGCAGGGCTGATCAGCTAGCCTCGGCTTGGTGCCGGGTCCTGCTCGGATGGACCGTGACGCGTCAAGAGGTGTGCATGAGCCAGTTGGAACACCATTCGTCTGAGTCCCTGGCGGCGCTCGCCCGCAGACACGGGCTGCGTCCGGCCATCGCGCGGCCGAGGTTCCCCGTCTACGTGCGCCAGCTCTGGGAGCGGCGGCACTTCATCCTGACGTACGCGACCTCGCGCAACGTCTCCAAGTACTCAGGCTCCGCCCTGGGCCAGCTCTGGCAGGTCCTCACCCCGCTGCTGAACGCCGCGATCTACTACGTGATGTTCGGCCTCATCCTGGGCGGCAGCAAGAACATCGACAACTATCCCGCGTTCCTGCTGACCGGGATGTTCGTCTTCACCTACACGCAGCGCACCGTCACCGCCGGCGCCAAGTCCATCTCCGGCAACCTGTCGCTGATCCGCGCCCTGCACTTCCCGCGCGCCTCGCTGCCGCTGGCCTACACGATCCAGGAACTGCAGCAGCTCACCATCTCCATGGGGGTGCTGCTCGGCATCGTGGTCCTCACCAAGGAGTGGCCGAACTGGTTCTGGCTGACGATCCCGATCGTGCTGCTGCTGCAGACGATGTTCAACATCGGGGCCGGGCTGGTGCTGGCCCGGCTGGGGGCCTCGATACGCGACCTGAACCAGTTGCTGCCGTTCATCATGCGGACCTGGCTGTACGCGTCAGGGGTCTTCTTCGCCATTCACGACAAGGTCGTCAACAGCGCGAAACTGCCCGAGTGGGTGGCCACCGCGATGTACCTCAACCCGGCGGCCTCCTACATCGAGTGGATGCGCGACATCCTGATCGGCAGCCACACGCCGCCGCCGATGGTGTGGGTGTCGTGCGTGTTCTGGGCGGTGTTCTCGGTGGCCTTCGGCTTCTGGTACTTCTGGCGCGCCGAGGACCGGTACGGGCGGGGCTGAGCCCGCCCGCCTGGCTCAGCCCTTCCCGCGCGCCTCGAAACGCGGGTAGAAGTGCTGGTTCTTGCCGAGCGTGACCAAAGTCTCCACGACCTTGCCCTTGAGGTCGATGACGCCGACGCCCTTGCCGGTCGCGGCGATCAGGCGGCGCTCGTCGTACCAGCCGAGCACGGACCCCCAGACGGGGCTGGAGGGCAGCTTGACCCGGGTGACGGCCTTGCCGGTGGCGGTGTCCCACACGCAGGCCGAGCTCTCCAGAGACATGCACGCGGTGACGAAGCGGCGGCCCGACGGGGTGAACGTGCCCTGCCCCTGGGCGACCGGGCGGCCGCGGACGTGCCAGGTGCGCTTGACGGCGCCCTCCAGGTCGTACTGGCGGATGGAGGTCCTGCCGTTCTTGCCCCACCGCACCACGACGCCCTTGCCGTCGCGGGTCCACTGGAAGCCGCCGACCGTGATCAGGGCCTTGTCGATGCGGACGAAGCGCGGCTTCAGCGTGGGCGTCTCGATCAGCACGATCCCCGCGGAACGCGGCTCGCCTCCCGCCTCGAACACGTTGAGCAGCAGATGGCGGCCGTCCGGCGACCAGGTCGGCCACAACGTTTGGAGGTAGCCGTTCTCCCGCGTGGGGTCCTGGGGGACGGGCAGCTCGATCTCCGTCCGCTCGCCCGTTTCGCGGTCCGTGACCGTCACCTTGGGCACGCCGAGGCCCCTGGTCTCGTGCAGGAGGGCAGCCCAGCGTTCGTCGGGGGAGACGGACAGGGTGCCGTCGGCGGCCACGAAGGCACGCTTGGCCGGATCCCAGGCCCACGAGCCGTCGTGGGGCCTGCCCGGGGTCGGGGCGCCATACGAGGTGAACTGGATCGGCCGGCCGGCCATCTTCGCCACGATGGTGGCCTGGGTCCCCGGCAGCTTCCCGGTCGGAGGCTGGGCGGGCGGCGCGCCCAACGTGGCGGCCAGGGCCAGTGCGGCCCCTAAGTTCATGATCATGTCAGCGGATCATATGTGATCATGCACGGCCGAAGGGGATGAACGGCAGAGGTCGGCCGGTTGAGGTGAGAGCACACGTGCCAATGCGACGGCGCTCCTAAGGTGTGATGTCGTTGGGTCAGCGTGGGATATGGTGCCGTTTCTACGGCGTGATGCCGTTGGGCAGCGTTAGATGCGGCGTCGCTCCGAGGGCGTGATGCCGTGTACGCGTTTGAAGGCGACGCTCAGGGCGAAGGCGTTGGCGTACCCGACTCTGCGCGCGATGCCGGCCACGGTCGCGTCGCTGCCGCGCAGCAGGTCGGCCGCCAGCGCGAGTCGCCAGCCCGTCAGGTACCGCATCGGCGGCTCGCCCACCGCCGTGGTGAAGCGGCGCGCGAACGCGGCCCGCGACAGGCCCGTCCTGGCCGCCAGTTCCGTCACCGTCCACGGGTGGGCCGGATCGTCGTGCAGCAGCCCCAGAGCGCGGTCGACCGCCGGGTCGCCCGTCGCGCGGTACCACGACGGCGCCCCCGGCTGGTCGAACCAGGCGCGCAGGGCTGCGCCCAGCATCACGTCCAGGAGCCGGTCGAGCACCACCTGCTGCCCCGGCGCGTCCTCGCTGACCTCCATGCTCACCAGGTCCACCAGCCCCGGCCGCCGGTCGTCGGCCGGTACCACCAGCACTTCGGGCAGCGCCCGCAGCAACCGCTCGCTCACCCCGCCGTCGTACGCGCCGCCGAGCAGCAGCGCCGGCCCGTCCGGCCGTTCCCCGCAGGTGCGCGCGGCCAGCCGCCTGGCCCCAGGCGCGCAGTAGTCGGCAGGGGTGACCACCTGGCCGGGCGGCGTGGCCGGGTCGTCGGCGACGGTGAAAGGACCGCGTACGACCGCCACGTCCCGAGTGCCGAGCGGTACCGGCGCACCGGTGTCGGGGACGACCCAGCCATGCTCGCGCACCATGGTCACCAGCGACAGCGGCACGTCCAGGGAGAAGCGCAGCGACCACGGAGGATCCAGCACCGCCTGCCCGAACACCGCGCCCCGCGCCCGCACCCCGTCCAGCAAGCGGGCCAACACATCCACGGCACCCACCCTAGACGCCCGCGAATGCCCGCGAGCCGCACGAACATGGCGCCCGGCCGGGCGAGGGCCGTTGACTTGACTCATGACTGAACAAGCGATTCTGGTTCTCGGCGGCACGGGCAAATCAGGCAGCAGGATCGCCGCCCGGCTGCGGGCGCGCGGAGCCGCCGTACGCGTGGCCTCCCGTTCCGGTGAGTGGCGTTTCGACTGGAACGACCGCGCCACCTGGGACCACGTCCTGGACGGCGTCGCGGCGGTGTACGTGGTGCCGCTCGACGGCGCGGTCCTCACCCGCCCCTTCGTCGAGCGGGCGGCCGGCCTGGGCGCAGGCCGGCTCGTGCTGCTGTCGGGGCGCGGCGTGGACGTTCCGGATTACATCGTGGGCGACGCCGACGCCGGCGCGACCCACGTCGACGGGGAGAGCGCGGTACGCGACAGCGGCCTGCCGTGGACGATCGTCCGGCCCGGCTGGTTCGCCCAGAACTTCAGCGAGGGCTTCTTCCGCGAGGCGGTCCTGGCGGGCGAGCTCAGGCTGCCCGCCGGGGACGGCGCGGCCAGCTTCGTGGACGCCGAGGACATCGCCGACGTCGTCGTCGCCGCGCTCACCGAGGACGGGCACGCGGGGCGGACCTACGAGCTGTCCGGGCCGAGGGCGCTGACGATGACCGAGGTCGCGGCCGAGATCTCCGCGGCGACCGGCCGTACGGTGCGCTATGTGCCGCTCGGGCCGCAGGAGTTCGTCGCCGAGCTGGTCGGACAGGGCTGGCCGGAAGGGGACGCCAAGGAGTACGCGGACGTGGTCTCGCCCATCAGGCGCGGGAAGGACGCGTACCTGTCGGAGGGGGTGCGGCAGGCGCTCGGGAGGGACGCCCGCGACTTCTCCGCCTACGCCCGCAGCGCCGCCGACGCGGGGGCGTGGGACTGACACTCGGGGGCCGTGCCGGCCGCCGACCTGTCAACCGGTCGGCCCCTGCTCAACCCCGGGCGTTTCGACCCCTCGATCCCCGAGAACGTCACCAAGCTCGCCGCCGCTTGGACCCGGCGACCCTCAGAGAGAGTCTTTGACGGGTGACCAGGCGGCGTCCCAGGCGCGGTACCGTCCCCGGTCCAGCAGCCAGCGGACCCCCGCGAACGCCGCCGTCACGAGCGTCGCCGACACCAGCATGATCAGCAGGCCCGTCGCCACGCCGGTGATGCGTAGTTCGTCCCTGCTCGGTGGCGGGGCGGCCTGGTGGCCGCCGGCGTCGACCCAGATGTTCAGCTCGGTGCCCGCCTTGGCCAGGACCGGGGCGCGGAGCCTTCCCGTGTGCTGCCGCCCCGACGCCGTCGTCCACCGCGCCGGCGTCAGCTCTCCTGTGGCGACCTCGCCGAACGACAGGTACGCGACCGGCGCGTCGGCCAGCAGCGTCGCGCGTACCTGCTGGCGGCCTGTCGTGTCGGGCACGCTCCCGTACGCCTGCCGCCCCGCCGCCACCGCCGGCCAGAGGCTGAGCAGGACCAGGGACGCCGCCACCGCCAGCGCCACGCTCTCCACCCGATCGGAACGCCGCCGCAGCGGATTGCGGTCCAGCCGGTACCTTCGCCACCACGCGGTCACAAGCTTCATCGAGCACCCCCTCAGAGGACTTTAGGCGCTCACGAAGGAACAGGAGCACACCCCACCGCTATCGCCGGTTAAGTGCTGATTGTCGCTGTCGGGCGTTGGCCGGTGATCACTTGGCGGCCGGGCGGGCGCGGATGTGCATGCGTTCGCCCTGGGGGCCGAACAGGGCCAGGACCTCGGTCGGTTCCGGGTCCGGGTTGATGAAGGCGTGCGGCGTCCTGGTGTCGAACTCCGCCACCTCCCCCGGCCTGAGGATCACGTCGTGCTTGCCGAGCAGCAGCCGCAATCGCCCCGCCAGCACGTACAGCCACTCATACCCCTCGTGGACCTGCTGCTCCGGCTCGTAGCCCGGCCAGTGCGGCGGGTAGATCTGCTTGAACGCCTGCACCCCGCCCGGCCGGCGGCTCAGCGGGATGAACGTCTGGCCGTTGCGCTTGATCGGGCGCAGGTGCACGCGCGGATCGCCCGTCGTGGGCACGTCGATGAGCTCGTCGAGCTGCACCTGATGGGCCCTGGCCAACAGCAGCAGCAGCTCCAGCGTCGGCTTGCGCTGACCGGACTCCAGGCGTGACAGGGTGCTGACCGAGATGCCGGTGCTCTTCGAGAGCTGCGCCAGCGTCGCGCCCCGCTCCACGCGCAGCGATCGCAGGTGCGGGCCCACGGACTGGAGTACGTCGTCGAGGTCCATGGCTCCACATTGCCATTTCGGCAATGACATTTGTCAAATCGCCGGCGTTCGGCGGACAGTGGCGCGCATCGGATCGACGAAAGGGACGTTCACGATGGACGCGACATACGACGTGGTGGTTGTCGGCGGCGGGGTGGCCGGGCTGAGCGGGGCGCTCACGCTGGGGCGGGCCCGCCGCAAGGTGCTGGTGATCGACGCGGGGCAGCCGCGGAACGCGCCCGCGCAGGGGGTGCACATGTTCCTGTCGCGTGACGGCATGCCGCCCCTGGAACTGCTGGCCGCAGGGCGCAAGGAGGTGGAGGGGTACGGCGGCGAGATCGTGACGGGCACGGTCGCGGCGGCCGAGCGGCTCGGCGACGGCGGGTTCAGGATCGTGCTCGACGACGGCTCCTCGGTCGTGGCGGGCCGCCTGCTGGTGGCCACCGGCGGGGTGGACGAGCTGCCGCAGGTGCCAGGGCTGGCCGAGCGGTGGGGCAGGGACGTGCTGCACTGCCCGTACTGCCACGGCTGGGAGGCGCGCGACCAGGCGATCGGCGTCCTCGGCACGGGGCCGCTCGCCGTTCACCAGGCGCTGCTGTGGCGGCAGTGGAGCGCGGAGGTGACCCTCTTCCTGCACACCGCGCCGCCGCTCACCGACGAAGAACGCGAGCAACTCGCCGCCCGCGGCGTCACCGTCGTGACCGGCGAGGTGACCGGACTGCAGGTGAGCGGCGACCGGCTCGGCGGCGTGAAGGTGGGAGAGCGGGTGATCCCCTGCCAGGCCCTCGCCGTCGCCACCCGGCTGAACGCCCGTGCCGGCTTCCTGGCCGGGCTCGGCCTGGAGACGGTCGAGGACGAGAGGGGCGGGCACGTGATCGGCACCCGCATCCCGGCCGACCCCTCCGGGGCGACGGAGGTTCCCGGCGTGTGGGTGGCGGGCAACCTCGCCGATCCGATCGAGAAGGTCGTCGGCGCGGCGGCGGCCGGCGTGCAGGCCGGGGCGGCCATCAACGCCGACCTCATAGCCGAGGAGACCCGCGCGGCCGTCGCCGCCCGCCGCGCCGGGGGCGTCTCATGGCAGGAGTACTGGGACGGGCGCTACTCCGAGAACACGCGCATGTGGAGCGGGAACGCCAACGCCAGGCTCGTCCGCGACGCCACGGATCTCGCCCCGGGCCGGGCGCTGGACCTGGGGTGCGGCGAGGGAGGCGACGCCGTGTGGCTGGCCCGCCAGGGGTGGCGGGTGACCGCCGTCGACGTCTCGGGCGTGGCGCTCGGCCGGGCCGCCGAGCACGCGCAGGAGGCGGGCGTCGCCGACCGGATCGTGTTCGAACGGCACGACCTGGGGGAGTCCTTCCCCGAGGGCGGCTTCGACCTGGTCTCGGCCTGCTATCTGCACGCGCCGATGGAGATGCCGCGCGAGAAGATCCTGCGCGCCGCGGCGGCGGCCGTCGTGCCCGGCGGGGTGCTGCTCGTCGTCGGGCACGGCGGCTGGCCGTCGTTCCAGCACGATCACCCCGAGGGGGTGCACTTCCCCACGCCGCAGGAGGTCTTCGAGTCGCTGGAGCCGGGGGAGGAGGAGTGGGAGGTGCTGGCGTGCGAGGAGTTCGAACGCACCCAGAACGACCCGGAGGGACGTCCGACCTTGCGCATGGACAACGTGCTGAAACTCCGCCGCCTCCGCTGACCGTTTGAGGCCGGTGGGCCGCCCCATGCCCGCCACCTCCGACTGCTCCGGAGGGAAGCGGCTGTGGCCGCCGTGCGTGGGCACCCGGTCCAGCCGCTCGTCGCGGGTGTGGGAGCGCTTGCAGGGCGGTGTCAGGCGACAACGGCGAGCAGTGAGGTCACCGCGTCGGCCAGGGCCGGGTCGCCCTGCGTGGTCGCCCGCGCGCGGGCCTCGGCCACCGTGATCCCCCGGGAGGCGAGCCGCCAGAGGTCGCCGGCCCGCATGGTGATGGTGGCGGCGGCGGGGGAGTTCGCGTCGTCGGTCATGCGCCACCCGCCGTCGGTCCTGGCCTGCCAGGTGCCGCCGCACGGGCCGGGGACGACGACGCGCACGATGGCGCCGTCCGGGCGGGACAGCTCGCGCAGGGTGTGGGGCAGCGCGCGCAGGAAGGTGTCGAGCACGGGACGCATGAGCTCCGGCCGGTCGGCCCCCGGCCGCCCGACCGCGTCCCTGATCTGCTGCTGGTGCACCCAGAACTCGGTGTAGTCGCGGGCGATGTCCAGCCAGGCGGGGCTGGGCCCCGGTCCCGCCCAGGACACCTCCAGGTGCGCGGGGGCGGTCAGGTCGAACGCGGCCCACAGCCGGTCCAGTTCGGGGCCGAGGTGGGCGAGCAGTTCGATCATCAGCTGGGGGCTGCACTGCCGGGTGGCCCGGACGAACTCGTCGTTGGTGCGGGCCAGGTAGCCCGGCAGTGTCTCGTCATCGGCGAAGCGGGCGCCGGCGAAGCCGTCGCGCCCGCCCGACAGCCGCCGCATGTAGTCGTTGAGGACGTGTCCGACCACGTCGTGCACGTCCCAGCCGGGGCACACGGTGGCTTTCGACCAGGCGCCGGCGTCGAGTGAGCCGAGGAGCAGGAGCAGTTCCCGCCGCTCCTGGGCGAACAGGGGGCGGACATCAGAAACCGGGCCGAAGATCGTCATAGGTAGTAATCTACTTTGTAAAGGCGCCGGGCTGGGCGCGGTACGCCGTCCCCTTGCCCGACAACCGCACCGGCCCCGCGGAGGCCGGGACGAAGGCCGACTGCCCTGGGCGCAGGAACAGGTTGTCGCCGACGCGGAGTTCGCCGTCGAGGCAGAGCACGATCTGGGGGAGCCCGCCGGGAAGGGCCTGCGGGGTCTCGCCGGTCAGCTCGTGGCGGGTGAGGGCGAACTCCGGGGCGGGCGGCCGGTAGTCGTACACGCCGGGTGTGTCCTGCGTGGGTTCGACGAGGAACGGCTCCCCCGGGGTGAAGTCGACGACCCGCATGAGCTCGGGCACGTCCACGTGCTTGGTGGTCAGGCCGCAGCGCAGGACGTTGTCGGAGTTGGCCATGATCTCCACGCCGATGCCGCCGAGGTAGGCGTGCGGGACGCCGGCGCCGAGGTAGAGGGCCTGGCCGGGTTGGATGGTGACGTGGTTGAGCAGGAGGGCGGCCACGATGCCGGGGTCTCCGGGATAGGCGCGGGCGATGTCGGCGTAGGGGGCGAGCACGTCGTCGTCGCGGGTGAGCAGAGCCTGTTCGGCCTGGGCGCGCAGGGGCGCGTTCGCGTCGTCGAGTATTTCGGCGAAGACGGCGCGGACGGCGTCGTCCTCGGTCCTGAGGGTCTGGATCCAGGGTTCGAGGTCGGTGAGGGCGAGGTGGTCGAGGAGGTTGGCGGCGTCGTCGGGGTCGCGGAATCCGCACAGGCCGTGGAAGGGGGTGACCGCGCAGACCATCTCGGGTTTGTGCGAGGCGTCCTTGTAGGTGCGGGTGAAGGCGTCGAGGGGGATGCCGCGGGCGTTCTCGTCGGCGAAGCCGGCCTCGGCCTGTGCGGTGGTGGGGTGGACCTGGAGGGAGATCGGGCGGCCGATGGCCAGGACCTTGAGGAGGTAGGGCAGGACGGGGCCGAAGCGGGTGGCCGTCTGCTCGCCGAGGGTGGCGGCAGGATCGTGGGTGATGAGGTCGTTCAGCGGGGTGCCTTCGACGGTGGAGGGGTCGCCGGGGTGGGCGCCCATCCAGAGTTCGGCCTGCGGCCGGCCGGTGGGCTCTGTGCCGAACAGTTCCGGCAGCGCGGTGACCGAGCCCCAGTCGTAGGGGCGGATGGTGGTGGCCAGGCGCATGGGCGCGGTGGTCGGTGGCAGGTCGGGGTGTGGCACGGCGTTGGCTCCAATCGTGGTCGGAACGGAGCGTAGCCGGGTTGGGGGTGAGGGCGTAGCCCGGGGGGTGCCGTGGCCGGGCCCGGAGCCGGGTCGCGCTGGGCGACGGCTCCGGGCCGGTGGTGTCAGCGGGCCCTGGGGCCGAGCAGGACGGGCATGGTGCGGGTGCTGTTGCCGAGCAGGGTGTCCAGTGGCGGCAGTTCCTCCAGCGGCGCGGCCGACGTCATGTCGGGGAATGCCGTGAACAGCGCCTTGAGCGCGATTTCGCCCTCCATCCTGGCCAGCGGCGCGCCGAGGCAGAAGTGCGGCCCGTGGCCGAAGGCCAGGTGGTGGGCCGGGGCGTTGGTCAGGTCGAAGCGGTCGGCGTTCTCGCCGTACTGGTCGGGGTCGCGTCCGGCGGAGGCGAAGCAGGCCAGTACGGGTTCGCCGGTTCGCAGGGTGATGCCGTCGATCTCGACGTCGTTGACGGCGTAGCGCATCGGGAAGTAGGCGATCGGCGAGTCCCAGCGCAGTGTCTCCTCCACGGCGGTGCTGTAGGGGCATGTGCCCGAGCGCAGCAGGTCGAGCTGGCCGGGCGCCTGGAGCAGGGCGCGGATGCCGTTGGTGATGAGGTTGACGGTGGTGACGTGTCCGGCGATGAACAGCAGTTCGATGGTGGCGAACAGTTCGTCTTCCGACAGCCGTCCGCCGTCTTTTTCGTGCAGCTTGAACAGGTCGCTGATCAGGTCTTCGCCGGGTGTGGACCGGCGTTCCTCGATGACCTGGTCGAGGAGTTCGCGCAGTTGTTTGCGTAGCTCGGGTGAGTCTTCGAGGCCGCCGACCTGGGCGACGGCGTCGGTGAGGCGGTGTAGTTCGTCCTGGTGGGCGGCCGGGATGCCGATGAGTTCTGAGATGACCTCGCGCGGCAGCGGGTAGGCGAACTCCAGTCGCAGGTCCACCGGTTGGCCGGGTGGCAGTTCCGCGAGGTGGTCGATGAGCCGGTCGGTGAGCGTCTCGATCCTGGGGCGCAGCCGTTCGAGGCGCCGGGGTGAGAAGGCGGCGCTGAGCGGCATGCGCAGGCGGCGATGGGTTTCGCCTTCCGCGTTGAGCATGGAGGTGTCGGTGACGATGCGGTCGATGGCCGTGCCCGGTGGCATGGTGTGCCGGTCGGGCCAGTGGCGTAGTTCCCTGGACAGTTCCGGGTGGGTGAGCACGGTCAGCAGTGTGGCGTAGCGGGTGGCGGCCCAGGCGGTCACGCCTTCTGCGGTGACGGGCACGAGTGGGCCGGCCGCGCGCAGTTTGTCGTTGTCGGTGTGCAGGTCACGGGTGGCGGGATCGAGGATGAAGCGGCTGTCGTCGGTCATGGGTCATCCCGTTCGTCGTGGGCTGACCGCCAGTGCGGTCACGTCGATGCCGGGGTCCTGGTCGAGGAAGAGGTCGCGGACGAGTTCGCCGGCGGCTGGGGCGTTGCACAGGCCGTGGCCGGAGAAGCCGGTGGCGTACAGGAAGGCCGGTGGTCCCGGCTGGTGGCCGATGAAGGCGGTGCGGTCGGGGCTGGCGTCGCGCAGGCCGGTGACGGCCGTGTGCAGGGCGAGCCCGGTCAGGCTCGGGTAGGTGGCCGCGAGTTGCGTGGCCACGCCTTGCCGCCAGGCTTGCCTGTCGGGTCCCGGGTAGCCCATGCCGATCAGCAGCCGGTTGCCGCGTATGCGGACGAGCAGGCCGCTGGCGGCGTGCAGGGTGACCGGGATGTCGGGTGTGCCGGGCGGTAGCGGGTCGGTGAGGAGGAGTTCCTGTTCGATCGGTTCGGTGAGTGGCAGGTCCACGCCCGCGCAGCGGACGAGCGAGGTGGACCAGGCGCCGGCGGCGCACACGATCGCGTCGGCGGTGATGTCGCCGTTGGCGGTTTGGACGCGGCCTGCGTGGATGTCGATGGAGGTGACCGGGCAGCCGGTGCGCAGGGTGGCGCCGGCCTGTTGGGCCGCCTCGGCGTAGGCGGTGACGATGGCGGTGGTGTCGGAGATGTAGGCCTGTGGCGAGTAGGCGGCGGCCAGCAGCGGCAGGTCGCCGATGAGCGGGTTGAGTTTCCTTGCCTCTTCCGCGCTGATGAGGTCGACGTCGACGCCGGCGGCGTGCTGGTCGGGCAGGTCGGCCTGGAAGGCGGTGACCTGGTCGGGCTCGCTGAACAGGACCAGGTAGCCGACCTGCCGCATGGGCAGGTCGGTGCCTGGTCTGGTGGGGAAGGCGTGGTAGGCGTCGAGGCTGCGGACGGCCAGTGCCGAGCTGATCGGGTTGCCTGCGAAGTAGGAGCGGACGACGTCGGCGGTGGCGCGTGAGGCGCCGGAGCCGAGGGTGCCGCGTTCCAGCAGGGTGGTGTCGACGCCGGCCTCGGCCAGGTGGTAGGCGATGGACAGCCCGATGACGCCGCCGCCGATCACTACCACACGTGGCCCCATCATGCCGGCTCCAGGACGCGGCGCATGGTGTCGCCGCTCTCCCAGGGGAACATGTGCAGGTTCCAGCTTCCCAGGCAGTTGCAGTAGAGGGCCATGTGGGCCATGGCCGCGACGAAGTCCTCGTGGCTGTCGACCCGCTCCAGGCTGGCCAGCAGGCGCTGGGTGAAGTTCCACAGGGTGTCCAGGCCGCAGTAGCCGAGGAATTCGGCCGGGGTGTGGGCGAGCTGGCGGGTCATCTGGCGCAGCCATGGCATCGGCATGCCGTCGAGGGCGGCGCGGACGAGGCCGCCGTAGCAGCTGTAGCCGAGTGGGCGGGTCTCGCCGTTGACGAACAGCAGTGTGGTCAGGACCGTCTCGTAGCTGCCTGCCTTGGATGGGATGCGTCCGGCGTGCAGGTCGACGAGTTCGCGGGGTGGTTTGGTCCAGATGCGTTCGGTTTCTGCGTGGACTTCGGTGATGAGCTGGTTGAGCTGGGGGTCGCCGATGGGCAGGCGGGGCAGGACGTGGCCGCCGGGGCCTCCGGCGCGGCGTACCTCGGCGATGATGGGTTCTTTGGTGGTGTAGACGGAGTTCCATACCTCGCGGCCGGCCTGGACGAGGGCGTCGAGGTCCTCTTCGGCGACCTGGCCGACGGGGGTGGCGGTCATGGGTTCGGTCAGTTCGCCGTATTTGATGCCGAGGTGCTGCAGTCGTGAGCAGAACAGGGTGCCGTCGGGGACGGTGCGCCGGTCGACGCGGTACTCCACGGGCGCGTGCAGCAGTGTGTGGACCGGGGCGAGGTGGTAGAGGTGGTACCCGGCGACCAGGGCGTGTCCTTGGAGGCTGCGGTAGGGCAGTGCGTCCCACAGGCATTGGGCCAGGGAGCGGTTGCGTTCGTCGAGTTCTGCCCGCACGGTGATGCCGAGTTCGGGCCAGGCGATTTCCACACGCTTCGATTCGTTCACAATACGTCACTCTATAGTTACGTTTTGTGGTAAATTCTGCGGGGGTGCGGTATTTACCGCTGCTTGACCTGCTCTCCTGGCAGATCGCCCGCCCAGATGGAGGTCGCGTCCAGGTATGGCCGCAGCAGCGCGGACAGCTCCGGATCGCCCCTGCCGTTGAGCTCGTCGGAGGCGATCTTGCGGGCGACCCCGGCGACGACGTCGGCCACCTGCACCCGCGCGTCCAGCGTCGACTCGACCAGCCGAAACCCGGCCAGCCGGCCCTCGCCCGCCATCCGCCGCATCAGGGCGACGCGTTCCTCGGTCAGCGTCGTCTGCCTGTCGTGGACGATGGAGACGGGCCGCCCGCCCGCGCCCCAGTGGACGGCGGCCCGCACGATGGCGGGCATGAGCGGGTCGAGCGCGGGCAGGACGTGCGGATCGGCCAGCAGGTGCGCGTGGAAGTCCTCCACGCGCGGCCTGGCCCGCCACAGCAGCTCCATGATCTCGCCCGCCGCGCCGCCCGTGCCGCGCAGCTCGTCGACCAGGCGGTAGGCGTCCTCGACCGAGACGATGACGCCCTGGCCGTTCTTGGCGCGCAGCAGGTAGTTGAACGCCTCCAGGAAGGCCGTCCACCGCAGGGGACCGAACGCGGCGCGGCCCTCCCGGTAGAGGGCGAGCGCGAGCGGCGCGCCGGCCGCCGGCAGCTCGGCGATCTTGCCGGCCATGTGGAAGGCCTTGTCGACCAGGAACACCTGGACGTGGCCGAGGACCGGGCCCGAGGGGCCGAGCATCCAGCGCAGCGCGGCCCTGTGCTTCTCGCGCAGGATGTGGTTGGCCTTGTACTGGGTGGCCGGCGACGGCGCCCGCGCGCGCAGCTCGGCGATGCACGCGGCCGCCTCGGCGTGCTCCATCAGCACTCCGGCGTGCGCGAACACGTCGGTGTTGCCGCCGACCAGCTTCTCTCCCTCCGCGCCTGATTCGTCGCACGCGATTTCGAGGGGCTTGACCACAACTTCCGAATGTAGTCGCGGCCCCGCGCCCGCCGCGAGCCAATATCGGGCTCAGAGCTGGGCGCGGGCGAACTGCTGGTGCTGCCCGCTTGCGCACGGATACTGCTTGAACTGCACGTCGTCGGCCTGCGAGGCGCTCGGCAGGTCCGCGCACTTGCCCGAATGCCTGGCCACCAGCCGCACGTAGCCGCCGCCCGCGTCCTGCAGCGTCCACTGCTGGTTGGTGCCGCTCCCGCACGTGTACTGCTGCACCGCGGCCCCGTCGGCGGTGCTCGCGCCGTTGACGTCCAGGCACTTGCCGGAGTGACGGGCGACGACCTGCGCGTAGCCGCCGCTGATCGACTGGATCCGCCACTGCTGGTTGGCGCCGCCGCCGCAGGCGTACTGGACGACGGCGGCGGCGTTGTCACCCGAGGCGCCCCGCACGTCGGCGCACTTGCCCGAATGGCGCACCGTGAGGCGTTCGTAGCCGGTGCCGGTCGTGGCGATGGTGCCGGCGGCGGCGTCGAGGGTGAGCTGGCGGGCGTAGGACAGGCTCATGCTGGTGCTGCTCGGGAACCGCACCGGCAGCCACACGTAGCGGGAGTCGTTGACGGGGCCGCCCCAGGCGCCCGCCCACCGGTCGCCCAGATACAGGTAGGAGGTGCCGGACGTGCCCTGGACGGGCAGCACGTAAGCCGGTTGCGAGCCGAAGGTGAGCGAGTCGCCGGCGTTCTGCCAGGCGCTCCAGGAGCCCGTGATGCTGGTGGCGGTGGCGTACTTGGCCTGGTTCGGCTGCCAGCCGGTGGCGCCGGAGGTCAACAGGAAGTAGACCCCGTCGCGCTTGAACATGGCGGGCGCCTCGCGGTGGTCGCCGTCCCACATCCGCGCCAGCGTGGCCACGTCGGTGTAGTCGGCGGTGAGCCGGTAGACGTGCAGGTCGTAGTTCTCGTCGGCGGCCGAGATCATGTAGCCGACCCCGTCGGTGTCGACGAACGCGGTGATGTCACGTGACATGTGGCCGAGCGGGCGGAAACTGCGCAGATAGGTGTAGGCGCCGTCCACCGTCGTCGAGACCGCCACGGCCGCCCGCGCCTCGCCGTAGTCGCGGCCGTTCTCCTTGTGCATCCACATGACGAAGCGGCCGGTCGCGGCGTTGTAGACGACCTTCGGCCGTTCGATGTTGGCGACCTGCAGTTCGGCGGCGCTGGACTGGGTGAGCACGTGGTTGCGGAACTCCCAGGTGCGCAGGTCCGTCGAACGGTAGGCCGAGACGTAGCGGAAGGTGCCGTCGGCGTTGCGGTTCTCCCCGAACCAGTAGTAGGACGAGCCCACCTTCAGCACGCCGCCGCCGTGCGCGTGCAGCAGGTTGCCCGACGTGTCGGTGAACTGGGCGCCGACCGGCACCGTGACCGGCGCCGCCGTCGCGGGGCCGGCCGGTGACAGCGCGAGGACCAGGCACAGCCCGGCCAGGAGGGTGAGCAGGCGGGACATCGCGTACGTGCTCCTCTCCGAGGTAACCGGCTACCTGCGCTGGACGCTAAACGCGGCCCATCGGGGCGTCAACGCGCGATGAAACGTTCATCGGCGAGGCCGTGGAGACCAGGGATGCTGAGAGGTATGAGAGCACTGTGCGCCATCGGGGCCGGCGCGGATTTCCGGCATTCGGTGCGGTCGTTGAGGGCCCGATGACCGCGACGCTGATCGCGGAGATCCGCGAGGAGGCCCTCAGGGCGCGGGCGACGGCGGCGCCCGAGTTGACGTTCGGGTTGTGGCGTCGCTTCGCCGACCACGGGGAGCGGTCGGCGTACGAGGGCGTCTACTTCGAGCGGCGTCGCCGGCTGGTCGCGCTCATCCTGGCCGCCCACCTGGACGGGCGGCCCGACCCGGCGCTGGACGACCTGCTGTGGTCGGTGTGCGACGAGTACGCCTGGGTGCTGCCCGCCCACGAACCGGACGAGGGGCCGGTCAACGCGTTCGTGGACCTGTTCGCCGCCGAGACCGCCCACACCCTGGCCGAGGCGACCGCGCTGCTGGGCGGGCACATCGACGCGCGGGTGCGGGCGCGCGTCCGCGACGAGGTGGATCGCCGGGTTCTGCGTCCCCTGCGCGCCGGGCCGATGTGGTGGGAGAGTGCGGATCACAACTGGGCGGCGGTGTGCGCGGGCGCCTCCGGGATGGCGGCTCTGGCCCTGGACTCCGAGCATCTGCCCGTCCTGCTGCCCCGCCTGGTGCGGGCCATGGAGTCGTTCCTGTCAGGCACCGGTCCGGACGGCGCCTGCTTGGAGGGGCCCGACTACTGGGCCTACGGGTTCGGATATTTCGTATATTTCGCCGAAGCTCTGCGTGAACGGACAGGCCAGGACCTCCTCGACCGCCCCCACGTACGGCAGATGGCCGCCTACCCCGCCAGAATCGACTTCGGGAACGGCCGGCGGCCCGCCTTCGCCGACTCCCACGGCCGCGGCCTCTACCCGTCCGGCCTGCTGCACCGGCTGGCGGCGCGCCTCGACGTCCCCGTCCCCGGCCGGCCCGCACCCTCGTCCTTCCACGACGACCCCTGCTACCGCTGGGCCCACCTCAGCCGCACCTTGTGGTGGTCGAACGAGCCCACCCGCCCGGACGCCGCGATCGTGCGCGCGCGGCCCGAGTCGCGGGCGTACCTGCCGGACGCCGCCATCGTCGTGGCCAGGGCCGGCGGTACGGCCTTCGCCGCCAAGGGGGGTCACAACGACGAACCCCACAACCACCTGGATCTCGGCCATTTCATCATCCACGCGGGCGGCCAGAGCGTCCTGGACGATCTGGGCGCGCCGCAGTACACGCGTGATTACTTCCGGGAGGGGCGCTATGAGGTGCCGCAGGCGTCGGCGCGGTGGCACTCGATCCCCCTCATCGACGGCGCCGCCCAGCTGCCGGGCAGAGATCGCCGGGCCGAGGTCGTGACCCACGTCAGCCGGCCCGGCTCACTGACCTTCGCCCTCGACCTGACCGCCGCCTACGCCGCGCCTCGGCTCGCCCGCTTCACCCGCACCTTCCACTGGCGCCCCGGCACCCTCGAACTCACCGACGCCTTCGACTTCACCGACGCCGGCTGCCTGGTCGAGGAGCTGTTCATCTCCCGCCGCCGTCCCGTGGCCGGGCCGGGGGTGATCAGTTGGGGCGCGGTCGAGGTCGCCGTCCCCGCGCCGTGGCGGGCCGCGGTGGAGGAGCAGGAGGTACGCGGCCACGACGGCGTCCCCGAGATCGTCCACCGCGTCCGGTTGAGCGCCCGCATCCCGTCGGGCGCCCACCGATTCGTCTTCACCATCCACCCCGGTTCGGAGGTCCCGTAGGACGCTTCGGTCGCAGGCGTCTCCTCGGTAACGGCAGGTCAGGGCCGGTGCACATGGTTGCCGCCCCGGACCTAGGCTCGAAATGGAGGGACATGGCCATGGACATCAATATCGTGCTCATCGTTATCGCCTTCGTCCTCTTCGTCGTGACGGCCACCGGGATGAGGATCGTCAACCAAATAGAACGCGGCGTCGTTTTCCGCTTCGGCCAGGCGCAGAGGGAGATCAGGCAGCCGGGACTGAGGTTCCTGATCCCCGTCGTGGACCGTATGCGGAAGGTCAACGTCCAGATCGTCACCATGCCGATCCCGACGCAGGAGGGCATCACCCGGGACAACGTCTCGGTACGGGTCGACGCGGTCGCCTACTTCAGGGTGCAGGATCCGATGCGGGCGGCCATCGAGGTGCAGAACTACCTGTTCGCCGTCGAGCAGGTATCGCAGACCTCGCTGCGCTCGATCATCGGCAAGAGCGAACTGGACGACCTGCTCACCAACCGGGAGGAGCTCAATAAGGGCCTGGCGCTGATGATCGACAGCCCGGCTCTCGGCTGGGGCATCCACATCGACCGGGTGGAGATCAAGGACGTGCAGTTGCCGGAGGCGATGAAGCGCTCCATCGCGCGGCAGGCCGAGGCGGAACGGGAGCGGCGCTCCCGAGTGATCGTCGCGGACGGCGAGCTGCTGGCCGCGCGCAAGCTGGCCGACGCCTCGGAGATCATGTCGCAGACCCCGGCGGCGCTGCAGTTGCGGCTGTTGCAGACGGTGGTGGAGGTGGCCGCGGAGAAGAACTCGACGTTGATCATGCCGCTGCCGGTGGAGCTGCTGCGCTTCTTCGACCGGGCCACGACCCAGGGCGCGGCCGTCGCCACCGCCCAAGGCGAGGCGGGGACGGCGGAAGCCGAGCGGATCCAGCCCGAGCCCGAGCCGGGACCGGAGGCCCTGCCGCGCTCCGAGCCCGAGCCGCGGCCCGACGCCCTGCCGCGGCCCGAGCAGCAGCCGGGCGCCTTGCCGGGCCCCGAGCCCGAGCAGCAGCCGGACGGCCAGTCACGTCCCGGGTCGGTGCCGGGCCAGGCGAGCCGGGGGTAGCCGGCAAGCGTCAAGACAGCGTATGAATACGGGCCTCATCCGTCAGGATCGCGTGGGCGTCGCGCCCCGGAGCGCCGCCCGCCCCCGATAGTGGGAATGTCGTCATCCGGAAGGCGGGGCCGTGCACATCGTCAGTTCCCCCATCTCGGCCGGCCGCAAGCGGGCCGCCGGGGTGGGGATCGAGCAGTTCCACCATCCTCGGCCGGTCGGTGTCGGGGGCAGGCGCCGTCCGCGTCCGACCCCGGAGCGGGAGCGGCTGGTGGCGGGCCTGGCCGGGCGGGTTCTGGAGCTGGGCTCGGGTGACGGCGTCAAGCTGGCCTGCTATCCGCCGGCGGTGGAGGAGATCCTGCTGGTGGAGCCGGACCCGTTCCTGCGGGCGGCGTCCAAGGCGGTCGTGGCCGACCTGCCCGCGACCCCGGCACGCCTGCTCGACGGCGAGCTGACCCGCTTCCCCGCGCCTGACGCCTCCTGCGACGCCGTCGTGTGCGCCCTGATCCTGTGCTGCTCGGGCCGGCTCGCGGAGACGTTCGCGGAGATCAGGCGCGTGCTGCGGCCGGGCGGCGAGCTGCGCTTCTACGAGCACCAGCGCCCGCGCAGCCACCTGGTCGCGCTGCTGAGCGGCCTGGTGACCCCGCTGTGGTCCCGCGCGGCCGGCGGCTGTCATCCCGCCCGTGACATCCTGGCCGCCATGCGGCGGGCGGGCTTCGCCGTGGAGAGCGTGGAGCGGTTCGCCTTCCGGGGCTTCGACCACGTGGTCGGCGTCGCCCGGCCCCGCTGAGGCGGTATCGGTCGGTCCGCGGTCATGGTACTGGCGAAACGGCCGGGGGCCACGGAGGGCACGCTGCGGTCCTGGCTGCTGGAGGGGTTGCAGACCGATCGCACCCAGATCGAGCACGGCCCGCACGTGAAGCATCCGTGGTGGCGGGTGATGTGCCTGACGGGTGTGGACTATTTCTCGACGCTGGGCTACCAGCCGGGCATCGCGGCGCTGGCGGCGGGGTTGTTGTCGCCGGTGGCGACGCTGTTCCTGGTGGCCTTGACGCTGCTGGGGGCGTTGCCGGTCTATCGGCGGGTCGCGGTGGAGAGCCCGCGCGGCCAGGGGTCGATCGCGATGCTGGAACACCTGGCGCCGCAGTGGTGGGGCAAGCTGCTGGTGCTGGCGCTGCTGGGGTTCGCGGCCACCGACTTCGTGATCACGATGACGTTGTCGGCGGCGGACGCGACCGCGCACATCATGGAGAACCCGTTCGTGCCCGATTTCCTCCAGGGGCGGCGGGTGCCGGTGACGCTGGTGCTGCTGGCGGCATTGGGCGCGGTGTTCCTGATGGGGTTCAGCGAGGCGATCGGCCTGGCGACGCTGCTGGTCTTCGTCTACCTCGGGCTGAACGCGGTCGTCGTGGCCACCGCCGTCGCGCACGTGATCGAGACGCCGCACGCGTTGATCGACTGGCGGCGGGCGCTCGGCATGACCTACAGCACTCCGGCGGCGATGATCGGGCTGTCGCTGCTGGTGATGCCGAAGCTGGCGCTGGGGTTGTCGGGGTTCGAGACCGGGGTCGCGGTGATGCCGGTGATCAAGGGGGACATCCCTGAACGGATCAAGGGCGCCCGGCGGCTGCTCACCACCGCGGCGTTGATCATGAGCGTGTTCCTGGTCTGCTCCAGCTTCGTCACGACCGTGCTGATCCCGTTGCACGAGTTCCAGCCGGGCGGCAGGGCGAACGGGCGCGCGCTGGCGTATCTGGCGCACCAGTACCTGGGGGAGTGGTTCGGCACGGTCTACGACGTGTCCACGATCGCGATCCTGTGGTTCGCGGGGGCCTCGGCGATGGCCGGGCTGATCAACTTGGTGCCGCGCTACCTGCCTCGCTACGGCATGGCGCCGGGCTGGACGGGGGCGGTGCGGCCGCTGGTGCTGGTGTTCTCGGTCATCGCGTTCGCCATCACGATCATCTTCGACGCGGACGTGGACGCCCAGGGTGGCGCCTACGCCACCGGCGTGCTGGTGCTCATCCTGTCGGCGGCCATCGCCGTGACGTTGTCGGCCCGCAGGCAGAGGCAGCGGGCGGCCTCAGCGGGGTTCGGAGTGATCGCGCTGGTGCTGGCGTACACGCTGGTGGCCAACGTGATCGAGCGGCCGGACGGCGTGAAGATCGCCTCGTTCTTCATCGTCACGATGGTCGGGACCTCGCTGATCTCCCGCATCACCCGCTCCACCGAGCTGCGCTCCACCAGCGTGCGACTGGACGCGGTGGCCGAGCAGTTCGTCAACGACGCCTGCGGAGAGATCCACGTGATCGCCAACGAGCCGGACAAACGCGACCAGGCCGAGTACAACGACAAGCTCCGCGAGACCTGGCTGAACCATCGGCTGCGCAGCGCGGAGCCGATCATGTTCGCGGAGGTATCGGTGAGGGACGCCTCGGAGTTCGAGTCGGAGCTGCGCGTGCGGGGCGAGGACCGATTCGGCCACCAGGTGCTGACGCTGGAGAGTTCGGCGGTGCCCAACTCGCTGGCGGCGCTGCTGCTCTACCTGCGCGACCGGACCGGGGAGGTGCCGCACATCTACTTCCACTGGGGTGAGGGCAAGCCGGTGGTGGCGATGCTGCGCTACGTGCTGTTCGGCGGCGGGGACGTGCCGCCGCTGACGCGGGAGGTGCTACGCCAGGCCGAGCCGGACCCGGAACGCCGCCCGCACGTCCACGTCGGCTGACGGGCACCCCGGCTGCGCGGGGTTCAGGCCGCCGACCAGCCTCCGTCCACCGGGACGATGGCCCCGTTGACGAACGAGGCGGCGTCGGAGGCGAGGAAGAGCGCGGCGTCGGCCATCTGCTCCGGCTGCGCCATGCGCTCACCGAGGGCGAGCACCGGGCCGAGGCGGGCGGCGCCGGTCGGGTCGAAGGTCGCGTTCTCGGCGATGGCGGTCATGGTGGGGCCGGGGAGTATGGCGTTGCAGCGGATGCCGTCCTTGGCGTACGCCCAGGCCACGCTGCGGGTCAGCCCGACGACGCCGTGCTTGGAGGCGGTGTAGGCGGCTCCGGCGGTGCCGCCCCGGATGCCGGCTTCGGAGGCGGTGTTGACGATCGCGCCGCCGCCCTGGCTCAGCAGGTGCGGCAGCACGGCGTGGGTGACCAGGAATGTGCCGGTCAGGTTCACCCGCAGCACCCGGTCCCACAACTCGGCCGTGATGTCGTGCGGCAGCGCCATCGTGTCCATGATCCCGGCGTTGTTGCACAGCACGTCGATGCGCCCGTAGGCGGCGATCGCGGCCTCGACCAGGTCGGCTGCCGACTCCTGCGCGGAGATGTCGGCCTGGACCGCCACGGCGGCCTCGCCGATGCCGGCGGCGGTGGCCTCGGCCCGTTCTTTGTCCAGGTCGCAGGCCACGACGCGGGCGCCGGCCTTGGCGAAGGCGACGGCCATCGCCCTGCCGATGCCCGAGCCGGCTCCGGTGATCAGGGCGACCTTGTCGTCAAAGGTGCTCAAAAGCTCGTCCTTCCGCGAACCAACCGGACTGTACTGTCCGGTAATCACCGTAGCCGGTACCCCGGGCGCGGGCAACAGCACCGGACAATTTTGTCCGGTTGGTATCGTGGCAACCATGGCTGGAGTGCGTCGTCCCAACAGGGGGCCCAGCGCCGCGGCCGCGAACCGCGCGGCGCTCATCGTGGCGGCCCGCGAGGTGTTCGCCGCCAACGGCTACGACGCGCCCCTCAGCATGGTCGCCAAGGCGGCCGGCGTCGGCCAGGGCAGCCTCTACCGGCACTTCCCCGACCGCATCAGCCTCGCGCTGGCCGTCTTCGAGGACGGCGTCGCCGAGCTCGAAGCCCTGGCCGCCGAGCCCGGCGCCACCCTGGACGACCTGCTGACCCTGATCACCGAGCAGACCATCGCCTCGACGGCGCTCATCGAGATGGTCAGCGTGCCCCCGGCCGACACCCGCATGATCGAGCTGCGCGATCGCGTGGCCGACCTGCTGGCGGGCGCGCTCGAGGAGGCCAGGCGCGCGGGGCGGGTCCGCGCCGACCTCACCGCCGACGACCTGGTCATGGCCGTCGGCATGCTCGCCGGCGTGCTGGCCAAGCGGCCGGCGCCGGCCCGGCGCGTCGCGGCCGTCCGCGTGTGGGAGCTGCTGCGCCGGGGCATCGGCGCCTGAGCCGGCAGCTCACCAGGTGACCGGCAGCTCGTAGACGCCGTAGACGGACCCGTCGTGCTTGAACGGGATCCGATCCAGCTCCGCGGCGGCCCGCAGGGTCGGGATACGCCGGTAGAGCGTGCTGTAGACGACCTGCAGCTCCATGCGGGCCAGCGACTGCCCCAGGCACTGGTGCACCCCGAACCCGAAGGCCACGTGGTGACGGGCCTCGCGCTCGATGTCCAGCCGGTACGGGTCGGGGAATGCCTCGGGGTCCCGGTTGCCGATGTCGCCCGCGATGATCAGCCCGTCGCCTGCCCTGATCACCTCGCCGGCGATCTCGATGTCCTCCAGGGCGACGCGGCGCCGCCCGTTGTGCGTGATGTGCAGGTAGCGCAGCAGCTCCTCCACCGCCCGCGCGACCTGCTTCGGGTCGTCGGCGTGGCGCAGCAGGTCGAGCTGGCCGGGATGCTCCAGCAGGGCGAGCGTGCCCAGCGCGATCATGTTCGCGGTGGTCTCGTGCCCGGCGATCAGCAGCAGCACCCCCATCTGCGCCGCCTCCGCTCGCGACAGCTGCCCGGCCTTGACCCGCTCGGCCAGCCCCGACAGCAGGTCGTCGCCCGGGTGTTCGAGCTTGCGGCCCATGAGGTCGTCCAGGTAGGCGTGGAGCTTGCCGAGGGCGGCGCCGCGCTCCTCGGGCGCCGCGCCGCGCTTGATGACGGTCTTGCTGTTGTCCTGGAAGAAGTCGTGGTCGGCGTACGGCACGCCGAGCAGCTCGCAGATCACCAAGGACGGCACCGGCAGGGCGAACGCCTCGACCAGGTCCACCGGGTTCGGGCCCGCCAGCATCTCGGCGATCAGGTCGTCCACGATCTTCTGCACGGCCGGCCGCATGGCCTCGATGCGCCTGACCGCGAACGGCGCCGTCACCATCCGGCGCAGCCTGGCGTGCTCGGGGTCGTCCATCAGGATGAAGCTGATGGGCGAGCCGCCGGGGACGACCCCGACGGGCGCCGGGTAGCCGGGCCGGGTGACGTCGGCGCTCACCCTGGGGTCGGCCAGCAGGGCCCGCTGCTCGGCGTAGCGGGTCACCAGCCAGGCCGTGGTGTCGTTCCACAGGCGGACCTTGGCCAGCGGGCCCTGCTCCTGCTTGTCGCGCAGGATCGGCGGCGGGTCGAACGGGCACCCCGCCGCCCTGGCCATCGGGAATTCCGGGAGTTCGGCCGGATCCAACTCAACCGTCATCGCTTGGGTTCCTTCCGAAGGGAGGTGAAGGGAAAAGCCTGGAGCGGGAATCGGGCCTGGTCAGGGGCGGTCAGGGGCCTTCGGGGCTGGCGGGCCGCGCCTTGCCCGGCGTCCTGGTCACCGGGGCCAGCCACAACCCCACGATCGCGTCGATCAGCCCGGTCGCGGCGTCGTGCCAGCTCGAGCGGAGTGTGGGCGCGCCCTCGGCGAGCGCGTGTTCGCGGCCGGCGCAGATGTGCACCATGAGCTGGCTGGCCATCTCGTTGCGCTCGGCGTGCACCTCGGGGGGCAGCGCGGGCAGGCAGCGGTTGAGCTCGCCGAGGATCCGGTGCAGCGAGGGCGAGGTCAGGGCCTCTTCGATCATGATCTCGCGCAGCGCCGGGTCGGTCCTGACCTGGGCGCCGAACCGCGCGTACCAGGTCGGGGCGCCCAGGTCGGCCAGGTGCTCGGTGACGGGGCGCACGAGGCAGGCGATCCAGTCGCGCGCCTGCGCGGACCCCGCGGTTTGCGCCACCATCCGGGCGCGCACCCGCTCGATCTCGCAGGCGTGCTTGCGCACGATCGCGCGGACGAGGTCGGCCTTGGTGCCGAAGTGGTAGCCGACCGCGGCGTTGTTGCCCTGCCCGGCGGCCTCGCTGACCTGCCGGTTGGACACGGCGATCACGCCGTGCTCGGCGAACAGCCGCTCGGCCGCCGTCAGGATCTGCTCCCGGGTGGCGCTGACACGCTCGGCGCGCGCGGTCCGGCCGGCCATGGTCACCATCCCCGCCTTACGATGACAAGCAAGAACGCCGCCAGTTAACCTCTCCTGTCATCGTAAGTCAATCGACTGCATTAAATGGGCTCAGAACCCCATCGAGGCCCCGCCGTCCACCGGGATCACCGCGCCGGTGCGGAGCTGAGCGTGCCCTTCATCGCGTCGTGGACCGCGCTCAGCAGGCAGGCGGCCCGCACGTCCGGCGTGCCTTCCTGCAGGCGGTTCATCACGTAGCCGAACGCCAGCCCCGTCGCCGGGTCGGCGAAGCCGAGCGACCCGCCGAGACCGCCGAAGCCGAAGGCCGTCGGCGAGTACCAGAACGCGTCCTGCGTCGGCAGGCCGAACCCGGTGCCGATCCTGACGGGGACCCGCAGGATGCGGTCGATGCCGCTGACCTGTTCTGCGGTCGCCTCGGCCAGGTTCGCCGGGGTGAGGATGCGGTGCCCGTCGACCTCGCCGATCAGCGCGGCGTAGAAGCGGGCCAGCGCGCGGGCGGTGCAGATGCCGTTCGTGGAGGGCATCTCGGCGGCCTGCTCGGCGGGGTCGTTGTGGTCCAGCGAAGGAGTGACGACGGACATCGACCGCATGGTCAGCGACGTCGGGTCGGTGAAGGCCGCCATCATGTCGCGTACGGGCTCGGGCAGCGCGTCCAGGTCGACGGCGGCCATCTCGCCGGGGCCGGGCACCGTGGAGACGATCCGGCTGACCCGGTGCCGCTCGCGCTCGGGCAGCCCGATCCAGAAGTCGAGCCCGAGCGGCCCGGCGATCTCCTCGGCGAGGAAGGTGCCGATGCTGCGGCCGCTCACCCGCCGTACGACCTCTCCGACCAGCCAGCCGTAGGTCATCGCGTGGTAACCGTGCTCCGTGCCCGGCTCCCAGAACGGTCGTTGCGCCGCCAGCGCGCTCACCATGGGCTCCCAGGCGATCGCCTGCGCAGGGGTGATCGGCCGGTCGATCGCGGGCAGCCCGGCCTGGTGGGTGAGCAGCCAGCGGACGGGGATGCGCTCCTTGCCGGCCGTCGCGAACTCGGGCCAGTAGTCGGCGACGGGTGCGTCCAGGTCCAGCTCGCCGCGCTGGGCCGGCACGAGGGCGCAGGCGGCCGTGATGGCCTTGGTGGTGGAGTAGACGATCTGCAGGGTGTCGCGCTCCCAGGGGCGGCCCGTGCCGGGGTCGGCGAGGCCGCCCCACAGGTCGACGACCTTGCGGCCGTGCAGGTAGACGGCGACCGCCGCGCCGATCTCCCGCCCCTCTGCCAGGTTGGCCGCGAACGCCTCGCGTACTGCTTCGAATCCCGGTGCGGTCTCCCCGCGTGTTTCTGGCAATGCGTCATCGCCTTCCGTGTCGCTGAGTCTTCGTGGCAGGGCGGCGCCTCAGCGGCGCCACTTCTCGACCAGCCAGGCGCACAGCTCCGGTTCGGTCATCTCGGGGAACTCCTCGGTGAACGCGGCGAGCGCGCGGATCGCCTCGTCCCGGTCAAGGCCGCGGGCGGCGGCCTGCCTGAGGTAGTCCTGACGCGCGAGGGAGGGACGGCCTCCGCCCGCGCCGCGCCCTGGCAGGCTCTCGCGCCAGCGCACGATCTCCCGCAGCCGCTCGGCCCGCCAGCCGGGGGACCCGTCGACCTCGACGTCGGGCTCGGGGAAGGGGTGACGGGAGTCGCCGGGATAGCGGGTGCGCCATTTGTGCACCGCGTGACGGGTCACTCCCAGCGCCTCGGCGACGCCGATGACGCCGAGGTAGCGCTCGGTCATGGTGCACCAACCTGTCTGGGTGAGCCTCCTCCGGATTTCTACCACGGATGAACATTGTCTACGTTCGAGACAATGTTAGCGTGGAATGGAAACATCGTCTACATCGGAGACAAACTAATGTGCCGCGCGGGCCTGAAGGAGGTCGGCCAGGAAGTGCAGCAGCGCCGCCGACGTCGTCGCAGAAGTGATGGCCTGCTCACTGATCAGCCGCTGGATCCGCAGGATCGGCAGCCATTGCGCGAGCTCGCCACCCTCCGCCGGCTCGCCGCTCTCCTGCGCGGCGGTGGGGGAGACCTGGTGGGCCAGGAAGATCTCGTGGTCGCAGTCGGCGACGTCCCCGGCGGGGTGGATCCTGATCAGCGGCACCAGCTCGCCCGGTCGCCAGCCGGTCTGCGCCTCCACATGCCGGGCCGCGGCCGACTCCGGCGTCTCGTCCCGGCCGATCTCACCGAGCGGGATCTCCCACCCCCAGGTGTCGGTGATGACGCGGTGCCGCCACAGGAGCAGGACGCGGCCGTTGTGGAAGACCACCGCTCCCGCGGCTCGGGGCGTGCGGACGAAGGGCCGTTCGACGTGCTCTCCGTCGGCCAGTTCGACGTCCACGACGCGCAGGTCGAGGCCGTCCGCCGCGTAGAGCAGCCGTTCCGAGCGGCGCATGGAATGCTCCTCACCGATTCGCCGGATACGCACTCTGAGAATACGCACAAGCTCAGCGGGCACCACGGGGGGAAAGAAAGAACGTCAGAGGGAGCGATTAGCCTTGGCGGTGTCGTCCCGCCCCGGGCCGACGCCGGGCTCCGGCTCGGCCCACACGTCAGTGATGTCCCAACGTTCGACCGAAGGGGAAGCGATCGTGGGGTCTTTCGAGGGCGGAGGGCTGCCCCCGGATGACGTCGTCGTCACGGCCCTGCGCGCCGGCGACGAGACGATGTTCGCGGCGCTGCTCGACACGTGGTCCGGGGGCATGTTGCGGGTCGCCAGGTCCTACGTCTCCACCGACCACTCGGCCGAGGAGGTCGTCCAGGACACGTGGCTGGCGGTGATCGGCGGGATCGACGCCTTCGAGGGCCGGTCCTCGCTGAAAACCTGGATCTACCGCATCCTGGTCAACGCCGCGAAGAAACGTGGCGTGCGCGAGAGCCGCACCCTGCCGTGGAGCGCCCTCGAACACGACGGCGTCCCCGTCACCTTCGACGGGGCCGCGCCGCCGCGCGGCTGGAAGGAGTTCTCGGCGGCCTGGCCGACCCCCGAGGGCGAGGCGCTGGCCTCGGAGGTGCGCGGGCTGATCGGTGAGGCGCTGGCCAGGCTGCCGCCGAGGCAGCGCATCGTGATCACCCTGCGCGACGTCGAAGGGTGCACCTCCGACGAGGTCTGCGACATCCTGGAGATCTCGGCGGCCAACCAGCGGGTGCTGCTCCACCGCGCCCGCACGGCCGTGCGCGGCTGGCTCGCGGGCTACTTCGAGGCGGTGAAGCAGCCAGAATAGCTCGGGGGGCTCCTGCCGGTCCGTGCAGCGGCCACAATAAGTGAAACGGTTCATCTCCGACACACGATAAGGGCGGAACGTCGTGAAGCGGTTCACCTGCGACGAGCTGGTAAAACTCCTCACCGCCTACCTTGAAGACGCCCTCGGCCAGACCGAGCGCGAGGGCGTACGGGCGCATCTGGCGAGCTGTGGAGGGTGCGAGCGTCACCTGGAGCAGTTCCGCGCGACCATCGGCGCCCTCGCCGACCCGCCCCCCGAGAAACTCCCCGCCGACCTGCGCGACCGGCTCATGTCCGCCTTCCGCGAACGACACCGGTCATGAGCGGCGGAAGCTGTCGCGCAGCGCGGCGAGCACCGGCTCGGGGATGACGCGCCCGTCGCGCAGGCAGCCGAGCGCCGCGATCGTCGCACGGAACTGCGCCAGCCATCGCGCGCACCTCGGGCAGCCGCCCAGATGTCCCTCCACACCCCGCTGCCGTCCGGCCGGGAGCTCCTCCTCCAGATAGTCCGTGAGCAGCCCGACCACCTCCGCGCACCCGGGCCCGCCCATTTCCCGCTCCATGTGACCTAGTTCCGGACAAGCCCCATCCGTTACACGCAAATCCGGATGTAACGCTCGCGCGGCTCGCGGGTCTGTAGGTGCGAACACCGCAGACCCGGACGCCACGCGAAGGGGAAACGATGATCGGGCTGACCGCCGAGGGCACACCGTTGCGGGACGCCTCGGAGGTGGCGGACTTCGCGCGCCGCTGCTTCCGTCCCGACACAGGAAACCAGGTGGGCGTCGAACTGGAGTTCCTGGTTTTCTACAGCGGCGCGGATGCCCGGCACGTCCCGCTGTCCAACGTCGAACGCGCCCTGCCCGCGATGGCGGGCGGCAGCAGCGTGACGTTCGAGCCGGGCGGCCAGCTCGAACTGTCGGGCCCCGCGGGATCACTGTCCGAGGCGCTGAACCGCCTGACCGCCGACGTCACCGCCGTACGCGACGCCCTGCGCCCCGCCGGCATGGCGCTGGCCGGGGTGGGCCTGGACCCGGTGCGCCCGGCCCACCGCCAGCTCCGCCTGCCCCGCTACGAGGCGATGGCCGCCTACCTCGGCGTGCCCTACGGCCCGCTGATGATGTGCTCGACCGCCTCGATCCAGGTCAACGTGGACCTGGGCGAACGGCCGGCGGCGCGCTGGGAGCGCGCCCACGCTCTCGGGCCCATGCTGCTGGCGGCCTTCGCCAACTCGCCTCTGAGCGGCGGACGGCCGTGCGGCTGGATGTCGGGCCGCCAGGCCGTCTGGGACCGCCTCGACCGCACCAGGACCGCGCCCGTGCCCGCCTCGGGCGACCCCGCCGCCGACTGGGCCGCCTACCTGCTGGACGCCCGGCTCATGCTGGTACGCGAGGCCGGTGAGCGTTACCGGCCGATCCGGGACGGCTCGACGTTCCGTGACTGGCTGGAATCCGGCGACGGGCGCCGTCCCACCGCCGAGGACCTCGCCTACCACGCCACCACCCTCTTCCCGCCGGTGCGGCCCCGCGGCTGGCTGGAGATCCGCTACCTCGACGCCCAGCACCCTGCGGCCTGGCCGGTGTGCGTGGCCGTGACCCACGCCCTCATCGCCGACGACCGGGCCGGCGACGCCGCGATGGCGGCGGCGGAGCCGTACCGGGGGCTGTGGGAGACCGCCGCCCGCTGCGGGCTGTCCGACCCCCGCCTGCGCAAGGCCGCCGAGGCGGGTTTCCGCGCCGCACTGGAGGCGCTCCCGCGCCTCGGCGCAGGCCCCGGCCTGGTGGCGGAGGTGGCCGCCTTCGCCGACCGCCACGTGAGCACCGGCCGGTCCCCGGCGGCCGACCTGATGGATCCGCCACCGGGCCACCCCACCCCGGCCTGGCTGACCGACTGATGACTGTGCCGAACTCCTCCCTACGACGGACCGACCGACTGACGACGGCAATGGACGACGAAGGACGGCCATGAACGACTTCGACACCAAGGAACGCATCGCGGCCCAGCTCCTCGCGGTGCGCGACCGTTCGCTGACCTACACCGAGGCCGACGACGATCTCCTGCTGCGCCAGCACTCCCCGCTGATGTCGCCCCTGGTGTGGGACCTCGCGCACGTGGGCAACTACGAAGAGTTGTGGGTGCTGCGGGAAGCCGCGGGCATCACGCCCCTGCGCCCCGAGATCGACGACATCTACGACGCCTTCAAGACCCCGCGCAAGGACCGCCCCACCCTGCCCTTCATGGGCCCGGTCGAGGCCCGCCGCTACATCGAGGGCGTGCGCGGGCGGGTGCTCGACGTCCTCGACACGATCGACCTGGACGACCCCGCGCCGCTGCACCGCGACGGTTTCGTGTTCGGCCTGGTGATCCAGCACGAGCACCAGCACGACGAGACCATGCTCGCCACCTGGCAGCTCTCGGGCCAGCCGGGCCTGGTTCGCGACGGCGACCTGCCGCAGGGCCGCGACCGGGGCCCGGAGGAGGTGTACATCCCGGCGGGCCCCTTCCAGATGGGCACCACCACCCTCCCGTGGGCCTACGACAACGAACGCCCCGGCCACCGGGTGGACCTGCCCGCGTACTGGATCGACCGGCTCCCCGTCGGCAACCGCGCCTACGCGGCCTTCATCGAGGGCGGCGGCTACGACGACCCACGCTGGTGGACCCCCGAGGGCTGGCAGTGGCGCCGCGGCACCGACTCCACCGCCCCCCTGTTCTGGACCAGGGACGGCGACACGTGGTGGCGTACCCGCTTCGGCCGCGCCGAGCCCGTCCCGATGGACGAGCCGGTCCAGCACGTGTGCTGGTACGAGGCCGACGCCTACGCCCGCTGGGCCGGCAAGCGGCTGCCGACCGAGGCCGAATGGGAGAAGGCCTGCGGCTGGGACCCGAAGGAGCAGCGGGCCCGCCGCTACCCGTGGGGCGAGCAGGAACCGGGGCCCGACCTGGCCAACCTCGGCCACCGCGCCGCCCGGCCCGCGCCCTTGGGCGCCTACCCGGCGGGGGCCGGCGCGTACGGGGTCGAGCAGATGATCGGAGACGTCTGGGAGTGGACCGGCTCCTGGTTCCACCCGTACCCGGGCTTCCGCAGCTTCCCGTACAAGGAGTACAGCGAGGTGTTCTTCGGACAGGAGTACCGGGTGCTGCGCGGCGGCTCGTGGGCGGCCGACCCGGCGGCGGTGCGGACGACGTTCAGGAACTGGGACTATCCGATCCGCCGGCAGATCTTCACCGGGTTCCGGTGCGCGCGTTCGGAACGGGACTGACATGTGCAGGCACGCCGCATGGCTGGGCGCGGCCCGGCCGCTCACCTGGCTCATCCACGACCCTGAGCACGGGCTGCTCACGCAGTCGTACGCGCCGCGCCGCCAGCGCCAGGGCCTGATCAACGCCGACGGGTACGGCATGGGCTGGTATGTCCCCGGCCGCGACGAACCCGTCCGGTACCGCCGCGCCGTGCCCATGTGGACCGACGCCAACCTGCCCGCGCTCGCCTCGGTCGCCCGCTCGACCTGCCTGCTGGCGGCCGTGCGCTCGGCCACTGTCGGCATGCCCGTCGAGGAGAGCGCCACCGCCCCGTTCACCGACAGGAACTGGCTGCTCAGCCACAACGGCCGGGTCGCCAGGGACGCGGTGCGGCCCCTGGCCGACGGCGCGGAGAGCGCGTGCGACGCCGCCTGGGTGGCTGCCGCCGTGTTCCAGCGCGGCCGCGCCGGGCTCGGCCTGGCCGAGGCGCTGGCCGAGGTCGTCGTGAACGCCGGCTCCAAGGACCCCGCCGCCCGCCTGAACCTCCTCGCCTGCGACGGCACGTCGATCGCCGCGACCGTCTGGGGCGACACGCTCTTCGTCCACCGGCTGTCCGACGGCGTGCTCGTGGCCAGCGAGCCGTTCGACGACCTGCCGGGCTGGCAGGCCGTCGAAGACCGCAGCCTGCTGACCGTCACCGCCGGTGACGTGCGCGTCCAGCCCCTGTGATCTCACCTCAGGAGGATCCCATGACCGTCAGTCAGTCGATCGTACATGTGATCAACCACCTCGACCGCGACTATCTGCGCCAAGCCCTCGAACACGACGTCGGCGTCGGCCTGACGGCCTCGCCCAAGTGGCTGCCGCCCAAGTGGTTCTACGACGCCACCGGCAGCGAACTGTTCTCCCGTATAACCCGATTGCCGGAGTACTACCCGACCCGCAGGGAGCTGTCCATCCTGCGGACGCGGGCCGTCGACCTGGCGGCCGACAGCGGCGCCGACACGCTGGTCGAGCTGGGCTCGGGGACCAGCGAGAAGACCGTGCTGCTGCTCGACGCGCTCGCGCACGCGGGCACGCTGCGCACCTACACGCCCGTGGACGTGGACGCGGTCACCCTGGAGTCGGCGGCCGGACGGGTGGCCGGACGCTACCCGGGCCTCGCGGTGCGCGCGGTGTGCGCCGACTTCGAACGCCACCTGGCGCTGCTGCCGCGTACCGGGCGGCGGATGGTGGCCTTCCTCGGCGGCACCATCGGGAACCTGGAGCCGGGCGTGCGCTCGGTCTTCCTCAAGGAACTGCGCGCCACGCTGCGGCCGGGGGACACGTTCCTGCTCGGGGCCGACCTGATCAAGGACACCGGGCGGCTGGTCGCGGCCTACGACGACGCCGCCGGGGTGACGGCCGCCTTCAACAGGAACGTGCTGCGGGTGGTCAACCGCGAGCTCGACGCCGACTTCGACGCCGAGGCGTTCGAGCACGTGGCGGTCTACGACGAACGCCACGACTGGATCGAGATGCGGCTGCGGGCCGTACGGGACATGCGGGTCTGGGTCGGCGCGATCGGGCTCGGCGTGGACTTCACGGCGGGGGAGGAGATGCGTACCGAGATCAGCGCCAAGTTCCGTCAGGAGGGGCTGCGCAGGGAGCTCGCGGCGGCGGGCTTCCGGGTACGCCGCAGCTACACCGACCCCGACGACGACTTCACGCTGGTCCTGGCCGAAGCGTGACGCCGCAGCCGGGGACCCGGACCGAAGCCGCCTGCGAGAGACGGGCCGACTTCAAGGAGGAGAGGCACGCCGTCGTCGGGGAGAACGTCGATTTCGACGGGCAGGTCGGGGAGAGGTGGCGCGCCGCGCGGAGCGTGCTGCCCCCCGGCCACCTCGACGCGGCCGGCTGCAACGTGCCCAGCGACGGGGTATTCGACGCCGTCGTGGGGCACCTGCGGCTGGAACGCGAACGCGGCGGCTACGCGGCCGTCCCCGACCTCACCGAGACGAAGTCGTCCCTGGCCGCGCTCGTCGGCGCAGGTCACGCGGACGTGGCGTTCACCGAGAGCGGGACGGCCGCGATGGCTGCCCTGCTGGGCGGCTGGCGGCTCCCGCCCGGCAGCCGCGTCGGCCACCCGCGCACCGAGTACGGCAGCACGCTGATGCTCCTGCGCCGCCTGGCCGCCGCCCGCGACTGGAACCTGGTCGACCTGCCGGTGGACGACCACACCCGCCTCGACATGGACGCCCTGCGGACCCGGCTGGCGGCCGGTCTCGACCTGGTGGTCGTCTCGCACGTCGCCTCCCATCGCGGGGTCGTGCAGCCCGCCGCCGAGATCGGGGCGTTGTGCCGCGCGTCCGGGGTCCCGTTCGTGCTGGACGTCTGCCAGTCGCTCGGGCACGTCGAGGCACGGGGGTCGGGCGCGAGCGCGTACGTGGGCACCTCGCGCAAGTGGCTGGCGGGGCCGCGCGGCGTCGGCTTCCTGATCGCCCCCGGCCTCACGCCCGCCATGGACGCCGCCGCGCCCACCCTCACCGGTCACCTCTGGAGGACGCCGGATGAGGAGCCGGTGCCGCTGCCCGGCGCGGTCCGCTACGAGAGCTCGGAGGGGCCGATCGCGGCCCGCGTCGGCCTCGGCGTGGCCGCTCTGGAACTCCTGCGGCTCGGCCCGCCGGCGGTCCACGCCCATCTGGCGGACCTCGGCCGTACCGCCCGGGGGCTGCTCGACGGGGCCGGAGGCTGGCGCGTGGCCGAGCCGCAGGACGAGCCGTCCGCCCTGATCACGCTGAGGCCGCCGCCCGGCGACACGGCCGAGCACGCCGCCGTCCGGGCGTCGGAGGCGTCCCTGCTGGTCAACGTCGTTCCGGTCGGTCGTGCGCCGCTGGACCTGCGCGAGCCCGTGCTCCGCGTTTCCCCGCCGCCGGGCACGCGCCTGGAGACGCTGGAAGCGCTCGCCCGCGTCCTGGCCTGCTGACTTACCACGGCGCCACGGGGGAGCGGCGGGGCCGGAACCCCTGCCGCCGCACGGGCGGCGGCGTCGGGGTGTGCCTGCCCCTCCGGCTTTCATCCGCCCTGAGCGCGACACCGTCGTCCCAGCTCATGCCCTGCATCCATTACCTCCTCGCATTCACGCCGGTCTGGCCGATGTCACGAGATACGCACGGCCGACCCATCGGGTTCGCCCGCGCTGAACCCTCCCGGCAATCCCGGCGTATCCCGATATATGCGATGCGGACCCTGGATTTCGCTATGAAAGCGCGCACCTCCACCACCGTCGCCATTGCAGCCGCGGGCCTCATCACCCTGGTCGCGGCGCTGCAGTTCGGCGGCGGGATGATCGAGACGGAGATCCCCGGCCTCCCCAGCGCGGGCCCGCTCACCAACTGGGGCCTGCCCGTGGCCAGGTTCTGGATGGACGTGTGCGCCGTCGCCTGCATCGGCACCCTGCTCGCCGCCGTCGTCCTGGCCCCCTCGGGCTCCCCGGAGTCGTCGGCCTGCACCCGCGCGGCCGGCTGGTGGGCGCTCGGCCTGGCGGCCGGCGCGGCCGTGAGCTACGTGCTGACCGTGTCCAGCATGATCCCGATGCCGGTCGCCAACCTGCTCGCCTTCCCCGACCTGCTCGGCTTCGGCGCGTCGATCCCGCAGACCCAGGCCCTGCTCATCGTGCTGGCCACCGCCACCGTCCTGGTGCCGATCACGATCGTGCCCCGCTTCCCCGGCTGGATCCGCCTGGCCCTGGCGGCGTTCGCGATCCTGCCGCCCGCCTACGTGGGCCACGCCGCCTCTTCCGGCGCGCACGACGTCGCGGTCTCCGCGATGGTGTCCCACCTGCTGGGGGTCTCCGCCTGGGTGGGCGGTCTGGCCGCCGTGCTCGTCCACTTCCGCCGTTCCGAGCGGCTGGCGACCGTACTGCCCAGGTTCAGCACGATCGCCCTGTGCTGCTTCGCGGCCGTCGCCCTGTCGGGCCTGGTCGGCGCGTGGGTACGGCTGAGCACCCCCGCCGACCTCTGGCAGACCTCCTACGGACTGCTCCTGCTGGCCAAGACCGCCACACTCGGGCTCCTGGCCTGGTTCGGCCTGAGCCACCGCCGCCGCACGGTCCTCGGCATCGCCGAGCGGAGCGTGCGCCACACCTTCGTCCGGCTGGCCGCGGGCGAGGTGACCGTGATGGCCGTGGCGATGGGACTGGCCGTCGGCCTGTCGACCACACCGCCGCCGGTCTCCGGCCACGAAAGCGCCGCCCCGCCCCCCTCGTTCACCCCCATCGCCCTGATCACCGAGTTCCGCCTGGACCCGACGGTGCTGCTGCTCCTGGCGCTGCCCGCGATCGGCTACCTGATCGGCGTGCGCAGGCTGCCTTCCTGGCCGGCGGGCCGCACTCTGTCCTGGTACGCCGGCCTGGCGTTGATCGCGCTGGTCCTGTTCGGCGGGGGCGCGGGCTACGCCGGCACGGTGCCGTACGTCCACGCCGTCCAGCACGTCGTGCTCTCCGTCATCGCCCCCGTCCTGCTGTGCCTGGGCGCCCCGATCACCCTGGCCGCCCAGGCCACCACCGCCGCCTCCCAGTACGGCCACCTCGGCTCCCGCATGCTCGCCTGGCGGATCACCCACCCCGCGGTCCTGCTGCTCGCCGGCGCCCTGCCGGGCATCCTGCTGTACGGGACGGCCTGGCTGCCCTGGTCCCTGTCCGACTGGGCCGCCCGCCTGGCGACCCAGGCGTTGTTCGTCTGCTCGGGACTGCTGGTCTTCTGGGTGGTGGCGGGCGTGGACCCACTGCCCAGGGCGTTCCCCGCGACGGCCCGCGCCTGGCTGCTGGCCGCCGTCGCCGTCGGCCAACTCGGCCTGGGCGCCGCCCTGATGCTCGGGCCGCAGCTCGCGCCCGGCCGGCCCCCGTCGCCTGGGGTCGATCTGCTCGCCGACCAGCGCCTGGCCGGGGCCGTCTTCCTGCTCCTGCCGCTGCCGCCGCTGGCCGTGCTGGCCGTCCGCCTGACCGGGCGTCCGAGCGGGCGGGCCCGCGCCGCCCTGCGGACGGACGCGCTCGCCTGACCGAGCCGGCACCAGGCGCCACCAGCTCCGTCAGCCGGGCAGGCGGACGGAGAGCGCGTGGTGGAAGACGTCGCGTGGGTCCCAGCGCGCCTTCACCCGCTGCAGCCGCGCGTAGTTGGCCCCGTAGTAGATCGTGGACCAGGGCACGTCCGAGGTGTTCCACTTCGGGTCGGCGTGATCGATGTCCGGGTAGTTGATGTAGGCGCCGCCGCAGTTCCCTCCGGGGGCCGGAACGCCGCCCGTGGCCGCGAACGTGCGCTGGTGCAGCCGGCGCACCCACTCCAGGTGCTCGGCCCCGTCCTGGCCCTCCTCCCAGGTCACCAGGTGGATCATCTTCAGCACGGATCGGCGCTCCACCGTGGCCGTGGCCTCCGGCCGCACCGTGTTGACCAGCCCCCCGTACGACAGCAGCCACAGCAGCCCCGTGGACGAGACCTCGCCGGCGGTCCCCAGGTGCTCGTAAGCCACGTCCGCCTGCTCGTCGGTGAGGTGTTGACGCAGGTAGGCCGACTTGCCCTTGTAACGACCCGACTCCGACGCCTCGCCGAGCGACAGCGTCCGCACCGCCTGGAACCACGGCATGCGCTCGAACGGCGGCACGAACACCTCGGGGGTGACGCCCTCGGCCACGGCCGCGAAATAGTCGCGCAGGAGCCGCTCGGCGCCGGGAACGGTGGCGGCCACCTGCGTGGGCAGGGCGATGCCGCCCGGGTCGGCGCCTGTCTGACGGCCGGGGATCAGCAGGGAGCCCCACAGGGCGGCGTACGGGCTGTCCGGGGCGCTGTGGCGTTCGTGCCATTCGCCGTGGTTGCGCAGCAGCCGCCGGAACGACTCCTTCGTCATCCCGTTCCATGACCACAGGGCCACGCCCGACAGGACGCTCGCGGGCGGACGGGGAAGCAGCTTGCCGGGGTCGCGGCCGCGCACGTTCGGGTCGCGCATCCAGTAGCGGGTCACGATGCCGAAGTTCCCGCCGCCGCCACCCGTGTGGGCCCACCACAGGTCGTGGTTCGGGTCGGACGGGTCCCTGGTCGCCACGACCGCCCGCGCCCGTCCCGACCGGTCGACCACCACGACCTCCACCGCGTCCAGGTAGTCGACGGTGAGGCCGTGCAGGCGGGACAGCGGCCCGTACCCGCCGCCCGCGATGTGCCCCCCGGCGGCCACGCCCCCGCATTGGCCGCCGGGGATCGTCACGCCCCAGCCGAGGTAGAGGGTGCGGTACGCCTGCATCAACGTCGCCCCCGCCTCGATGGCGAACGCGCCCCTGCGCTCGTCGAAGTACACCTCCGACATCTCGCACAGGTCGATCACCACCTGTGCGCCGTCGCCGACGAAGTTCTCGTAGCAGTGGCCGCCGCTGCGCACGGTGACGCGGCGGCCCGCCCGCACCGCCTCGTTGACGGCCGCGACGACCTGCTCCGTCGAGCCAGGCACGTGGAAGTAGTCGGGTTGCGGGCGGAAACGCTGGTTCGTCCGGCGGACCACGAGGTCCTCGTAGCGCGCGTCACCCGGGCGTACCACGATCGGCCCGAACGCCGGGCCGCCACTGCTCGCGGCGGCGGCCGGCGCGAACGACGACGTGACCGCCGCACCGCCGAGCGCCGCCGTGCCGCCGAGAAGCCCCCGGCGTGTCATCTCACCCACGATGTCCCCCTGCTGCGAGTCCGGAATGTGCATCTCGAACGCTAGAAGCGCGGCCGGTTCGGCAGAATGCACCCAGATCCACACCAGGGTGGACGTAACTACACCATCCTTGAGCCAGGTCTACGAGCGTGTCGTGTCGTCGTGGTGGACGGTGCCTGCCGGAGCGGAACGGCGGCGGGTGTCGACGGCCGGAGCCAGGAAGACGGCGGAGGCGACGAAGGCGAGCACCACGAGCATGGCCGAACGCAGGCCCCAATGGTCGCCGAGGAAGCCGAGCCCGGGCGGTCCGACGAGGAAGGCGACGTACCCGATGGTGGCCACCAGGCTGACGCGGGCCGTCTCGTCAGGTCCGGTCTCTCCCGCGGCGGACAACGCGACGGGGAAGCCCAGGGACGCTCCGAGGCCCCAGAGCAGGACGGCCGCTCCGGCCAGCACGGCGCTGTCCGAGAAGATCACCAGGAGCAGGCCGAGCGCTCCTGAGACGGCGCTGGCGCGCACGACGATCGTGCGGCCGAAGCGGTCGAGGAAATAGCCGCCGGCGAAGCGGCCGATGGTCATGGAGGCGGCGAAGGCGGTGTAGACGAGGGATCCCGTGGTGGCGTTCAGGCCGTGCCCGTCGACCATGAGCAGCGGCAGCCAGTCGTTGGCGGCTCCCTCGGCCAAGGCCATCGCCAGGACGATCGCGCCGATGAGGAGGAGTTGGGTGTCCTTCCACAGCTTCGGCCGAGGATGACCGGCGTCGGCCTGGCCGGGTGCGTGGATGCCGGTGCCCGAGGGGATGAAGCGGATGGCGTACAGGAGCATCGCGGCCGTGATCAGTGTGACCGCGGCCAGATGCCAGTGCACCGGGAGGCGGGCGGCGGTGGCCGCGATGCCCGTGCCGGCGCCGAGGACGGTGCCCAGGCTGAAGCAGCCGTGCAGGATCGGCATGGTCGTCTTGCCGGTGATGCGCTCGACGTCGGCGGCATCGACATTGATCGCGACCTCGCCCCCGCCCATGCCGGCGCCGAACACGAACAGGCCCGCCATGACCAGCGGCGCGGACGACAGGAGGCTGCCGACGCTGATGACGGCCAGGCTCGCGACGATCAACGTGGTTCCCACGCCCATGACGGCTCTGGTCCCGAAGCGCGAGACGAGACGCCCTGAGGACAGGACCCCGATCATGGAGCCGAGCGAGAGGCCGAACAGAATCCAGCCCATCTGGCCGGTGGACGCCTCCAGCCGGTCGCGGATGTCCGGGGTTCGGGTCACCCATGACGACATGGCGATCCCCGGGAGGAGGAAGAACAGGAACAGCGCTTGCCGGCGCTGGCGCGTGGCGAGGTTCATGAAAGAGGAGGTCTCCGGGGGAGTGCGGATGTCCGGCAGGCCAGGCGCTGGCGCCCGTACAGAAGTACAGATCAATACTAACGGGAAGAAGGATGCACATACATGATGTAAGTGCCCATAAGGGGTGAGTCTGGCACCACTCATAAATGCTGGTGAGTGGGTAGAGCCACCTGTATGAGGAAAAAGGGACAAGTATACCATCCAGGTGCGAAAGTTGAACAAAGTGGTATCTACGACTGCGACTCTGTCAATGGCCATGAGGTTCTCCTGGTAGATGGTCGTGGGTTCTCTGGGCTGGTGGCCACCAGAAATCCATGTTGATGGCCGGGGTGTTCCTGGTGGATGGTCAGGTCAGTGGGATGACGCCGTTGCCTGCCAGGGCCTCGGCGAGCCGGTGGGAGTCGCCCTTGGCGAGGACGAGGTGGGCGTGGTGCAGAAGCCGGTCGACCGAGGCGGTGGCCAGGGTCTTGGGCATGATCGTGTCGAACCCGCTGGGGTGGATGTTGCTGGTGATCGCGATTGAGCGGCGTTCGTAGGCGGCGTCGATGATGCGGTAGAAGGCCTCGGCGGCATCGTCTCCGGCGGGGAGCAGCCCAATGTCATCGATGACGATCAAATCTGCTCGGCAGATCTTGGTGACGGTGCGGGCGACCGATCCGTCGACCTTGGCCTTGCCGATCGTGGAGGTCAGGGTTTCCAGGGTGAACCAGGCCACTCGCAGATCTTTCTCGATCGCGGCATGCGCCAGGCCCTCGGTGAAGTGCGACTTGCCTGTGCCCGAGGCTCCGGCGATCACGAGGTTCTCCGCGCGGCTGATCCATTCCAGCGTGGTGAGCGCGTTTTGGGTGGCCTGCGGGATGGAGGAGTCCTCGGGTCGCCAGGAGGCCAGTGTCTTGCCGGTGGGGAAGTTGGCCGTTGAGCGGCGCAGGCGGCGGGTGGCCGCGTCGCGGCCGACGACTTCTTCAGCGATGAGCACTCGCAAGACTTCGGCTGGGTCCCAGCGTTGCGCGCGGGCGGTGGCCAGCACATCGGGTGCGCTCCTGCGCAGGTAGGGCAGCCGCATCCGGCGCAGCAGCCGGTCCAGCTCCTCAGGCAGGGCTGGTGGCGTTGGGGTGGTCATGGGCAGGACTCCTCGAGGGTGTGTCGGTGGCGGCGAGGTGGCCGTGTTGCTCCATGCGCAGGCGCAGCCAGGCTCGTTGGTAGAAGAACTCGCGGCGCACGGGGTCTGGCGCGACGCCGTGCAGCAGGTGGGGGCCGGCCTGGTCGAGCGCGTCCAGCAGGGCATGGGCATGCTGGGCGGTCAGGACCAGCACGGGACAGGGCAGGGTGGGGGCCTGCCCGGCGGGGGTTGCTGCCGGGCAGGTGGAGTGTGGTGCGGTCACCGGCCCAGGGCCTGCCAGCCGCTGGTGCCCGGCTGGATGGAGTGGCTCTCATCAACGCGGACCACCTCGCCGGCGGCTTGGTGATCGGCCAGATGGTCCAAAATGGCGGGCAGGTCGTCGTCGGCGAAGCGGCCGGCGATGGCGGCCAGGCCGAGCGCCTCATCGACGCGTTCGATGCCTAGCACGGTGGCCAGTTCGACGGCGCGGGCCATCTTGGCTCGGATCCTGCTTGCTCCGGCTGGTCCGGCCTCGGTCAGCCAGCGGTGCGCGCCCGGCCCGATCGCCAGGAAGGCGATCTCGGCCTCGCTGCGGGGTTTGGGCTTGGGCGCGTGGATGCTGCGCCCTTGCGGATGGCCGGGGTAGTGCTCATCGAGGATCTGCGGGCTGCCCGGCGTGGAGACGACATGGCGGGCGATCTCGGTCAGGTCGGTGCCGGTGCGGGCGGTGATGACCAGTTCCTCGCCGACCACTCGCACCCACACCTTGGCGCCGACGTGCCCGGGCGGGGTGGAGTAGCGGACCGAGGCGAAACTGATGGTCTGATCGTCATAGACGGTCCGCTCGGCGCCCAGCGCGAGCGCGAACGGCTCGGCGGGCAGCACGTGCAGCCGCTGCTGCTCGATCAGCAGCCGCTCGGCGGGGATCTGCCCGGTGGCCCGATGGCGGCGGTTGTTGATCCGCTCGCACCAATCCCGGCAGGCCGCCGCCAGTTCGGCGAAGCTGCCGTACTCGCTGCGCAGGTTCGCCTCGGTCGGCACCAGGTCGGCCTTGGCCAGGCGGACAGTAGCCTCCGCTCCGCCCTTGGACTCGGGATCGTAGGGGACGCAGGTCTCCACGGTGCAGCCGTAGAAGCGGCCCGCGGCAACGATCTGCGGATGGCGGACCGCGATCCCCGCGACGTGGTCGGTGGTCACCGTCTTGGCGTTGTCGGTCAGCACATAGGTCGGCGCGCCGCCGATCCGCCGCAGCGTGGAATCCAGGCACGACACCAGCGTGCCGAGCGTGCAGTCCCAGACCGGCAGCACCACACGGAACCTCGACCAGGCCAGCCAGGCGCAAAACAACCAGGTCCGCCGCCCCGCGATGCGCGGGCCCTCACCCCAGTCGACCTGCAGCCACATGCCCGGCTCGGGAATCCACGGCCGGTAGGTGCGCCGCCGTCCAGCCTTCCATGCCGTCTTGGCCGCGTTCACCGCCCGTCGCGTCGAGCGCGGGCTGCCCCGGTAGCCCATCGCAGTCAACTTGTCATGGGCGACATCGGCGCGGATCTTCGCCTTCGACGCCTCCACCCACTCCTCGATCTTCTCCAGGAACGGGTCGATCAGCTTTGGCCGCGCAGCCCGCTCGAACGGGTTGAGCCCCAGGTCACGCAGCTCCACGTAACGCTTGACGGTCTTCGGATCAGTGCCGCTCAACTGCGCGGCTGACCACATGGTCTTGGTCAGGTCGTATGCCTCAAAGATCTTCATGATCTCTCTGTCAGACTTGGTCACGGGACCTCTTCGGTCGGCTTGCGAATGCGGCAAACATCAGCAAACCGGACCGGAGAGGTCTCCTCAGGACAGGGCGGAGATCAGGACACCCGAGGCCATCCACCAGGATTTCTCGTGGCCATCAGCCGAGACTCAACTGGCCGCCCACCAGGAGCTTGCCATGGCCGTCGGCAGACTCGGGGTGCGACCACAGCACGAACGTGAGAGGCCACGTCTTCCCGCCGATGCCGAGGGGCTGCGACGGCAAGGGGTGGGTCATGCGCACGCCAACTCCGGCACGCGCGAGGTAACGTCCCACCATGGACCCGGAGGCGGTGTGGGCTTCGATTGAGGGCCGATGCGCTCGCGCATCGGAAACCTGACAAGCGTCCAGAAATGCGACCGAAGATCGCTAGGCTGCGACGATGGAACGCACAACCGACGGGCCCGAGACCTTCGCGCCAGAGCGTCCTGCCCGTTCGACCGCAACCCAGCGTGCAGATCCGGTCCAGGCGAACGACTACGACAGCTTCGCCGAGGCGTACTCGGCGGAAACCGAGAACAACATCATCAACGCACACTGGACGCGGCCCGCGATCACAGCCCTCGTCGGAGACGTGGCCGGCCGCCGGATCCTGGACGCCGGCTGCGGCTCAGGCCCCCTGTCCGCCGCCCTGCGCGAGCGCGGTGCCGTCGTCACCGGCATCGACGCCAGCGCCGGGATGCTGGAGCTGGCCAGGCGGCGGCTCGGTGACGACGCGGACCTGCGCGTGGCCGACGTGAGCGATCCGCTGCCGTTCGCCGACGGTGCGTTCGACGACGTGGTCGCCTCGCTGGTGCTGCACTACCTGGAGGACTGGGGGCCGACGCTGGCCGAGATGCGGCGGGTGCTCAGGCCCGGCGGCCGCCTGATCGCGTCGGTGCACCACCCGTTCGTGGACTACCTGTTTCAAGATCCCCGGCCCAACTATTTCGCGACCACCAGCTACACCGACGAGTGGACGTTCAACGGGCAGTCCTTCCCGATGACCTTCTGGCGCAGGCCGTTGCACGCGATGACCGACGCCTTCACCGCCGCCGGGTTCCGCCTTGCCGTCATCAACGAGCCGCAGGTCGACCCGGCCGTCCGAGAGCTGTTCCCCGATGACTTCGATGACTTCGTGAACAAACTGAGTTTCCTGTGCTTCGTCGTCGAGGTACCGCCGTCGGCTGCGGGCTCGGACGACTAGCCAACCACGCCAAGGGAAATTCGGGTGCGGAGGGTCAGTGGGGTGGTGTGTGATCGGGGGGTGGCGATCGAGATGGGCAGGCCGGGGGCCGACGGGCTCGGTGACGTGGTGCGGGTGCTGGGGGAGTGGCAGGACGACGGAGGGCCCCTGCAGTTGCATCCGGGGGATGTGGGGTGGTTCTGGCGGTTCGGTGTGAAGCGGACCGCAGAGGCTACGCGGACCTGGAGCCGAGCCGGGGAGGTTCTGGCGGTCGGGCTGCTGGATGGTGCGGAGTTGCTGCGGTTGGCTTTCGCGCCGGAGGCGTCGCGGGACGAGGAATTGGCGCAGCAGGTGGCCGAGGACGTGTCGGCACCTGAGCGTGGTGTGCTGCCTGAGGGCAAGGTGTACGTCGAGGCGCCGATGGGTGCGCTGGTCCAGGACCTGTTGTTCAAAGACGGCTGGGAGAGCGGCGAGCCGTGGACACCGCTTCGGCGTGACCTCGGCGCCCCTGTGCCGGATCCCGGCGTTCACGTCGAGGCGATCGGGCCGCAACAGGCGCACGAGTGGGCCGAGGTCCTGCGGGCGTCGTTCGACGGGTCGACGTTCACCGACGAGCGCTGGCACGCGATGGCGGCAGGCGCGCCGTATGCCGACGCGCGATGCCTGGTCGTTCGCGATGAGCAGGGCCAGGCGGTGGCGGCCGTGACGGTGTGGTCGGCGGGTGAAGGCAAGCTCGGCCTGATCGAGCCGATGGGGGTGCACCGGGCACACCGCGGTCACGGTTACGGCCGAGCGATCACGGTCGCCGCGGCGCGCGCACTTCAGGAGCTGGGTTCGTCCAGCGTGGTCGTGTGCACTCCGAGCTCCAACGTCGGCGCCGTCGCCACCTACCGGTCGGCCGGCTTCGAGCAGTTGCCCGAGAGACGAGACCTGTGCCGCGACGCTTCCTGAGGCTCTCGGTTCTAAGATCACTCAAGAACAGCTACCTGCGGGAAGAGCTCACTCATGCGCACCCTTTACGTCGTCACCCATCCGGAGGCGACGCACCACGTTGAGGGGGTCGTCGGCGGCTGGCATGATTCGCAGCTGACGCCAGTGGGTCTCAGCGCGGCGGTCTCCATCGCCCAGGCGCTGCGGGCTCAGATTCCGGACGGCGCCGATGTGGAGTTGTTCTCATCGGATCTGCGGCGCACCCGGCAAACGGCCGAGAAGGTTGCCGAGTTGTTCGGCGTGAAACCAATCCTGGACCGCAGACTGCGGGAGAAATCCTACGGAGAGGCGGGGGGAAGGCCGAAGGAGTGGCTGGACCGACGATTCGTCCCGCCACCGGCTGCCGGGGAGCGGTTGGAACACGACGAGGGCGTGGAAGGTGCCGAGACCAAGGCGGAGTTGGCGCGGCGCATCTACGCGGCCATGGACGAGATCGTGCAGCGCCCCTGCGAACACCAGATCATCGTGACCCACGGTGGCTCCCTGACCTTCGTCGTGACGTCCTGGATCAAGATGCCGATCAAGGCGGTCGGCCATGCCAGCTTCCGGGTGCGATCCGGCAGCATCACCACGCTGCGCGAAGACGACTTCTACCACAACCGCACGGTCGTCAATCTCGGTGACACCCTCCACCTCGACCCCGCCGCAACCTCCTGAGGTGAACCCGCGCGGGCGCGTGGCCGTACCTCGATGTGAGGACAGGTGAGGAGGTCGGCCACCGTGCGGCACTGGATCGCGGGCGTGAGCGCAGGACTGTTGCTGACGACGATCTTGAATGTGGGGACGGCCAGTGCGCACGGCGCGCTGGAGAGCCCTCTCAGCAGGGCGGCCGCCTGTGGGGCGGAGGACAGGCCCGCGGCCAAGTCGGCGGCGTGCCGTGCGGCACTGAAAGCGAGCGGCAGCACCATGCCCGGCAACTGGGACAACCTGCGGGTCGCGAACGTCGCCGGCCGGGACCGCGAGATGATCCCGGACGGCAAGCTGTGCAGCGGCGGCCTCGGCATGTTCAAGGGGCTGGACCTCGCCCGCGACGACTGGCCGGCCACCACGCTCGAGCCCAGGGCCCGCTTCACCTTCAAATACCGCGGCACCATCCCGCACAAGGGGACATTCCGCCTGTACATCACGCAGGACGGCTACAACCCGCGCAAGCCGCTGAAGTGGTCCGACCTGGAGCGCGACCCCTTCCTCAAGGTCACCGACCCCAAGCTGACCGACGGCTCCTACGTCCTCAAGGGCCGCCTGCCCAAGGACCGCACCGGACGCCACCTGATCTACACGATCTGGCAGAACTCCGACACCCCGGACACCTACTACTCCTGCTCAGACGTGATCTTCAAGGCGGGCGCGGCCTCGGGCGGCGGACAGGCCGGGCCGGCGATCGTCCGGGAGAGCGCGGTGCCCGGCGACCGTAGCTGGCTGATCGGCATGGCGGCCGTGCTCGCCGGCGGCGTCGGAGCGGCGGCCGTGCTGATCGCCCGCCTGAGCCGCCGCCGTTCCACTTTCTGAGCGGCCCAGCCACACCAGGGCGGCGAGTACGGCGGTCAGGACCGGCAGCCACGCCAGCCGCGACCAGAGCCACCCCGGGCCGGCGGGCTCGTCGGTCAGCCCGGGGATGGGGCCGAGCCGGGCGGTCGCCAGCGCGATGAGGGCGGGCGCCGACTGATGCCAGAGGTAGATCGGTACGGCCGAACGGCTGATCGCATGCACGATCCGATGGGCCGAGGGATTGGTCGTGCTTTTCCGGCCGGGCAGCCGTCCTCTGCCGAGCCGTCCTCGTGCCCATGTCCACCGCGCCCTCGCCGCGATCGCCCTGATCACCAGATACCCGATCACCGGCCCCAAGGGCGCGAGCACGGGGGACAGAACGTCCAGGACCGTGACCCGGGAGAACCCGTTCAGCAACAGCACGGCGACTGCGGCCCCCCACGCCAGCCCGAACGTCAGCAGTTTCCGGCCGATGACCCGGGGCCGGTCGTGGGGGCGCCCGCAGAGCAGGAGCAGCAAGAACGCGGCGGACGTCCATCCCGGCGTCGGCGGGCCGGTGACGTGGAGGTTGTCCCCGACGGCGTAGGTCGTGACGAGCCAGCCGGCGAGGACGGCGACCGTTACGGCACCGGCCCGCAGCATGCCGTCGCCTCGGCCGGGGCCGGCGCAGCCACCATGGACACTGTCCGCATCGTGTCGGACGGCGTTCATGCCTTGGCCCCCGTCACCGCGATACGGGCGATCCGCCGCAACGTCGGGCTGCCCTCCCGAAGGTAGGTTCCGTGCCGGGCGTCACCTCCGTCGAAGACCCGGCCGCCGAACTCGGGGCGTACCGGATCCGTACCGAACCCGAACGGCCCGATCAGCACCCCCGCGCGCAGCACGTCGTCCCGGCTTCCCAGCCCGGCCCACACCCGGGCCGAGGTGCCCAGTTCCCCGGCCGTCCGGACGCCGAGCCCCGGGCTGCCGGTGACGATGAGCTCGCTGATCGGCAGCCCGCGAACCGCCCGGCCGCACACCACGGACCCGTAGCTGTGGCAGACCAGGCTGATCCGGACGCCCTTCGGCAGCGCCGAGACGAACGACCGCAACCGCCGCGCTCCGCGTTCGGCCGGCCAGACCGTGATGATCTCCGGATTGACCATGTCGGGCGGGTCGTAGCCGAGCCATCCGATCACCGCCGTGCCCGGCCCCAACGCGGCGGCGCCGCCGTACAGGGCACGCGCCGCCCGTCCCGGGCTCTCGGCGGAGGTGTCGAACGAGCTCAGCCCGTGCCCCGCGCCCGGCACGTAGACGATGATGGTTCGGGCGGTGGCCAGGTCCCCGATCACCTCGATGGCCTGCCCGTCGCCCTTGCGGCTCAGCGCCAGGAACTGCCGCCCGGACCATCCGACGCTCTGGTATGTCCGGCGCAGCGCCTCGGCGGTGAAGTCATGCGGCGGCGGCGACTCCTCCGCCATCGGCCGGCCGGCGAGCCCGGTCAGGAGAGCGACGAGCGCGACAAGCAGGAGCCTTCGAGGTGAGCGCATGCATGAACGTTAGAAATCGCTCCCATGCTGATATATCGGCAATTCGGCTGGCCAGCATCGGCCGAATGGCTGATCATGCCGACTGCAGGTGCCAGACGACGATCGCCGGCACGCCCGCGCCGCCTCCGGCACCAGGTCGCCCAGGCACCACGGCCACACCTCCCACGGCCCCAGCGTCGCCGGAGCGGCCGGCCCGGTACGGTCGGCGACGGGCAGCCGGGGCTCGTCGCCGAATTTGGTCCGTCGTACGTCTGCGACCAGATGCGATAACCCTCTCACCCGCCGCACGAATGCCGGCCGATTATTGCCCGGGAACCGTCGGCGTCGCTGCTTCCAGCCGCCGACGAACCCTCGAGTGCAGTGTTATAACGGACCGACAGCATGATTCCGGGCGGGGGAGGCGGCGGTGCCGTGGACATGACCTGGCTCAGGCGCATCAGCGCCGGCGACGGCGGCAGTCGGCTGGTGTGCCTGCCGTACGCCGGCGGCAGCGGATCGATCTACACCAGTTGGGCCCCATGGTTGCCGGCCGACGTCGAATTGTGGGTGCCCAGCCTGCCCGCCCGCGAACACCGGATATGCGAGCGACCGGTCGACGACATCCAGGTGATCGTCTCCGCCCTGGACGAGGCCCTGAGCCGGGAGGACAAGCCGACGAGTCTGTTCGGGCACAGTTTCGGGGCGCTTGTGGCGTTCGAGCTGGCCCGCCGCCTGCAGGAGCGTTCGCGCCCGGTCGCCTGCCTGGTCGTCTCCGCGATGGCGGCGCCGCACACGCTGCGTGTCAGGCCCACGCCGACCGACGCGGAGATCCTTGACAATGTGCGTTCGTACGGCGCGACCCCGCCCGAGGTGCTCGACAATGCCGAATTGCGCGACCTGCTCATGCCCGCCCTGCGCGCCGATTACAAAATGGCGCGCGGCTACGCGTATCGGGAAGGCCAGAAGCTTTCGTCGAAGGTGTTCGCGCTGGGCGGCACCGACGATCCCGAGGTGACGGACGCGGGCCTGGACGCCTGGGCCGTCCAGACGCGGGCGGGGTTCGAGCGGCGCATGTGGGAGGGCGGCCACATGTATTTCCTCGGCCGCCAACAGGAAATAGCCGGATTTGTCGGGGCATGCCATCGGCGTTCGGCCGACGGCGCACCCGTTCACCGGCCGCCGGAAGCGAGAAGTGTTATGAAGGAGGCCGGCCGGCAGAAGGGTATGGCATGACATGGCGTCCGTCGTACTGATCGGCACCCTCGACACCAAGGGCGAGGAGTACGCCTGGCTGCGCAACCGCCTGGTCGAGCTGGGCAGCGACGTGATCGTGCTCGACGCCGGCGTCGGCGAGCACGAGGAGAGGTTGCTCGCCGACGTGCCCGCCGAGCGCATCGCCGCGGCGGCCGGGGCCGAGCTGCGCACCCTGCGCGAGGGCGGCGACCGCGGCGCGGCGGTGACCGCGATGGGCGAGGGCGCGGCGGCGATCCTGGCCGGGCTGCACGCCCTGGGCCGCGTCGACGCCGTGCTGGCGCTGGGCGGCAGCGGCGGCTCCTCGATCGCCGCGCGGGCGGTGCGCGACCTGCCGATCGGGCTGCCGAAACTGATCGTGTCCACGATGGCGGCCGGCGACGTCTCGCCGTACGTCGGGGCCAAGGACGTCACGCTCATGTACAGCGTGGTCGACATCGCCGGCGTCAACCGGCTCTCGCGCGCCATCCTCGGCAACGCCGCCGCCGCGGCGGACGGCATGGCCAGGGCCTACCACCTGGCCAAGGCCGTGCAGACCGTCGGAGGGCGGGAGCGGCCGCTGGTCGGCGCGTCGATGTTCGGGGTGACCACCCCGGCCGTGGACGCCGCCCGCGAACGGCTCGCCGAACTCGGCTACGAGGTGCTCGTCTTCCACGCGACAGGCTCGGGCGGCCGGGCGCTCGAAGGGCTCGCGGACAGCGGCATGCTGGCGGGCGTGCTCGACCTGACCACGACCGAACTGGCCGACGACCTCGTGGGCGGCGTCCTGTCGGCAGGGCCGGGCCGGCTCACGGCCGCAGGCCGGCACGGCGTGCCGCAGGTGGTCGCGCCCGGCGCGCTCGACATGGTCAACTTCGGCCCGCGCGACACCGTGCCCCCGGCGTTCGAACACCGTCTGCTGTACGCGCACAACCCGACCGTGACGCTCATGCGCACCACCGCCGACGAGATGCGCGAACTGGGCCGCCGCGTAGCCGCCAAACTCAGGGACGCGTCGGGCCCCGCCGCGCTGTTCGTACCCCGTCAGGGGGTCTCAGCGCTGGACGCGCCCGGCGCGGCGTTCGCCGACCCGAAGGCCGACGCGGCCTGCTTCGAGGCCATGCGGGCGGGCCTGGACGGCTCCCGCGTCGCCGTCGAAGAGCTCGACCTGCACATCAACGACCCCGCCTTCGGCCGCGCCATGGCCGACCGGCTCCACCACCTGATCTCCGGAGGCCCTTCGTGAACAGGAACGACGTCCTGCGCCGCCTGCGCGCCACGGTCGCGGCCGGCCGCCCGATCGTCGGGGCGGGCGCCGGCACCGGCCTGTCGGCCAAGTGCGCCGAGGCCGGCGGCGTCGACCTGATCATCATCTACAACTCCGGCCGCTACCGCATGGCGGGACGCGGCTCGCTGGCCGGGCTGCTGCCGTACGGCGACGCCAACCAGATCGTCGTCGAGATGGCCTCCGAGGTGCTGCCGGTCGTGCGCGACACGCCGGTGCTGGCCGGGGTGTGCGGCACCGACCCGTTCCGCGTCATGCCGCTCTTCCTCGACCAGCTCAAGGCGATGGGGTTCGCCGGCGTCCAGAACTTCCCGACCGTCGGCCTGTACGACGGGACCTTCCGCCAGAACCTGGAAGAGACCGGCATGGGCTACGACCTGGAGGTCGAGATGGTCCGGCTGGCCCGCGAACGCGACCTCGTCACCGCCCCCTACGTCTTCGACGAGCACCAGGCGCGGGCCATGGCCGAGGCGGGCGCCGACGTGCTCGTGCCGCACGTGGGCCTGACCACCAAGGGCAGCATCGGCGCCGGCACCGCCCTGAGTCTCGACGAGGCCGCCGAACGCGTGCAGGCCATGCGCGACGCCGCCACCGCCGTCCGGTCCGACGTGCTCGTGCTCTGCCACGGCGGCCCGATCGCCGAGCCGCAGGACGCCGCGTACGTGCTGGCCCGCACCAAGGGCGTGGTCGGCTTCTTCGGCGCCTCGTCCGTCGAGCGGCTACCCACCGAACGCGCCATCACCGAGCAGGTGCGGGCCTTCAAGTCACTGGCGTTCTAGAGGAGAGAGCATGCACCTCACGCCCGATAACGTGCCCACGATGGCCTTCGACTGGGGGTCCATCAAGTGGTTCGTCACCCCGTCGGCCATCCCGGGGGCGGCGAGCACGCTGGGCGAGGTCATCGTCAACCCGGGGCGCGGGCATACCAGGCACAACCACCCCGACGCCGAGGAAGTGATCTACGTGATCTCGGGGGAGGGGCGGCAGATGGTCGACGACGGCGAGGAGTTCACGATCAAGGAGGGTGACACCGTGCACATCCCGGCCGGGGTCTACCATTCGACCTTCAACACCACGTGGCGGCCGCTCCGGCTGATCGTCACCTACTCGCCAGGGGGCGCGGAGAAAGCCCTGGAGGGTGCCCCCGACCTGCGCCTGCACCAGGTCGGGGGCGTCGCCCAGTGGTGGCAGGCCTGACCGGCGCCCGCGGCGGGCGCGCGGCCAGGGTGTGGGGCGATCTTGGAGGGTCAGGTCACCAGGGCGACCTTGACGGCTCCGGGGTCGTTGCCGGCCAGGGGGATGGCGAAAACCGCGGTGTGTTCGCGGGCGCCGTACACGACGAACCGCACCCCGTCCTCGTCCCAGGTGTCCCTGATGTCCGAGGTGAGCTGGGCGGAGGCCGAGCAGTACGCGGGGCTGCGGTAGAGCAGGTGCAGTGAGGTCCCGAGCGGGACGTCCTGTGGCGCGGCCATGGCCAGCGGGCGGCGCAGCCGCACGAGCAGCCGCCGCAGGGGCGTCAGCCAGTGACGGTCCAGTTCCTCCGACAGGGCCAGCAGGACCGCGATCTCCACGAGGACGAGCGCGGGCAGCGGCGGGTACGGCCCCGCGCCGATGGCCAGCAGGCTCGCGGCCAGCAGCAGCCCCGCCCTGGTGAAGCCCCGCACGCCGATCGGACGGGAGTGGGCGCCCAGGCACCCGCAGGATGACGTGGGCGCGGCGACCCGGGCGTAGGTGAGATAGGCCAGGAAACCGGCCGACAGCAGCGCGCCGGCCACGGCGGCGGGCACGACGAGGGCACGCGGGCCGGCCAGGGGCAGCAGCAGCGCGGCGGCCACTGCCAGCTCAGCCAGCCCGACCAGCCGGAATGCCGGGATCGCGCGCGCCGCGCCCAGCAGCCGGGCCAGGGCGGTCCGGCCGGCTTGTGCTCGCATCCTCCTGCTGAACAGCTTCAGCAGGCCCGACCAGGTGAGGAAGACAGCGATCACGAACGGTTGCGACGCGGCGATCCCGTGCATGGGCAGGCTCCTAGTGCGGGGAGAAGACGGTGGCGATGTCGACTTCGTTCGTGTCGGGGCGCCAGGCGCCGAGAATCTGCACGTGCTGGCTGACCTTCAGCATCGACAGGTCGGACGACGGCGGCGACTCCGAGTGCACCGCGACCGACTTGCCGGCCACGACGTGGCAGACCACTTCATGCCCGTTGTGATCGATGTGGAGCTTCTTGTCGGTGATGTTCTTGATGTGCCCCTTGATGTTGACGATGTTGAGCCAGACCGACTCGGCCGCGAGCACGCCGTCCGGCATGCGGACGCCGCGCGCGTACAGGCCGTCACCCGGCTTGGCCTGGTCGAAGCCCACGGGACCGAGCTTCCACAGGCTCGTGCCGTCCACGACCCTGATGTTGTGGATGACCATGTTCGAGCCCAGGACGAGCAGCGTGTTGTCCTTGATCGAACGGATGCGGCCCTCGGCGAAGTTCGGGTCGGGGGCGCCCGGTTCGACCCCCGGCGCCGTGTTGGCGAAGGCCGCCTCGGGGCCGAGCGAGCCCAGCGCGGTCGCGGCCACGACGCTCGCGCCGCCGCCGAGCACGGCGGACCTGAACAGATCTCTTCTACTGGTCATCGCCGTCTCCTCACGCGGTGTCGATCGAGCACGGCCGCAGCCCGGAGGACAGGCTGGCGATCGCGCTGTAGGCGGCCGGGGTGAGGTCGATCAGCCGGTTGTCGGCGCAGGTCGCGCCGCAGCAACTGCGTTCGCCGCAGAACAGGTCGGTCTGCGGGCCGCAGTCGGCGATGGCGGTGACGACGCTGGAGCCGCTGCACAGCGCCGTGATGCGGTGACGGAACCCGCAGGTCCTGCGGGAGAGGCTGACGCCGCAGCGGTCGGGACGGGTGATGTCCCAGCAGGCGTCGGAGGTGTTGGGCCAGGCGTGCTGGAGGTTTCCTGAGTTGCAGGTGCCGCAGGCGCCCTTGCCTGTGCTGCTGCACGGCCCCCATGCGGTTCCGCAGCAGAACCAGGAGACCTCTCCTTGGACGGGCGCGAGTAAGTCGATCGGCGGGTCGGTGGGCTGGCTGCGCGCCATGCGCGTCCTCCTAGGGTGAGCTCGTGAACGGGTCCCCCGATGAGGTGTACTGAAGGTTTCCGACTCGATCTATGAGTACCATGTAAGGATTTTTCGTCAATGGGGGAAATTAGATGAAATTGGGGCAAGTGGTGTCCGTGGCGACCGCCGGTGTCAGAGACGTGCCTTACCTGCGGGTGGTTTCCCGCCGTGACGATCAGCAAGTCTTCCGGTAAGGGACTTCCGGAATGTAGGTCTTCCAGTCCGCTTCGGACAGCGGGCCAAACTGGGCGCACAGCGCGGCTTTGATCTGGCCGGGTGCGATGAGGGTCGTGCGCAGGCGGCCCTCGTCGTCGAGAGCGAGGACGGACGAACCATCCGGTGTGAAGGCGAGGGTCTTGATCGTGCTGGTGGGGAAGCTGGTCAGCACGGGCCCGTAAGGGGTCCTGCTGGGCACATGCCACAGCCGGATCTGGTCCGAAGACCCTTCGGCGATGGCGAGCAGGTCTCCGTCAGGAGAGAACCTCATCCAACGGGGGAACCTACTGTTGATCCGGGCACGCGCCAGTCTCCGGAGAGTGCGACCGTCATAGACGGTGAGCGTTTTGTCCATGCCGACTCGATCGGCGAGGACTCCGTTCTTGCTGAGCGCCAGGGGCTCAAACAGCTCGGTGCTGGGAGCCGTCAGTCTCTTGCCGGTGGCGACGTCGACCACGCCCTGGTCGGGCGCGGAGATGACGGTCCGTCCGTCGTGGCTGAAAAGGATCTGGGAGGGCTCGTCAAGCTGGGAGAACGCCACTACCCGGGTGGTCGCCTGCCGCCGGCCGGTGGAGGTGGCGCGGCGGGTTGCCGATCGGACATCCCACAGGTCGAGCCGGGTGGTGTATCCGGTGAGGGTGGCCACCGCCAAGGTCTTGCCGTCCGGGGAGAAGGCCACCGGCGTGCGGGCGCCGAGCTTGTGGTGGGTTCTCAGCGTGTTCTTCCTGGTCGCGGAGGCGACGTCCCAGATGTCGATGTCCCCATTGCCGTGGATGTAGGCCAACAGCCGCCCGTCCTGCGACAGTTCAAACCGTCCGGGGTCCTTCCCCCAGTCGGGCTTGGGGATGGGCAGTGTCGCCCGGAGGGTGCGCCTGATGGGATCCCAGATCTCCACGCCGCGGTAGTCGAAGCGTCGCAGCGCGAGGGTCATGCCGTCCGTGCTGGTCACCGCCGTGTCGAGGTACTCGGGGATGAGCTGGACGGGGTCGCGGAGCGCGCTGAGAGACAGGACGGTGACATCGTCACGGACACAGCGCAGCGTACGGTCCCCTGGGCCGAAGACGAAGTCGAGACAGTTCGTGTCCGCGTACTGGAAGACCGGCTGGTTGAAATAGGTCTCATCGAGGTCCCAGATCGTGGCGCCCACGTTCAGGTATCGGTTGTCGGAGCTGAAGCCGATGCGACCCTTCGAGTCGGGCGGGATCGTCAACCACCTCACCCCCGCAGGGACAGGGACACCGGGGCCGTACTTGCCGATTCTTCCGCTCTTGTCGACGTCGTCGAGACGGATGATCCCCAACGAGTTGCCGCCGCGCTGCCGTACCGCCAGGATTTTGCCGTCAGGGCTGACGCTCAGGTCGCTGATCGGTTCCCCATCCAGGACGAGCCGCTGCCGGGGTGTTCGTTGACCCGTCTCCAGGTCGCGCCATTGCAGTGTCGTCCCTCGCGCGTAGATCAGATACTTGCCGTCACCCGCCGCCAGGCTACCGGGGTGCTCCCAGACAGGCTTCCCTGTGGCGGTGTCCCACACCTTGGTGCGCAGCGCCTTGCCACTGCCTTCGGGACTGACCAGCCGTGTTCCCGTCTCGTTGAGCGCGATGTACGGAATGGAGACACGAAAGGCAACCGGCCAGGCACGTCCGGTCGCGGTGTCCCAGAGACCGACGGTGCCGTCCTGACGCACTACGGCTACCACTTTGCCGTCGCCGCTGACGGACACGATCCTGGTGAAGCCCGATTCGGCGATCGGGGTTCCGGTCAGGGTGATGGTGCGTGTCACCTTCCGCTGATCCACGTCAATGATCTTCACCTCGTGGCCCAGGGACCGGGCGGCGGCCTCCACGCGGCCGGTGTCAGTCTCGGTCCACTCCCAATGGCCGTCGACTCCCGGGGGGCGATAGGTGTAGAGCACCGGTTGGTTGTAGAGCGTGGACAAGGCACGGCGGGTGGCGTAAGCATCCGGGGCGAGGCTCGCGGCGGCGACGGCCAGCTGTTTGGCGGTGGCCGCGTCGACCAGGCCCAGATGGTCGGCTGCCTGGCCGGCGATGCGGGCGGCGACGGCCTCATCGCCCTGGTGAGTGATGGTCCGGCTCCTTTCCGCCAAGGTCCGCCCCTGCACGATCGCCGTACCGGCGGCGACGGCGAGCAGGACGGCCAAGGCGGCGCTGAGCAGCGTGCGGTTGCGACCTGTGCGCCGGACGGCGCGTATCGAGTGGTCGAGGAAGGAACGTTCGAGAAGATCGGGCGTGAGGTGCCGGGGCCCGGCCAGGGCGTAGGTGACGGCTTGGTCGAGTGCGGTGCCCTGCAGCAGGTCGCCGCGCTCGCGGCCGTGCCGATGCCAGCGGCGCGCGGCGTCGGCGAGGGCGTGGTGGGTGATGAGGACCTCGCGGTCGGCCTCCACCCACTCACGCAGCCGGGGCCAGGCGGACAGCAGCGCCTCGTGGGTGATCTCCACGGTGTCCTGGTTCTGGGTGAGCAGGCGGCCGTGCGTGAAGGCGTCCACGACCGCGGCGGTCGAACCACTGTCGAAGCCTGCGCTGAGGAGATCGGTACGGGCCACACGACGCCGGACATCGTCGACGCCGTCGCTGATGGTGACCAAGCGCAGGAACAGGGCCCGGGCGGTTTGCTGATCCGCCTCATCCAGGCCGAGGAAGACGCGCTCGGCGGTGGTGGCCACGGCTCGCTGGATGCCGCCGGTGACACGGTAGCCGTCCACGGTCAGGGTGTGGCCGTGGCGCTGCTGCCAGGTGGCGCGCAGCGCGTGGGCCAGCAACGGCAGACGCCCCGCCTCATACCCGTCACCGGTGGTGGCCCCCAGATCGCTGAGCAGGCGTTCGACCAGTTCCGGCTCGACATCCACATCCACGTCCCGGGCCGGGTACTGGATCGCTTCGCGTAGTTCATCCTGGGACATCGGTCCAACAGGCACCTGGCCGTCCTGCAACGCCGCCCGCAATCGGGGATAGTCGGCGCAGCGGGGGTAAAAGTCCGAGCGCAGGCCGCACACGACCAGCGCCACCGGAGGGCCTGCCTCGGGGCCGGGGCCGGCCAGCTCAGTGATCACCTCGATGAAGCGGCGTCGCTCCGGCTCGTCTGGGCACTGGGTGAACAGTTCTTCGAGCTGATCGACGATCACGACCAAGCGTGGCCCGCTGACGTCCGAATCGGCGTCACCGTCTCGTAGCGTCTCGTGGAGCAGCCGCGCGCACTGCTGGGCCCCGGCCTCGATCGCTTCACCGGCCCGCTCGGACCCGATGCCGGGCAATGTCTCCAGGCTCGCCCTCAAAGCCGCCATCGGCCGGGCGGTGGGAGTGAACAGCAGCCGCAGCCAGTATTGCGACCCGGGAAGGGCGCCGTCCTCCAGCGCGGGCATCAACCCGGCCCGCAGCAGCGATGACTTCCCCGCCCCTGAGGGGGCCACCACCATCAGCGGGCCGCCATGCTGTGTATGCTCCTCCAGGCGCGCGGTCAGCTCTTCGAGCAGCCGGTCCCGGCCGAAGAACCAGCGGGCCTGCTCGGGCTCGAACGGGGCCAACCCCGGGTAGGGGCAGGAGTCCACCGCCTCGCCGGCGGCGTGGAAATCGGGGCGAGCCTGCTCCCCGTCCGCGGGCTGCTCAGGGAGAGCGCTCATCGTTCATTGATGTGCTGTTCGCGGCCTGCTGGAAACCCCAGGTCCTGATCGGCCTGTCGGTTACCCGCTCGGCAGGCGGTCACCACTGCGATTGCCGCGACTGACACCAGCGGATCCATCCCTGCCCCCCAACGTAAGAGCCCGATCGGCGAAGGCCACCGTAGCCACCGGATCCAGTGCTGAGTGAGCTGAATGCCATACGCGTATACCCAGGAATATCGGGGTCGAGGCTTTGCCGAGCCGGGATCTGCGAGAGCGAATCCTTATACCTCACGGGTTTCGCCTGCGTCGTCACGTTCCTTCGGCCACGATGGTGCTCCTGCACGGCGCCATATCCATGCGCGGAACACGGCAAAGCGGGGGATGCCATGAGTTCTGAAGCAGCTTTACCCGCCAGCAACAGGCGTAGCGCGGGCGATACCAGGGTGCTCGACGTGGTCCGCGACGTGGTGGCCGAGGTCGCGCCAGAAGAACTCATGCTCGTGGACGGGCTGGCCGGGCTCGACGACGACGCGGTCAGGCGGCGGCTGGGCCGCAGAGGCGGTCGGCGTGAACCGTTGGGGTTCGGCCTGGGTGAGATCGCAGTGCTGGTGACTCCGGTGGTGTGGCTGGTGGTTGACGAGGCCGCGCGGCGGATCGGGAGCGAAGCCGGGGAAGTCACGGTCAAAGGGACGAAAGCCGCGCTACGCAAGCTCTTGCGCAGGCCGACGGCGGACGTGGTCGTCCCTGACCTGACACGCGAACAGCTTGCCGAAGTCCACCAGCAGGTGGTCGAGACCGCCGTGAAGCACGGGCTGGAGGAAAGCCGCGCGCAGCTCATCGCCGACGCCGTGGCGGGCAGGCTCGCCCTGGCCGCCGCAGGGAAGAATGCCGATGAACCGGGCGGTCCTGGCAGCGACGACACCGCGGCCCTGGACTAGCGATGGCGAGCGTGATCGCCCCGCCACGAATCGACGAGCGGGCGATGGTCGCAGGCACGACCGTGCGGTTCACCCTGCTGCTGGTCCTGCTGCTGGTGAGCAGCGGCTCGATGATGCTGACCGTGACCAACCAGTTCTATGGCGCATCCGACTACGGTTGTCTGCTCGCCGCCGGAGGTGATCCCAACCAGGGTGTAGGCCGAGCCAGCACCGCCAGGATTGTTCCGTACTTCGAGGCCTACCAGGCATGCCGGGAGCGCTACGAGCCTGGGGCGCCATTGTGGCTGACCCTGCTGTGGCCGGCCCTGCTGGTGGCGGCGACCGTCGTGCTGTTCTGGTGTCTGCCGCGGTGGAAGGCACGGCGCGGCCGGCTCGTCCCGCTGGAGGCGATCGACCACGACGGCGAGATCCGGCGCAGGCTGGCGGACTTCGCGGCGGTGGCCGGCCTGGACCGCCTGCCACGAGTCGTCGTCGACCCGGCGGCAGCCTCCACCAGCGCGGTGGTGTTCGGCAGCAACCGCCGGCCGATCGTGTGCCTGCACGGCGGGCTGCTCGCCCGCAGGAACACCGACCCCACCGCGTTCCGAGCAGTGGCCCTGCACGAATTCGCCCACATCCGCAACGGCGACGTCACTCTCACCTACACCACCATCGCCGTGTGGCGAGTGTTCATGGCCCTGGTGCTCCTGCCGTACGTCATCTGGCAACTCAGCCGGATCCCCACTTCCGCGCGGTCGCGGTGGTGGCCCGCTGATGCACCGTATGCGACGCGTGAACTGCTGCTTGCGGTCGTCATGATCACGCTGGTCTACCTCGCCCGCTCGGACGTGCTGCGCAACCGGGAGATCTACGCCGACCTCGCCGCGGTGCGCTGGGGCGCGGATCCGCGCGGCTGGGCGTTCACCGTATCCGACCAGGCCGGGGGCAGGCTGCGGCGGGCACTTGGCTCCTTCGTCGAACTGTGGCGCACCCACCCACGCTGGAAACTGCGCCAGGACGCTCTGACCGACCCGGCGGCACTGTTCGGTGTGCAGGCGCTGCCGATGTTCCTGACCGGGGCCGCTGCCCTGCTGATCGAGACTCAGGCGAGAGAATACTGGTCATTCGTCGGCGATGCCTGGGCGGTTCCGACGACGACTGCGCTGATGGCGGCGGGTCTGACCAGCGGGGTGGCCGGTACAGCGCTGTGGCGGGCCGTGGCCCACGCGGTACTCACCGGGCGCCGCACGCCCTCCGGCGTGCGTGCGGGGCTGTGGCTGGGAGCCGGGTTGGTGGCCGGCGAACTGGTTTACAACCGGGTTGCGATTGGGCTGTGGGTGCCGAACCACCCGCTGGTCCTGGCGCTGGTTCTGTTCGCCGGAGCGGCGTTCGGCTGGTGGACCGCGCAGTGCGCTCAGCTCTGGGTCAGAGCGTGGCCGGGACGTACGATCCGGCCGGCCATGTTCCTGGGCCTGGCGGCCGCGTGGCTGGTGCTGACTTCGTGGTTCGCGTGGTGGTCGAGCCAGGGCACGCTGCTGGTGAGCCTAGGGCTGATCTTCGGTGCCGGGACGGGGCGGGTGTTACAGGACACCTTCGGTGCCTTGCCCAACGACGATCCGGCCATGTTGTCGGTGATCGGCGTGGTGTTGGAACCGCTGTCGACCCTTGAAGGGCCTCTCATCCTGTCCGCGGTCACGGCCTTGTGGGTGGTGCCGTTGCTCGCCTGGACGCTCCGTCCGGCCACGGTCCCGCCCCGCTGGGCATTCGGCGTCCTGGGCGGAGCCGGCAGAGCGACTGCGCCAGAGGAGGTGTTGCCGCCGTTTCGGCGCGTGCTGCTGGTCGCACTGGCGGGCGTGCTGACGTGCTGGGCCGCCGTCGCGACCGTGAAGGGGTACATGCACACCTGGCAGCCCCCGTCCGGGCAACGGCCCCTCTACCTCCTGATCTACCAGGCGTGGGCGCTCGTGGCCCTGGTGGCCGGGCCCACAGCGGCCGCCGTCGCCGCGAGCGTCCTGGCACGCCGCTACCGGCTGCTCGTCACGCTGATCACCGCCGAGAGCGTGGCATTGGGCGGCCTTGCCGGTCACTTCGTGCTCGTCTCCGTGGATGGATGCCTCCCTCCGCTGAACACGCTGGCGACCAACTGCCAGTGGCAGCCGGGCGTGGCCTGGGCACTCGTCCACATGCTCCTGGGCTATGTCCTTGTGCTCACCGCGATCGCCGCCGTCATCGCGGCCGCGATCGTGTCAGCGGCCCGGAGGGCGTGGCGGTCCAGAACGGAAGACACGGTCCCCGAGCCGAGGCCCGGACCGGTGAGGGGTCGGCTCACCGCCCGTCGCCTCTGCGCGTTGGCGTTGTCCGCCGCAGCGGTGGCGGCAACCGTTGCAGCGTCCGGACAGAACCCGTTCGAACAGAACCCGTCCGGACGCATCTCCAGGATTGATGCGCGACAGCTGGTGCCCGTCGACGACACGGCCGTGCCTGACAGCACCAGGCGCCTGCAGGTGGCGGCCTGGTGGTTCCGCGGTGGGCAGGACCTGCAGGATCGCTACCTGACCGTCCTCAAGAGTCTCATCGCGGCCCAGCAAGATGCCGCGGACTCCGGGCGCGGCACCATCGACCCGGCCCTCCTCCGCCCCCTGTGCGTCGACATGGGGCAGATCGCCCGCGACGCGGACCGTTACTTCCCGGTCCCCGAGCCCGAGATCCAAGCGGTCTGGCGGACATTCATCACCCAGGTGGAGAAAGCCAGCGGGGACTGCCGGCAGAGCCTGGATCCCGGCAACACCGATCTCTTCGCCGCGTTCATGAATGAATTCACCGAGGCAGGGAAAGCACTCGTATCGGTCTCAGGCCGGGTCCTCGAGGCGGGACGGGCCGTCTTCCAGGAGAAGCCGGGGGGCCTCCCAGGCCGCGAATAGCGAAACTTGGCAGGCTCCGGCAGGGGCTGTCCCCCTGCCGGAGCGCCGTCGTCATTTCGCGATGAGCGCCTTGACGGTGAGCGTCTCCTCGCCCGCCGCCCCGTTCAGCCGGATCGACAACTCCCACACGCCCGACATGGAGAACGGTTCGCCCGCGGCGACGAATCTGCCGGGCGCGGCCTGCTTGGCGGTGGCCTCGGGGACCGCGTGCCCCATTTCGGGCATCACCGCCGAGACCGCCACGGCGTTCGCGTCGCCGGACTTCACCCGCACCTCCACCCCGGCCTTGCCCGTGACCGGCTCGGGGATCAGGACGGTGGCGGCGTAGCGCGTGCCCGTGACGCTCTGTTCGAACGGCTCGGCCGCCGACAGGCTGCCGACGATGAAGACGACCGCCGCGGCCACCACCAGGGCGGCCAGGGCCAGGATCCGTTTCATGAGACCTCGATGGTGAACGGCACGGTCACGATGCGGTCGCGCAGGGCGTACTGGACCCAGGCGAAGTACCGTCCCGGCTCGGGGAAGGTGAAGGTGAAGCGCAGCCGCCGGTTGCCCGGCGCGCCCATCTCGTGCACGTGGCCGAGGAACGCGCCGTTCTGGCTGCGGACGAGCAGGTGACCGGCCATGCCGAGCCACGGGCGCACGGCCCCGGAGGGGTCGAGTTCGATCGTCGCGGGACGACCCGCGACGGGCGCGGCGGGCTGCACCCGCGGCACGACCCCCGCGGGCGGTTCGGCGCCGACATCCCAGCGCCCGGTCGCGAAGTCCCCGGCGTCGGGGGAGCCCTCACCGTCGGCTCCCTCGACGCGGAAGTCCCCGGCCAGCAGTTGCCCGCCCGAATCCTCCCGTTCCAGCTCCGCATGGGCCAGATACCGCCCGCCCCGCTCGGCCCGCAGCCGCACCTCCAGCCGTCCCGGCGCGGTCCGCAGCGGGTGCAGGTGCCGGAAGAACCGCCCGTCCTGGCTGGTCACCACCACGTGGACGAGCGCCTCGTGATGCAGGACGAGATCGTCGACCGGCCGCCCGGTGGAGCCGTCGACGAGATCGACCCGCAACGTGAACTCCTGCCCGGCCGAGGGCCGCTCTGGCACGGTCGCCACCCGCGCCTGCGCGAACGGCCGCCCGGCTGCGGGCGTCTGCGCCGTCGGCGCGGCCCCGTCCGGAGAGGGCGGGGGCAGGATCGGCTCGGCGACGACGACCATGACGGCCACCGTCACCGCGGCCGTGGCCCCCGCGGCCAGCGCCATCGCCGGGCCCCGCCGTGACAGCGCCCCGGTGAGCAGCCCGCCCACCATCAGCAGCCCCGCCACGAACAGGCCGCCGTAGATCACGAAGTCGCCCGCGGAGCCCCGGTCCACCAGCACGCGGAACGGCAGCACGGCGACCTCGTTCCCGGCACGCAACCTCAGCTCGTGCGGGCCGGTCCGCGCCACCTGAAGCGGCGTGTACTGCGGTTCCGGGGCGGCGCGTGCCACGCCCGTCACCGTACGGCCGTCCTCGACCGAGCGCACTTCCAAGGAGATGGGCAGGTCGCCGACCGGCTGGAAGGCGACGACGCCGATCCGCAACGGGCCGGGAACCCGCGACGTGCCCTTGATCACCACGGTGAGCTCCGTGCCCGCGATCGTCTGCGCGATCCGCAGGTCCGCACCGGCCGTCACGTTGTGCGCGGCCGCCGGGGCGGCGCTCGCCACCACCAGGAAGACGACGAGGACGACGACGCGCAGGATCATGAACCCTCCTTCGCCGGGCCCATGTTTCCTTGCTTATTGATGACCTCGACAAGCTCGGTCATGAACCCTCCTTCGTCGGGCCCATGTTTCCTTGCTTATTGATGACCTCGACAAGCTCGGTCATGCCCGGCGGGCGTTGGGCAGGAACAGCGCCGCCAGCACCAGGCCGATCAGCCCGGCGACGACCGGCGCGCCGGTCCACAGCTCGGGCACCGCGGGCAGGCCGCCGCCCGTGGCCGAGGCGACCCCGATGTAGAGCGACCAGGTGATCAGCGCCGACAGCGCGCCGAAGGCCCAGTAGGCCTTCGGCCGGTCCGCGGACGGCTTCAGCCACAGGATCAGCAGGTCACCGGCCAGGCCGCCGACCACGATCGCCAGCAGGATCGGCACGTTGGTGAACTCCGTCTGCGCGCCCGGCATCAGCACCGCCAGCGCGTACATGATGGTCACGGCGCCGAACGGCAGGCGCCAGCGGCGCACCATCAGCAGCACGGGGGAGAGCAGGACGACGTTGGAGACCACCATGGCGGTGGCCAGGTGCGCCGGGCGCGAGGTCCCCTCCACGCTGGAGAAGGCCTCGACGACGGTACGCGGGCCGTACTGCAGGGCGTCGCCGTAGGACAGGAACAGCGACACCAGCGTGGTCGCGAACGCCAGCCCGATGAGCGCGGGCAGCAGCCTGCCGAGCGACGGCCGCTCGCCCACGTCGGGTGCGCTCCAGGCGGAGCGCACCGGCGAGGTGATGATGAGCAGCATCGTCGTGACCAGCCCCAGGTGCGACGGGCTGAACAGGATGTCGAGCTCCGTCTCGATGCCGAGGACGGTGTGCCAGGTCAGGTCGGCGAAGCCGAAGGCGGCGAACGCGGGGATCGCCAGCAGTCCGGCCAGGTAGCCCATGGGCACCGCCGCGAGCCCTTGCCGTCCGGTCCTGACGTTGCGCCAGACCTGCCAGCAGATCCAGCCGGACACGACGACGAACCCCGAGTAGAACACCGCGTGCCACGGCGTGAAGAAGGTCTCCAGCTCGCTCCGGCTCGTGTGCGCCCAGGCGTCGATCATCAACCCGACGCCGAACCACACGCCGAGCAGCGCGGTAACCAGGTCACCGCGCGGAGACACCCACTGCCGGGGTTCTCCGGAGTCCACGATTAATCGCCGGATGCCGGCGTCGGCCATTGCCACCTCTAGCTCCCTTCGGTCAAACTCGATCTTGACAGAGAGAGCGTAGACGTGGAATAAACCTCTCAGCCCGGTGGGGCGGTGCTCTCGCGGACGACCAGCTCGTTCACCAGGTCGATCCGGCTCGTCGCCAGGTCCACGCCGCGAGACAGGTCCAGCAGCATCTGGGCGGCGATGCCCGCCATGTCGCGCAGGGGCTGGTTCACGGTGGTCAGGGCGGGGTCGATCCACGCGGCCACGGGCAGGTTGTCGTAGCCGATCACCGACAGGTCGCCGGGCACGTCCAGGCCGAGGCGGCGGGCCGCCCGCAGCACGCCCATGGCCTGCATGTCGGAGCCGGCGAAGATCGCGGTCGGCCGGTCGGCGCGGGTCAGCAGTTCCATGCCGTGCTCGTAGCCGGCGTCGACCTGGAAGTTGCCGTAGCGCACCAGGCCGGGATCGACCGTCAGCCCCGCCTCGTCGTGCGCGAACTGGAAGCCGGCCACGCGGGCTCTGCTGCACAGCACGTCCTGCGGCCCCGAGATGACCGCGATCCGGCGATGGCCCAGCTCCACCAGGTGGCGGGTGGCCAGCAGGCCGCCGTCCCAGTTGTTGGAGCCGACGGTCGGCACCGACGCCGACGTCGCGCTGTCCTGGTCGACCACCACGAAGGGGATGTGCCGGCGCCGCAGTTTCTGCTGCTGGGCCTGCGTCAGGCCGCACAACACGAACAGCACGCCGACGGGGCGGCGGCCGAGCACGCCGTTCAGCCACTCCTCCGACGGCCGGTGCCTGCCCCCGAGCTGCGAGAGCACCAGGTCGACCTTCGCGGTGGCGGCCACGGCCTCGACGCCGCGCATGATCTCCATCGCCCACACGGAGTCCCACTCGTGGAAGACCAGGTGGAGCTGCGCCGTCTCGGCCGGCTGCCGCTTGGCGCGGCGGCGGTAGCGGTGGCGCTCAAGGCTGTCCTCCACGCGCGCCCGGGTTTCCCGCGCGACGTCGGGGTGGCCGTTGAGGACCTTGGAGACGGTCGCCGCGGACACGCCGACCTCTTCGGCGATGGTCGCGATCGTGGCCGAGCGGCGGGCGACGGCTGGGCGGGAAGTTGTCATCGGGGTCTCATATTAGTTTCCGAAACTTTCGGGCAAGTTTAGTGTCGGATGGTGCTCATGTTGGCGCCGGGATCAGCGGAACCGTCGCCGGACGGACTGGCAACATAGCAGTTGGCAGAGCTCTTGACACGTCTGACGGTCCCCCCTATGTTGCCGCAATATTAAGCGGATCTTTTTGAAAGTTTCGGCGTCACGGTAGCGTAACGCTGCCCGTCGGCAGCGCGCGACGGGCGCCGGGCACCAGCCGAAGGGATGGCATGAGTCGCCAGGTACCAATCGACACGAGCCCGGAGTCGGTGCCGTGGCGGGACACCCGATTGTCGCCCGCCGAACGGGCCGAGGCGCTCATCCCGCTCATGACGCTGGAAGAGAAGATCGCCCAACTCGTCGGAGTCTGGGTCGGCGCCGACGCCTCAGGGGGAGGCGTCGCCCCGCACCAGTCCGACATGAACAGCGTGGAGTGGGGCTCGGTCATCGCCAACGGGCTCGGGCAGCTCACCCGCCCGTTCGGGACCGCGCCGGTCGACCCCGTCGCCGGAGCCCGCTCGCTGGTCGCCTCCCAGAAGGAGATCGTGGCGACCAGCCGCTTCGGGATCCCGGCGCAGGTCCACGAGGAGTGCCTGACCGGCTTCGCCGCCTGGGGGGCCACGGTGTACCCGGCGCCGCTGAGCTGGGGCGCCTGCTTCGATCCCGAACTGATCGAGGAGATGGCCGGGCGGATCGGCCGCTCGATGCGCGCCGCCGGCATCCACCAGGGGCTGGCGCCCGTCCTCGACGTCACCCGCGACTACCGCTGGGGCCGAACCGAGGAGACGATCGGCGAGGACCCGTACCTGGTCGGGACCCTCGGCGCGGCCTACGTGCGCGGCATCGAGAGCGCCGGAGTCGTCGCCACGCTGAAGCACTTCGCCGGCTACTCCGCCTCCCGCGGCGGACGCAACCACGCGCCCGTGGCCATGGGCCGCAGGGAACTGGCCGACGTGATCCTGCCGCCGTTCGAGATGGCGCTGCGCCTGGGCGGCGCCCGGTCGGTCATGCACTCCTACACCGAGATCGACGGCGTCCCCGCCGCCGCCGACGAGAGCCTGCTCACCGGGCTGCTACGGGAGGAATGGGGCTTCCAAGGCACGCTGGTCGCCGACTACTTCGCGATCCGGTTCCTGGAGCGGCTGCACCGCGTGGCCGCCGACGCGGCGGGCGCGGCCGCACTTGCCCTGCGCGCCGGGATCGACGTGGAACTGCCCACGGTCGACACGTTCGGCACCCCCCTGATCGAGGCGGTCAAGGCGGGAGAGGTCGAGGAGGCGCTGATCGACCGCGCCCTGCGCCGCGTGCTGGCCCAGAAGGCCGAACTCGGCCTGCTCGACGCGGACTTCCGGCCCCTGCCCGGCGACGCCGAGCAGGTCCGCCTCGACGACGCCGACAGCCAGGCCCTCGCGCTCCGCCTGGCCAGGCAGTCCGTGGTGCTGCTGCGCAACACCGGCGGCATCCTGCCGCTGCCCGCAGGCCGGCGGGTCGCGCTCGTGGGCCCGGTCGCCGACGACCCGATGGCGATGCTCGGCTGCTACGCCTTCCCCACCCACGTCGGCCCGCACCCCGAGCACGGGCTCGGCGTGGACATCCCGTCGCTGCGCCAGGCGCTCGGCGCGCTCGTCCCCGACCTCGCCTACGAGCGGGGCTGCGACATCACCGGCGACGACACCTCGGGCATCGAGGCGGCGGTCGCCGCGGCGGCGGGCAGCGACGTGTGCGTGCTGGCCGTCGGCGACCGGGCGGGCCTGTTCGGCCGCGGCACCTCCGGCGAGGGCTGCGACGCCGCCGACCTGCGCCTGCCGGGCGTGCAGGCCGACCTCGTCCGCGCGGTGCTGGCCACCGGCACCCCCGTGGTGCTGGTGCTGCTCGCGGGCCGCCCGTACGCGCTGGGCGCCGAGTTCGACGCCGCCGCGGCCGTGCTCTACGGCTTCTTCCCCGGCCAGCGCGGCGGCCAGGCGCTGGCCGAGGTGCTCACTGGCGCGGTGAACCCGTCGGGCCGCCTGCCGGTCAGCGTCCCGCGCGGCGCCGGCGGCCTGCCCTCGACGTACCTGACGCCGCCGCTCGGGGGCCCCACGGATGTGTCGTCCATCGACCCGACCCCCGCCTTCCCCTTCGGGCACGGCCTGAGCTACACCACCTTCGAGTGGAGTGACGCGGCCGTGCGCGGGCCGGCCGAGTGGCCGGTCGACGGTGAGGCGAGCGTCGAGATCACCGTCCGCAACACCGGCGAGCGGGCCGGCACCGAGACCGTCCAGCTCTACCTGCACGACCCGGTCGCGCAGACGACGCGGCCTGTGGCGCGCCTGATCGGTTACGCCCGCGTCCCCCTGGAACCGGGCCGGGCCGCGCGCGTGACGTTCGAGGTCCCGGCCGACCTCACCTCGTTCACCGGGCTGCGCGGCCGGCGCATCGTCGAGCCGGGCGACGTCGAACTGCGCTTCTGCCGATCCAGCGCGGACGTGACGGCCGCCCTGCCGCTGCGCCTGGTCGGCGCCGAGCGCGAGATCGGCCACGACAGACGGCTGCTGCCGCTGACCCGCATAGAACCGGAGGTAGGAGGATGAGCACAACTCAGACCGCGGCGCCGCCCGCGCGCGGGCGACCCCAACGCGGCGCCCGCCGCCGCCCCGGTGGCTGGAGGGGCGCGTTCCGCCGCGACTGGCAGCTCTATTCGCTGGCGATCCTCCCGCTGCTGTTCTTCGCGATCTTCCGGTACGTGCCCATGATCGGCAACATCATCGCCTTCCGCCGCTTCGAGCCGGGCGGAAGCGTGCTGGGCGAGTCGTGGGTGGGCCTGCGTTACGTGCGGATGTTCCTCAGCGACCCCACGTTCTGGAACGTCTTCACCAACACCCTGGTGCTGGGCACGCTGACCCTGCTGTTCTGCTTCCCGCTGCCGATCATGCTGGCGCTGCTGCTGAACGAGGTCAAGAACCGCCTGCTCAAACGCTTCGTCCAGTCGGTGTCCTACCTGCCGCACTTCCTGTCGATCGTGATCGTGGCCGCGATCACCATGCAGATGCTCTCCATCGACGGGCCCATCAACCAGATGGTGAAGGTGCTCGGCAACGACCCCGTCACCTTCCTGCAGCAGCCCGACTGGTTCCGCACGATCTACGTCTCCTCCGAGATCTGGCAGACCGTGGGCTGGGGCACGATCCTCTACCTGGCCGCGCTCACCACCATCGACGACAGCCTGTACGAGGCGGCCCGCATGGACGGCGCCAGCCGCTGGCGGCAGACCTGGCATGTGACGCTCCCCGGCATCAGGCCCACGATCGTCACCCTGCTGATCCTCAACATCGGGACGTTCATGGCCGTCGGCTTCGAGAAGGTCCTGCTGCTTTACAACCCGCTGACGTATCCGACGGCCGACGTGATCTCCACGTATCTGTACCGGATGGGCGTGGTCTCCAGCAACTTCAGCTACGCCGCGGCGATCGGGCTGTTCGAGGCCGTCATCGGCCTGATCCTCGTCCTGTCGGCGAACCTGGTCTCCCGTCGCACAGTTGGGACGAGCCTGTGGTGACACTCGGCACGAGCAGGGGCTACCGCCTCTTCCAGGTCGTCAACGGCATCATCCTGACCGGTGTCGTGGCCGTGACGCTCTACCCCTTCATCAACATCATCGCCCGGTCGTTCAGCGAAGAGCGCTACATCATCTCGGGCGAGGTCAACCTCATCCCGCGCGGGTTCAACCTCACGACCTACAGGATCGTGGCCTCGGACCCGATGTTCTGGATCAACTACCGCAACACGGTGATCTACACGGTCGTCGCCACGATCATCTCGATCGTGCTGACCACCTGTTACGCCTACGTCCTGTCGAAGAAGCGCCTCAAAGGCCGCAACACCCTGGTGGGCATCGCCCTGTTCACCATGTTCTTCTCCGGCGGGCTGATCCCCAACTACGTCCTGATCACCAGCCTCGGGCTGAAGAACAGCATCTGGGCCATCGTCCTGCCCAATGCCATCAACGTCTTCAACCTGCTGGTCATGAAGGCGTTCTTCGAGAGCCTGCCGCACGAACTGGAGGAGGCCGCCGCCATCGACGGCCTCAACACCTACGGCATCCTGTGGCGGGTCGTGCTGCCGCTGTCGAAGGCGGTGATCGCCACGATGGTGCTCTTCTACGCCGTCTCGTTCTGGAACTCATGGTTCGCGGCGTTTCTCTATATGAACGAGTCAGAACTCTTCCCGGTGACGGTCTACCTGCGCAATCTCATCGCCGGGGCCACCGGCGCCGAGGCCGCCGGCGCGGCGGCCTCCGAGGTGACGCAGGCGGCCGCCAACATCCAGTCGGTGACGATCGTGCTGACGGTCCTGCCCATCCTGGCGGTCTACCCGTTCGTCCAGCGGTACTTCGTCTCCGGCGTCATGCTCGGCGCGGTCAAGGGCTAGCCCTCCCCATTTCGAAAGGAACCCCCCGATGCGCGAAATATCCCGTCGTCAGGCCCTCGTCGGCCTGGGTGCGCTGACCTTCCTGGCCGCCGGCTGCGGCGAGGACGAAGCCGCGAAGAAGGGCGCCCAGGACCTGACGTCGAACAAAGCGGGCGCGATGGCCAACTACGGCGTCAACCAGCAGTTCAAGGCGACTGAGCCGCTCTCGTTCGACGTCCTGTACAACAACCACCCGTTCTACCCGATCAAGAACGACTGGCTGTTCTGGACCGAGCTCAACAAGCGCACCAATGTCACGTTCAAGCCGGTCGTGGTGCCGCTGAGCGACTACGAGCAGAAGCGCGCCCTGCTGATCGGCGCCGGCGACGCCCCGTTCATCATCCCCAAGACCTACACGCCTCAGGAGGAGCCGTTCGTCGCCTCCGGCGCGATCCTGGCGGTCAGCGAGTACGTCGACCTGATGCCGAACTTCAAGGACAAGATCGCCAAGTGGAACCTGGAGGGTGACCTGAAGGAGCTCATGCAGGCCGACGGCCGCTACTACTTGCTGCCCGGCCTGCACGAGGAGATCTGGATCGACTACTCGCTGGCGGTCAGGACCGACATCCTGGAAAAGCTCAAGCTGGAGGTCCCCAAGACCTGGGAGGACCTCTACACCGTGCTCAAGGCGATGAAGGCGGAACACCCCGACCTGTACCCGATGACCGACCGGTGGGGCATCCCGACGGCGGGCGGCAACCTGCTCAAGATGGTCGGCCAGGCGTACGGCACCCAGGGCGGCTGGGACTACCACAACGCGACGTTCGACACCGCCACCGGGAAGTACGTCTTCACCGGCGCCATGGAGCAGTACAAGCAGATGCTGGTCTACCTCAACAAGCTCGTGAAGGAGAAACTGCTCGACCCCGAGAGCTTCACCCAGAGCGACGACACCGCCAAGGCCAAGTTCACCGCCGGAAAGTCCTTCGTGATCAGCACCAACGCGCAGACGCTGGTCAACGAATACCGGTCGCAGCTTGAGAAGACGAACCCCGACGCCAAGATCGTCAAGATCCCGGTGCCGGTCGGCCCGCTCGGCGAGGTCAAGGTCGGCACCCGCCTCGAGAACGGCATCATGATCTCCAAGAAGGCCCTGGAGAACAAGAACTTCGTCGCCATGATGCAGTTCATCGACTGGCTCTGGTACTCCGACGCGGGCCTGGAGTTCGCCAAGTGGGGCGTCGAAGGCGTCACCTTCACCAAGGACGCCTCAGGAAACTACAAGCTGGCCAAGGACGTCGACTACGTCGCCCTCAACCCCGGCGCGCCCAAGCACCTGCAGAAGGACTTCGGCTTCGGCAACGGCGTGTTCGCCTACGGCGGCAGCACCAAGCTCCTGGAGTCCACGTTCTCGGAGGAGGAGCTGGAGTTCCAGAAGGTGATGAAGGCCAGGAAGGCGCTGCCCGTCGACCCGCCGCGCCCGTTCAACGCCGACGAGCGCGAGCAGGCGACACTGTGGGAGACGCCGCTGGAGGACTACGTCACCCAGAACACGCTCAAGTTCATCCTCGGCGAGCGCGACCTCGGCGAATGGGACGCCTACGTCAAGGAGCTCGAAGGCAAGAACATGGGCTCCTACATAAACCTCATCAACACCGCCTACGAGCGCTTCAAGAAGGAACACGGCTGATGCGCATCCGTGTCCCCGGACAGAACTCGGGGCGGCTGTCCGACGCCTGGCGGTTCCGCGTCGGCACCGGCCGCTTCGCGCCGGCGCCGGCCCAGCGGGAGATCGGCTTCCGGCACCTCCGGGGGCACGGACTACGGCACTTCGTGAGACGGACTACCGGAGAAGGGCGATGACCGATGTGAGCGCCGCGGGCCGCTTCGGCCAAGGGCCGCTCTCGCGCGCCGCCGCCCTGATCTACACCTGGCTCGTGGTCGAGCTCCTGCTGCTGGCCACCACCCTGCCCGGCCTGGTCGGCCTTATCCTGCTCGACCACGACGCCAGCAACGTGCCGCTCGTGGCGCTGTGCGCGCTCCCGCTCGGCCCGGCGATCTCCGCGGCGGTGTACGCGCTCCACCACCGCCGCCGCGACCTGGGCGACCTGTCGCCGGCGGCGGCGTTCCTGCGCGGCTACCGGGCCAATGTGCGCGGCGTGCTGAAGATCTGGGTTCCATGGCTGGCCGGCCTGGCCGTCATCGGGACGAACCTTGCCAACTTCGGCGCCGCCGGCGTGCCCGGCTGGTGGGCGGTGCTGCTCGTCGTGATCGCGGTGGGGGCCACGCTCTGGGCCGCCAACGCCCTGGTCATCAGCTCCCTGTACGAGTTCCGGCCGTCGGACGTCGCCCGGCTGGCCTCCTACTTCCTCCTCCGCACTCCCGGCGCCACCGTGGGCAACCTCTGCCTGCTCGTCGTGGCCGCCGGCATCACGCTGTACACCTCGGAGGCGGTGCTGGCGCTGGCGGCGTTCGCGCTGGTGGCGATGTTGCTGCGGAACTGCCGTCCGATGATCGTCGAAATCCAGGAGAAGTTCACCCGTGACCATCCCTGAACCGACCGGCGCGCACGCCGCCTGGCTGCCGCCTCTGGCCTTCTCGGCAGTCGGCTCCCGCCGCGTCTTCGCGCCCGGCGCGGGCGTCGTCCGCGACGAGGTCGTCCACGCCTGCGCTCGTCACGGTGGTCGCCTGGCCGACGTGGGGGAGGAAGCCGATTTGGTGCTCGCCCTCACCACGGCGGAGCCCCTGCCCGCCGCCGCGCGGGCGGCCCTGGCCGGGCACGAAGGCGCGATCGGCGAGCAGTCCTATCTGCTGGCCCGCCGCGACGGCGTCACGGTCGTCCTCGCAGACGACCCGACCGGCCTGCTGTACGGCTTCTTCCACGTGGTCCGCCTCGGCGAGCCGGCCTTCACGGCCCCGCGAACGACTGAGCACCACCGGCCCGCCGTGCACCGGCGCATGCTCGACCACTGGGACAACATCGACGTGCACCCTGTGATGGGCCAGGTCGAGCGCGGTTACTCGGGCGGGTCGATCTTCTGGGCGGACGGCGCGCCGCGCGACCTGGACCGGGTGCGCGCCTACGGACGGCTGCTGGCCGCCTGCGGCGTCAACGCGGTGGCGGTCAACAACGTCAACGTGCACGCCACCGAGGCCCACCTGCTGACGGATCGCCTCGGGGACGTGGCGGCCGTCGCCGACGTGTTGCGTCCGTACGGCATCCGCGTGCACCTGTCGGTCACCTTCGCCTCGCCCATCGCCCTCGGCGGGCTGCCGACGGCCGATCCGCTTGACGCGGACGTGCGGGCGTGGTGGCGGGAGACGACGGAGCAGGTGTACGCCACAATCCCCGACTTTGGCGGATATGTCGTGAAAGCCGACTCCGAGGGGCAGCCCGGCCCCTTCGCCTACGGACGCAGCCACGCCGACGGCGCGAACCTGCTCGCCGACGCCCTGGCGCCGTTCGGCGGGGTCGTCCACTGGCGCGCCTTCGTCTACAACCACCGCCAGGACTGGCGCGACCGCACGACCGACCGCGCCCGCGCGGCCTTCGACCACTTCGCCCCGCTCGACGGCCTCTTCCGCGACAACGCCGTCCTCCAGGTCAAATACGGCCCCATCGACTTTCAGGTGCGCGAGCCGGTCTCACCCGTGATCGCCGCCATGCCCAGGACCCGCCTGGCGGTCGAGCTCCAGGTGACACAGGAGTACACCGGCCAGCAGCGCCACGTGTGCTACCTGGCCCCGATGTGGTCCGACGTACTCGGCTTCCGCTTCTGGGGCGACGACGGACGCGACGTCGCCGCCCTCGCCTCCGACATCGTCGCGGTCTCCAACGTCGGCGACGACCCGTACTGGACCGGCCACCCCCTCGCCCAGGCCAACCTGTACGCCTTCGGCCGCCTCGCCTGGAACCCCCACCTGGACCCCGCCGCCGTCCTCGACGAGTGGATCGACCTCACCTTCGCCCCGGCCGGCGACGAGCCGCGGCGAACCCTGCACGCGATGATGGACGGCTCCTGGCGCACCTACGAGCGCTACACCGCGCCGCTCGGCGTCGGCTTCATGGTCCGGCCCGGCCACCACTACGGCCCCGACGTGGACGGCTACGAGTACACCCCCTGGGGCACCTACCACTTCGCCGACCGGGACGGCGTCGGCGTGGACCGCACCCGCGCCACCGGCACCGGCTTTACCGGCCAGTACCCACCGCCCTGGTCACAGGTGTACGAGTCGCTCGCCGACTGCCCCGACGAACTGCTGCTCTTCTTCCACCACGTCCCATACGGGCACGTGCTGCGCAACGGATCGACCCTCATCCAGCACATCTACGACACCCACTTCGCCGGGGCCGAGGAGGCGGCCCAGACGCGGCTGCTGTGGGACAAGCTCGCGGGCAGCGTAGACGCGGACCTGCACGCCCGGGTCAAGGAACGACTCGACGAGCAGGTCCGGTGCGCAGGGGAGTGGCGCGATCAGATCAACACCTACTTCCTGCGCAAGTCAGGCATACCCGACGCACAAGGCCGCCGCATCCACTGATCGAGCGTGCCCGACGCGCGGGGCGGGCGCGTCTACTGATCGGCGGGCACGCTGATCCGCGTGACGAGCTCGCAGGCCACGCTGTCGTCGAGCAGCAGTTCCAGGAGGCTCAGATAGAGTTCCTCGCGGTTGGCGGGCAGCCCGTGGTGGCCCCGGCGCTCGCGACGGGCACACAGCCTTGCCCAGAGCAGGCCGAGCGACTGAGCGGACTCATCGCCCACCTGCTCGCCACGAACCCGAACCGAGCGCTCGGCTCCATCCGATCCGGGCCCGCCGAAGCTCCCGTGCGGGCCGGGCTCGTCGAGGTCGCCGTGCACGAGGGCGGACCAGAGCGATGTGGCCAGGGCGGACAGCACGGAGTCGTTCACGACGTCCCCTGGTGGTAGCCGGAGGTGGTGGCCTTGCCGGCGACCACGTGGATCCAGGCCTGTCCCCGATACTCCTTCAGCCCCACGCGCACACGCCGGAAGTCGTCGGACCGGTACGTGGTATAGCCCTGGCTGATCATCCCGCGGTGGATCTCGTCGGAGACGACGAGCACGATGTTCGCTTCCGGGGCCGCCTCGACCGCCTTCCTGAGCGCCCCGCACTCGAGCAGCCGCTTGACCTGCACGACCGCCTGGCCGGTGTATCCGTTGTCGCCGGGGCCGACCACGCCCACGTGGACGGCCACCCGCAGCCGCAGCCGGGCCGCCTCGATGTGCCAGGCGTTGTGCTGGGTGAGCAGCCGGTCGAGGTGCCGGATGAACTCGTCGACCAGGCGCCGCTCGGACTCGGTGAGGGGGATGATGGCCAGCTCGCCGTCGCCCGTGGACTGGATGGTCCAGCGCTTGCGGTGCAGGACGGCCGCGTCGGCCGCCTCGTTCAGGAGCTCGAGAAGGACGCGCTGAATGCTGCGGTGGCGTTGGTCGTCCCCTTTGCCGTAGCCGACGACGTCGATGGCCAGCAGCCAGTGTCGGGCAGTATTTATCGTCATATCGTTCTCCATGGAGAATTGCTTCAGAAGATGCGACAGCCTTGCACGCGGTCCGCCGAGAAATGCCGTACCAATACGTCTTCAGTCGTTTGTCGGCTGAAGGCGCAATTGATCGGGATTGGGGACTATCACCCGTTTGTATGTGGTTTTGACCAGACCGCTCCTGCTCAGGCAGCGCATGGCCTTGCCGATGGCGTCCTGTCGGGCTCCGATGAGGCGGCCCAGCTCGGCCTGGGTGAGGCTGACGCCGAGGTCGTAGCCCTCCGCGGTGGGCCGGCCATGGCGTTCGACCATCTCCGCGAGCACCGCGCGCAGGTGGGTGGCGACGTCGTAGCCGGCCATGTCCACCCTGCGGCGGTTTGCCCAGTTGAGGCGGTCGGCGACCATGGCGGTGACCGCGATCCCGGCGGCGGGCCGCCGCTCCAGGAACGCCTGGAAGGCCCGCCCGGGGATCTCGTGGACGACGGCGTCGGAGCACAGTGTGACCGTCGCCGACCGCGGCCCGTGGCACAGGGCGGCCATCTCGCCCACCACGTCACCGCTCACCCGGATGCCCAGCAGGGACTCCGCGCCGTTGGCCAGGCCGGCTGTGACCTTCACCAGGGCGGTGTGCGCGCCGGCCGAATGCAGCAGGAAGACGCGCCGGTCGTCCTCGTCGCACTGCCTGATGAGGACCTTGCCGGCGGGCAGTCGCACGGGAGTGCCGAGCGCGAGCAGCTCGCGGCCGGCGCTCTGGTCGAGACCGGCCATCAGCGTGCCGGCCGGCCACTCGGGCGTGCGGCTAGAATGCATTTCCCCTCCCGGGTGGGTACGGGTGCAACGGGAAGATGATTCACCTTTTAGGCCGGTACTCGCAACTCGAACCGGATTCCACAGGAATTGTGCTCGGGGAGGATTGCGAGCTTTGTTCGCAACTCGCGAGTAACTAACGAGAAATGGGCGATAATTCTGCACAATTCGCCCAAGTTGCCATTTGTTGGAAAATGTCTAGCTGCGGGCGATCACGGCGGAAGAGCCCCTGCTCAGGGCCGCCCCACCGCGTTCGCCCTACGCCGCCGTCCCGCTCTCCCGAGACTTGGGCAGGCAGATGTGCAGCATCTCGCCGACCTTGCGGTAGCCGACGCGGGCGTAGACCCGGCCCGCCGCATCGTCACCCGGGGTCAGGAACGGGGTGGTGATGCCTGCCTCGGCGCCCGCCCTGGTCAGCAGGGCCGTGACCGCGCCCGCGATGCCGCGCCGCCGGTGTGACACGCGTACCGCGATGCCCGCCACCTCGGCGACCCCGGCCTGCGGGCCGCCGAGCTGACCCGCGCCGACGACCTCGCCGGTCGCGGTGTCCACGGCGGCGGCCACCAGCCCGCCGCGATCCAGGACCCGCCGCAGCCGCGCGACGTCGTGCTCGGTTGCCTCCGGCGCCTCGAACGCCGCGTTCATCACCCCGGCGACCTTCCATAGCCCGGGGTCATCGGTCACCAGCGCCACCCGTACGGCGGGATCCACGGGGGCCTCCACCACGTCCTGCGGCGGGCACACCAGGAGCGGGTAGCGCCCCTCCGCGGTGAACCCGGCCGCCAGCAGCGCGTCCTCCAGGGTCGGCGCCCCCTGCGGCACGTACTCCAACCTCGGGGTCCTGGCCCGCTCGCGGAACGCCGCGACGAGCGTGGCGAGGTCGTCCTTGGTGGGGGAGGCGCCGTCGTCGGGGATGGCGTAGTTGAACGGCGGCGCGTCATCGTGCTCGTCGAACCGGATCACAAACGGTCCGACCCGGTGCGCCTGGTCTCCGGCGGCCGAACGAAGGTAGGCGTGCACGTCGGCGTCGAACAAGTGAGGTCCTCTCCGGGAAACGATGGCTGCGAAAAGATCGTAGGACCCGCGCGATCACGCTGTCGCGGGGCCGGACGAACGTGACCGTCGCGGCGACCACGCTCCTGGGAAGGATCTTGACCCGTGGTCATGGTGGCGGCAAGATCTCGCATTACGGACCTTGACCGCCATTCGGCGTGTCGCCGTACATCCCACCTGGGTGAGCGATCGGAGGAAATATGCGGTTATTCAGCATTGTGGTGACGGGTGTCATGCTGGCGGGCCTGGCGGCCGTCCCACCACCCGCGTATGCGGCTCCGGGCGAGGAACTGCACGCCTTACGCACCGTCACCGGCCCCGACGGTGTCAAGCACACCCACTACGAGCGCACCTACCAGGGATTACCCGTGCTCGGCGGGGACGTCATCACGCACGGGGACGGGGCTGCGGAAAGCCGTACCCTCTCGACGCTGAGCACCCTGTCCACCACGCCCCGGGTGTCCGGCCAGGCCGCCGTGGCGATCGCGGCCAAGAGCTTCCCGTACCAGCCGAGCGGGTCACCGCGGCTGGTGATCGAGGGGATCGGCGACACCGCCGCGGCCCGCGTACCCGCGCTGGCCTGGGACGTGCTCGTCACCGGCACTCGGCCGGACGGTCTGCCCACGGCCCTGCACGTGCTCGTGGACGCCGCGACGGGCGCGGTGCGCACCACCTACGACGACGTGCAGGCCGACACCGGTCACGGCTTCCACTCCGGCGACGTACCGCTCACCACCACCCCTGCCGGCACCTCGACCAACAAGGTTCTGAAGGATCCGACGCGCGGCACCTTCGGCACCTACGACGTCGACACCATGCGGTACTTCACCGACACCGACGGCGACTGGGCCGACGGCAAGCCGAGCAATCCGCAGACGGCCGGCGTGGACGTGCAGTGGGGCACCGCGGTGACCTATGACTTCTACAAGCAGACCTTCGACTTCACCCTCGTCCGGAACTCCGAGTTCTCGGATGGGCCGATGACTTTGAACGCCGGGGTGCACGAGGGCGACAAGCTGTCCAACGCCTACTGGAGCGCGCAGTGCTACTGCATGCGCTTCGGCGACGGCAACGGGGTCACCACCAACTCCTACACCTCCCTCGACGTGGTGGCGCACGAGGCCACCCACCAGGTGATCTCGCGCACCGCCAAGCTCTGGTACACCGGCGAGTCCGGCGGGCTCAACGAGGCCACCTCCGACATCGTCGGCAACCTGGTGGAGTTCTTCGCCGCCAACCCCAACGATGCGCCCGACTACCTGGTGGGCGAGAAGGTGTGGAAGGCCGCGCCGCTGCGCTACATGGACCGGCCCAGCAAGGACGGTGTGTCCGCCGACTGCTGGTCGCCCAACGTCGGCAGCCTGAACGTGCACCGCTCCTCAGGTGTCGGCAATCACGCCTTCTTCCTGCTCGCCAACGGCAGCGGCCCATCGGCCTGGGGCGACAGCCCGACCTGCGACGGTTCCACCGTCACCGGCATCGGCCGCGACACCGCCGCCCGCCTGTGGTTCCACGCGCTGACCACGCAATGGACCTCATCGACGAACTACGCCGGCGCGCGCGCCGGGATGCTCGAAGCGGCGACCGAACTCTACGGGCAGTGCGGAACCGAGTACCGCGCTGTGCAGGCCGCCTGGTCGGCGGTCGCCGTGACCGGCGCCGACCAGCCCTGCCCCTGACCAGACGCCCACGGCCGCGCTGCTGTGGGCGCCGAAAACTCCACCAGAAGGCCGAGGCCCCGGAACGGGACCCCGGCCGATCACTGATGAGGGCCTACATGTCGGGCCGCTCGGTGACCCTGATCGCGTTGATCAGCGGCTTGCCCAAGCTGCTGACGAAGCGCACGTTGAGCTGGCCGTCGGTGACTTCTGTGGTGAAGGTGCGCTTGTGCGCGGCGTACGTGCCTGCCTTCAGCGCGATGTCGAGGTTGGGCAACACCTCGGCATCCTCGATCATGACGTCGAAGACGCGCTTGTTCGCCTTGATCGACTCGACCTCGGCGAAGCCCAGCTCGACGCTGTAGGTGCCGTTCGGCACGTTGTCGAAGCGGTACTCGTACATGCCCTGCCGGTTGTTGCGGTAGACCGCCTGGTTGTCGGTGCCCGCGATGGTGCGGCTGGTGGACTTGGTGGAGGCGGTGCCGAGGTAGCCGACCCCGGTGGCGGCGGAGTAGGCCCGATCCTGGTACCAGGTGTCACCGGCCTCGTCCACGCTGGAGGTGTTCGAGGCCGAGTCGATGGCGGCCTGGTAAGCCGGCACGACGACCTTGACGGGAACGCTGATCGTCGGTGTCCTGCCGCTTTCCGAGGTGACCTTCAGCGTCGTCTCCAGGACCGTGCCCCGCTCGGCGGCGGAGGTGTCGATCCTGAAGGTCAGCTTGGTCTTGCCGCCGGTGGCCAGGTTCCCGGTGGCCGGGGTGACGCTCAGCCATGGGGTTGCGCCTTCGACGGTGAAGGCGGTGCTCAGTCCGGGGTTGCTGAGTTCCAGCGTCCTGGTCCTGGTTTGCAGGACCGGGACCACCGCTTCAAGGGTGTCGAGCGATGCGGCCACCGCGCCGGTGCGCAGCGCGGCCGAGGCCTCGCTCACCCCGGCGCCCTCCAGGGTGACCGTCTTGGTCGTGCTCTCGTAGTGCGGCGCCGCCACCTCGACCTGGTAGGCCCCGGCCGGGTGCTGGGCCGAGTAGGTGCCGTCGGCGGCGGTCGTCGCGGTGCCGACCGCCGTCCCGCCTGACTTCACCGTCACCGTGGCGCCCGCGACCGCCTTGCCGTCGTTGGCGTCCGTGACCGCGCCATGCAGGATGCCGGTCTTGGTGGGCTTGAAGTCGATGCTCAGTCCTTCGGACAGGACGGGCTTGTTCAGCGAGTACTGGAAGGCGACGGTGCCGGCGTGGTTCTCGATGCCGATCGTGGCCTCCGACCCGGTCTCCTTGCTGACCGCCGGGTCGATGTCCTTGTAGCGGTAGCCGATCGAGCCGTCCTCACCCAGCAGCACCTCGAAGGAGAGCCGGGCCGTACGGGGGGTGTAGAACGCGACGTCGCGGTACTCCACCACGTACGTCCTGCGCGGGCTGGTTCCGGTGAGTTTGGTGTAGACCGCCGAGTCCGCGTCCAGGTAGAGGTCGTCCCACAGGGCGTAGAGCGCGGCGTTCGGCGCGGCGGTGGTGGGGATCGCCACGTTGCTGTTGGTCAGCGAGGTCCCGTTGAACACGATGGCGCCATTGGTGCCGATCCGCCCGGAGGTGTACGAGGTGCCGTACAGGTTGAAGGCGAACGGCAGGGTGAAGACGGCCGTGGTGCTGTCACCGGTCAGGGAGACCAGGTCGGTGCCCTCGATCCAGGGCTGCTTGCCTGTCGTGCAGGTGTAGCCGTAGGAGTCGAGCCGGTCGGGCAGATCGACGTCGGTGGTGATGTCGCCGGTGACGGAGATCGCCTTGGTCGCGCCCTCGGCGCAGTCGTCGGGCGAGGCGACCTGCAGGCTGTAGTCGCCCAGCGGCAAGGTCAGGCTGTACTTGCCCTGGTCGTCGGTGGTGGCGGTGACCGGGGTTCCCGTCACTGTGATGGCGGCGTTGACCGCGACCCCGATCCGGCTCCTGACCGTGCCGCTCACCTTGCCCGAGGGGGCGGCCGTCAGCGCGGTGTCCTTGGTGACCGTCTGGTCTTCAAGGACGGTCGCGGTCGTCGTCGCCTTCTCGTAACCGAACTTGGTGACCGTGATCGTGTAGTCGCCCACGGACAGGTTCTTGGCCTCGTACGTGCCGGTGGCGCCGGTGGTCACCGTGCGCTTGATCGGGCCTGCGATGTCCAGCGTCGCGCCGGACAGGGGCTCGCCTCCCGAGGTGACCTTGCCGGTCAGGATGCCGGTCGGGCCGTGCGGCGCCATGGAGACGGCCGCGTAGGCGTCGAGCTTGCCCTGGCCCCAGACGTTGTTGTCCGCACTCGTGCCGCCGCAGGTGACGTTGTCGACGTCATGGGCCGTCTGGTCGAGCAACGCGCGGGTCTCGGCCAGGTTGCCACGCAAGGCCGGGGAGTAGGACCAGATCAGCGCCACCGTGGCGCTCGTGTGCGGCGCGGCCATGGAGGTGCCGGTCTTGGCTCCGTAGCCGCCGCCGGGCACGCTGGAACGCACGTTCACGGCGGGGGCGGAGATGTCCGGCTTGATGTCGCCGTCGACGCCGGGGCCGCGCGAGGAGCTGGTGTAGACGCTGCCGGTGCTGTCAAAACCGCCGCTGGCATAACTCTGCTGGTAGACGCCGGGGCTGCCCGCGGTGCCGCAGGAGGGCCCGGCGTTGCCGATGGAGAAGGACGGGAAGATCCCGGCGGCGATCCACGAGTCGACGATCTGCGTGTACCACAGGTCGACCGCGTTGGCGCCCCAGGAGTTGTTCACCACGTCGGGGGCGAGATCGGGGCGGGGGTTCTGCCCGCCCGCGTCGGTGGGCGCGGCGATCCACTGGCCGGCGGCCAGCAGGTGCTCACGGGCGCAGCTGCTGCCGGCGCAGCCCTTGGTCGCGATCCACTTGGCGCCGGGCGCCACGCCGATCACCTCGGCGCCGCTCTCGCCGACCATGGTGCCCATGGTGTGGGTTCCGTGGCCGTTGTTGTCACACGGGACGCCGCCGGCGCACGAGCCGGTGGGGTCGTAGAAGTTGTACGCGTGGGTGTAGGTGCCGTCCGCGTTCAGGCCTCGGTACTTGGACCTGACCGCTGGGTGGGTGTGCTCGACGCCGGTGTCGAGGTTGGCCACGACGATGCCCTCGCCCTTGACCCCCAGCTCGTCCCACACCTTGGGCGCGTTGACGGCGGCGACGTTCCACTCGATGGCGTTGACCGTGGGCTCGTTCTTGCCGGGTTCGGGCTTGTCGATCGCGATCGCGTCGTCCGCCTCGATGGCGGCGACCTCGGGCAGTTCGGCGATCCGCTCCAGGGTCGCGGTGTCGCCGATGACCTTGACCATGTTGACGATCCAGAACGGCTTGTACTCGACCTGCGCCTGGTCGAGCAGCGCGATCAGGTTCTTCTGCGTGCGCTTGGCCGTCTCCGTCTTGGCCGCGTACACCGCCCTGGCCTTGGCCACCTTCTCGGTGGCCTGTTCGGCGGTGATGAGGTTGGCCTGGTCCTTCAGCCTGACCCAGTAGACGGCCTTGTCGTCCTTGTCGAGCTGCTGGAGAACCTCGGCTTCGGTCTTCGCCTGAACGGTCTCGGGTGGGTCGTCGTAGGCGAGGGCCGGCGCCGGGACCAGGGGTAAGGCCACGGCCGCGAGGATGCCGGCGACGGTCATGCGCCATCGCCTGGTGCTTCGATCCACAATGCTCCTTGAGGGGCTCGGGGATTCAGATGACCATATGAATGCGAGATCATCTGTCAGAGATAGTCAGGCAAGTCAGTTTGTAGATCAACGGAACTCCCGTGACGTATCTGCGACACGGCTGCAATACGTCAGGTCCCGTGGATTCGCCGTCGAAGGAGAGGTTCGTTTGTTACGCACTTTTGGCCTTGACGACCTGGAGGAAAACGCCTATCTATCGCTGCTCCGCCTGCCCGCGAGCGGCGAGAGCGAGCTCGCCGAGCGCCTCAGGCGCCCGGCCGAGGAGGTTTCCGCGGTCGTTGATCGCCTGGTCAGGGACGGGTTCGTCCGGCAGGCCGGCAACCGGCTGGTCGCCGCAGCGCCGGACGTCGCCTTCGGGCCCGCGCTGCTGCGCCGCCACGGGGAGATCCAGCGGGTGCAGACGTTCATCGCCACCCTCATGGAGGAGTATCGCGAACGTTCCGCCCTGCGCGACTCCCGTGAGGTGGTGGAGGTCGTGGTCGGTGCCGCCGAGGTCATGGCCCGCTGGCAGCACCTGCAACGCTCGGCCCAGCAGGAGGTCAAGTGCCTGGTCAAGGCGCCGATCGTGTTCTCGGACGACAACCAGGCCCAGAAGGCGGCCATGGCCGCCGGCGTCGTCTACCGGGTCGTGTACGAGCGCGCGATGATCGACGTACCCGGGGATCCGCACCAACTGGCCTGGTCGGCGGCCAACGGCGAACTGATGCGCATCGCGACCTTCGTGCCGACCAAACTGATGATCTTCGATGAACGGGCGGCATTCGTACCGTCGATGTCGGCCAGCGTGGAACCGGCCGCGCTGGTGATCACCTCGGGGGCGTTGCTGGACGTGCTCAACTGGGTTTTCGAAACCGTGTGGGCCGGTGCGGTGCCCTTCCCCGCGACCAAGAACACGCTCAGCCCAGACGATCAGCGGCTGCTGTCGCTGATCATCGCCGGATACACCGATCTCGCGATCAGCAAACAGTTCGGCCTCAGCCACAGGACCGTGCAAAGGCGCGTCAGCCAACTCATCCGTTCGGCCGGTGTGGAAACCCGGCTCCAGCTCGTTTGGCACGCGGCCAAGCATGATTGGCTGTGAAATCGTCGTTACGAATTACGGGCGCGCGTTATATTCGCGAAATATGCGGCGACGAACCTGACGCAGCCTGTGGAGTGTGGAAACTCGACAGCCCGGTCGGCCGTGAAGCCCCAAGGCCCTCGCCGGATCCGGTTACGGCGGCGGCTCGGGATTGGGCGGCGGCCCCCGCCTCGGGAAAGGTCGGCCCGGTAAAGTCGCCACTTCAGAACGCCCGGCATTCATCCCAGGCGGGCCCGCTCAGAGATGAGGGCTGAGACGCTTGGCGATCCTGTCGGTCTCATCGAGGTTGAGACGAGGGACCTCGCCCGACCGCGTACCGCCGTCGGCCAGAGTGCCGGCGACATGGAAGTGAACATGGGGGACGGTCTGGTGCGCGGGCACTCCGTTGTTCTGCCAGACGGCGATGCCCCCGGGGTCGTAGGCGGCTGCGATGGCCCGGGCCGCCCGCCGCACGGCGTTCATCAATTGCTGCTCCTCCGCCGGGGCCACGTCCATGATCGTCGGGCGGTGAGCGACCGGGATCACCAGCACGTGCCCCTGCCCACGCTGCCAACGGGTGACCAGGATGGCGACCTGCTCCCCCTGTTCCAGGATGGTGACGGGGTGCAACCCGGCGAGGTAGTCGCAAAAGGGGCACCGGTCCGCGGATGGCATGGATATCGGCATGTTCTCGATCTTCCCGCATCTCATCAGGCGTCGTGACCGTGCACGGGATCGCCCGTGAGGCGGTCCAGTATCTGGTGATCCACCTTGCCTGTCGCTGTGAGGGGAAGTTCCGGCAATTCCCTAGCCCGGCGCCGGGGCTAGGCGACGTCGGGCCGGGTCATCAGCGGCGACCGCAGATGCAACTCCAGGCTGGGGCCGGTCAGGGGAACGGTGCTCCAGGTCGCCACCGCTGTCCCCACGTCGGCGTCGAGCACCAGCCGGACCCGGTGCGGGGTGGTGATGACGTAGAGGTCGGCGACGAACGTGTCGCCCTGCCAGGCGCCGCCGGCGACGACCGGGCGGCCGAGCGGCGAGCTTTCCCGCCATTCGCCGTGGCCGACGGCGACCTTGAGGGACGCCCCGAGCTGAAGGTGCCATCCGCCGTCCACCGGCTCGACGGCCACCGTGGTTCCGTCGGGCAGGGCCGAATCCTCGGCGGAGGCGACGATCCTCGCCGCACCGGAACGGGAAGGGGCAGCCGAACCCGGCACCGGCGCGAGTGACAGCCGCCGCAGCCGATCGGCGAGGATCTCGTCGTCCCGGGCGCTTCCCACGTCGTCCAGGCCGGGCAGCAGGCAGTCCCAAAAGACGCTGGGCAGTGCGTGTGTCTGCTCGACGGCGGCGGTCACGACGACCACGAGATCGTGGGACGGGACGACCACGCATTGCTGGCCGAACGCGCCGTTACCGTGGTAACCGTGACGTGACATCCAGAACTGGTAGCCGTAGCCGCAAAGAAAGTCGGGGTCAGCCGAGCCGTCCTCGAGTTGCCGGGTATCGATGTGCCGTCTGGTCGCGAGTTCCACCCATTCGCGCGGGACGAGCCGGCGGTCGCCCCAGACGCCTCCGCGCAGCAGCAACTCGCCGAAAGCGGCGACGGCCTCGGTCGTGAGGTGCAGCCCGTGGAATCCGAAGGCGGCACCGCTCGCCACCCGATCCCATTCGGCGTGGTCGATGCCCATCGGCTGGAACAGGCGGTCGTCGAGCAGCTCCGGCAGGCCGCGGCCGGTGACCCGTTCCACCATCCGGGCCAGGACGAAAGTGGTCGCATTGTCGTAGGCGTGCCGGGTTCCCTCAGGCTCGGAGAACGGTACGCGCATAAAGCCCTTCACCAGGTCGTCCGGTTCCAGCTGCCAGGCCTCGGCGAGGCTGTCCGTGTCGTGCCCGGCCGTCATGGACAGCAGGTGGTGCACGGTGATGCGGCGTCCCTGCTCGCAGATGTCGGCCGGAATGTGGTCGGGCAACACGTCCACCACCCGGTCGTCCAGCGAGAGCCGCCCGTCGGCGATCGCGAGCCCCACCGCGACCGAGGTGAACGACTTGGTCAGCGAATAGAGCAGATGCGGGCGCACGGCCGAGTACGGCGCCCACCAACCTTCGGCCACGACGTGACCGTGGCGTACGACCATGATGGAGTGGAGCTCGACGGATTGTGCTTCGAGCCGGTCCAGCAACGCGGCGATCGAACGGGACGAGACCCCCGAAGCCGCCGGTGTCGAGCGCGGCAGCAAGGCCGGCTGAGAACGCATACGGGCACCGTAACAAGGCGGACTGCCGGATTCCCCGGAATTTCCTGCCCGACGAGACGACCGCCGTCAAGCCGGGCCATGAGCCTGAGGTGATGCCAGTGCGCTGCTCAGATCTCCTCGAGCGGTGACGCGGAGCGTGGGGAATGCGTAGTACAGATGGAGGAGGCCTGTCGGTGGGCGGTCCCTCGCATCGCGGCCCTGGATTCCGCGATTGTCCCGGAAGGCGAGGGACCGCCCTGGCGACGTTCAGGCGAATGGGGAAGCGCCGTGATCGTCGCCGAGTGGTGGCTGACCGGGACCTTCTCGCGGTCCGGTCTGCCACCAGGTCTTGGGAAGGCGTTGAGCCTGGAGATCGCGATCCGGCCGTTGACCGCTATGACCGGGGCATCGGGAGCATTGGGGCGGCGGTTTGAGTGTCGGCCGTGTCGCGCTGATTGGGGGTTCGCGGCGCTCGGGACGCTGTGGCCAGTACGCGGCAGATGCGATCGGCTGCTGCGGCGAGATGAGCGACTTCGGTGATCGGTTCTGTCCACGACCACCAGAACAGCCATTGGTCTTCTTCCGGTTCGGCGGTGATGACCTCGGACAGGGTGGTGGCTTCGGGGTTGATCACGCGTAGCCGTGGTAGCCGTTCGTCCTGGGTGAGCAGGCGGGTGTGCAGGCCGAGGTTGTGCAGCAGTTCCTGCAGGGTGGTGAGGTGGGTGGCGGCTTGGGCGGCTACCGCGGGGGTGATGGGCTCGGGCATGGCTGACTCCGAGGGTAGGCGGGTGGTGAGGAAGGAAGGTGTCCCGCTGTTCATGGGGTGGGCGGGGCTGGCGCTGAGCACCCGAAACAGCCGGTCAGGCGGAGGGGCGGAAGAGCTCTTCGAGTTGCGCCGGGGTAGGGCTGAGGTCGAGGTAGCACCACACGACACGGTGCCCACTCGCGGGCAGCCGGTGGCTTCCCCATCGCCCGCGCGACAGGTTTTCCACGATCGCCAGTCCCCGCCCCTGCTCGGCGTACAGGTTCGGCGCCTGCATCGGGATGCACGAGGGTGTCGAGGAAGCCGACCCTGGATCGGTCACCACCAGTCGGAGGAACTCCGGTCCCTGAGACAGTTCGAGCTTGACCCAGTCGAGGTTGCCGCTGGGGTCGATGTCGAGAGCAGCATGTTTGACGGCGTTGGTGACCAGCTCGGACGCCACCAAGATCAAGATCTCCCGGGCGGGGTGCGTGGTTCCCGTCCAGGCGGTGACCGCCTCCCGCGCCAGATGCGGCGCCCGATCATTGCGCCCCAGTTGGATAACGCCGAGTTCCTGACGTTCAGTCAGCGTTGGTAGGTAGATCACCGAATTCGCCTCGCTATTTCTCGATTATCGGTCGCAAAGTAACGTAAGTTGCCACCTTGTCGCTTTTTCTCTTTGTTGCTCGCGAATGCCACGCCGTTTCCGAGATTTTCTGTGGGATAGGGGTTGCCGAATCTCTTGACTCCCTGTGGCCTCTCCATAGCATTGCGTCTCGGCGGCAATTTGTGGGACAGTTTTCACCGCCATTCATTCGACAGGTTGTCGCATTCCTGAGTGTTGGATGCGCGGTTGGTGTGGGACCAGTCATGCGGAGGTGGACATGCCCGCGGCACGCAAACTCGATCCGAACGAGAGCAGGACAGCGGCTTTCGGCGCCGAGCTGCGGCGCATGCGCGAGGAGGCACAGCTCACCCAAGCAGAGCTCGGCCACCGCGCCGGGTACTCATCCAGCCAGATCGGCGCGGTCGAGGTCGGCAAACGCCCGCCCACCGAGCAGTTCCTCGCCGAGTGCGAGAAAGCACTCGGCCCCGGTCTGCGTGAACTGTGGGCGTCGCTGTCCCGTCACCGCGACACCGCCCCCACCTGGTTCACCCCCTGGCTCCAGGAGGAAGAACAGGCCCAGTCCCTGCGCACCTGGGAGCCCTTGGTGGTCCCGGGGCTGCTGCAGACGGCCGACTACGCCCGCGCCCTGCTGGAAGGCGAGTCCGGCTACGACGGCGAACGCATCGATGCCCTCGTCGCCACCCGCCTGGCCAGACAGAAGATCCTCACCCGCACCAACCCCCCTCGCTACCTGGTGGTGCTGGATGAAGGGGTGCTCAGCCGGCCCATCGGCGGCCCTGGCGTCATGCGGGAGCAACTGGAGCAGCTGCTGGAGGCGGCACGAGCCCCACACATCACTGTGCAGATCTGTCCGCTGGGTGCCAACCCCGGACTGAGTGGTGGTATCGCCATCGCGCAAGCACTCAACGGCACCCGTCACACGGTCTATCTGGAGACCGCCGCTGAGCCCGTCGTGACGAGCTATGCCGCGGTGGTTGAGCTGGTTACGATGAAACTGGACGCCATCAGGGCGGAGGCTCTCCCCAAGAGGGCGTCGGTCGAATTCATCAGGAAGATGGTGGAGAAATGGACCTGACGGCCGAGCTGCAGACGGCAGCCTGGCGCAAGGCGACACGCTCGACCGGAAACGGCGGAAACTGCCTCGAAGTCGCACCACTGTCCGGCGGCCGTATCGGCATTCGTGACAGCGAAGCGCCCGACCAGCCCCCCTTTGTCGTTCGACCCGAGGTGTGGGCCGCCTTCATTGACGGTGCGAAAAAGGGCGAATTCGACTTCTAATCCCCTACCGGCGGTAACGACGAGAGGGCCTCGGCACCGGCCGGGGCCCTCTCGTCGGTTGAGGGGAGGGCTCGCTGCGGCACCCGGTTCTGGTCCGCCACGGTATTCCGTCAATCAGCCGCCAGCGCGTCCACGTTTGGCCCCTTGCTCTGCGGAATCAACGGCTCGTGCCGGGAGCCTTGATTGTCCGTTAGGCGGTGTTCCATAAGGCTTTGAGTCACTGGTTGCTCGCAGCGATGGTGACGACGGTTTCGACGGATCATCCGCCCCGCCGGCGGAGGTGCCGCTTTGAGGTGCTGCCAGGCGTGACCTGCCGGGTGACGGGCCGCGGTAGAGACCTTCTGCCCGGAACCGGAGTGTCGCCTCTCCGTACTCCTCCAGGGCATGGGCCACCCACCCGGCCATGCGGGCGATGGCGAAGATCGACTCACCCGCGTCGGCCACGAGCCCGTGATGGATCGCGAAAGCGGCAAGGGCGAGCGAGGCGTTCGGGAAGTGCTCCGGCCTGTCGGCCAGTTGTTCGGTCAGCCAGTCGACGGTGGCCAACACCGGAGAGTCCTGCAGCAGCGCGAAGATGATGTTCGCGCGAGGGTCCTGTGCCGTGTAGACGCGGTGGCCGAAGCCGGGGATCGGCGCCCCGCCGCGCAGGCGCTCGGCCAATGCGGCGACCGGGTCGTCGAGCGCGTCGAGCAGGAGTCGGCGGGCCAGCGTGCTCGTCGATCCGTGCTGCTCGCCGTCCATCGCGCCGAGCCCTGCCGAGACGACCGCGTAGGGGTGCGCCCGGGTACTCGCCGCGACGCGTGCGACCAGTGTCGAAGCGGCGAGGTCGTGATCGGCCATCACGGTGAGCAGCGTGGTCAGCGCCGTCGCCTCGTCGGCGGTGGCGTCCCGTCCTCCGGCGAGGCTTGGCCAGAGCCTCACGCCGAGTCCACGTTCGTCGCCGTGCGGGTGCTCGGCGAGCGCATCGACGGCAACCGCCATGATGGCTGCAGCTCGCCGCGTCGTCGCAGTCGGATCGGGATCGTGGCGGAGATGATCCGCCGCTCCGGCGGTGACCACGGCGACGCGGATGCGGTCGGTCGTCCGCACTCCCTGGGGCAGGGTAGCCACCGCGCGAGTCGCCACGTCGAGCAGCTCTCGCGGTGCTCGGAAGGGTTCGCGATCACCGAGTCGTCCGGTCCACAGTAGGCGTGCAACGGCCTCGAACGGCTCCGTGGCGACGAGCTCGGACAGCGGCAGGCCGCGGTAGTAGACCTCATTCTCGGTCAGCAGGGTGAGGCTGGTTCGGGTCCGCTCGACGACACCTGTCGGTCGTCGATTGGATCGTCGCCTCTCCGCGAGGGCCTCGACCTCGGACTCTGCGAAGAGGCTCCCGCGTCGGTCTCCTGGCCGGACGTTCGTGAGGAGGCCGCGGCTGACGTAGGCATACACGGTCTCGGGTTTCACGCCGAGGCGTTTCGCCACGTCGCTGGTGGTCAGGAAGCACTCTTCGGGCATCGAGATCCTCAGTCGTGGTCGAAGACCGATCAATCAATGTTGATTGAATCAATGTTGACGGGTTTGTTCAGCCTTTGTCAATCTGTGCAGGTCTGGCGCCGCGCCCTTCGAGGTGAGGCGGCCGCACACACCCCGACTCACCATCCATGACACTTCCAACGACGGGAGGACCGGATGCTCGCAGCGTTCGGCTACGCGGTCGTCGTCATGTTCATCCTCTTGATCATGACGAAGCGACTGTCGGCGATGGTCGCTCTTATCCTCATCCCACTGGCCGCAGGTTTGCTGCTCGGTCAGGTCGGTGCTCTGGGTGATGCGGTCCTCGACGGGATCCGCTCGCTCGCCCCGACGGCGGCTCTGCTCACCTTCGCCATCCTGTTCTTCAGCGTGATGATCGACGTACGACTGTTCGATCCCATCGTCCGGTTCGCGTTGAAGGTTTCGGGATCCGATCCCGTCAAGGTCGCGGTGGCGACGGCAGTGCTGACCCTGCTGGTGTCGCTCGACGGCGACGGATCCTCGACCTACCTGATCGTCTGCGCCGCGTTCCTGCCGCTCTACGACCGGCTCGGCATGTCGCGGTTGGTCCTCGCGACCGTCGCCCTGCTCGGCGTCGCCTGCACGAACCTCACGCCGTGGGGCGGGCCGGTCAGTCGTGCCAGCAGTGCGCTGGGGGTTGACCCGGCCGATATCTTCCTGCCGATGATCCCGACCATGATCGCCGGTGCGCTCGCCACGGTGGCCTTCGCCTACGTCATGGGCTTGCGCGAGCGGCGCAGCCTCGTCCGGGCTGGGCTCTCGCTGGAGGAGGTCCGGGTCGGCGCTGGTGTCGGTCCGTCGGGTGGAGGAGCGGGCGCCACCCCCTCCGGGTCGAGTGCCGACGAGGTCGAGGGCGCCGACGAGCGTGCCGAAGACCCGCTCGCCCCGTGGCACCGGCGCGTGTACTGGATCAACGCGGCCCTGACGCTCGGGCTCATGGTGTGCCTGGTCCTGGAGGTTTGGCCGCTTCCGCTGCTCTTCGCCACCGGTTTCGCCATCGCGATGATGGTCAACTTCCCCCGAGTCGCGGAGCAGGGGAAGCGGATCGCGTCGTACAGCTCCTCGGTGATCCCGATCATCGGTCTCATCCTCGCCGCCGGGGTGTTCGTCGGTGTCCTCGAGGGCACCGGCATGATCGACGCGATGGGTAAAGCCCTGGTCGGGGTGATCCCGGACAGCCTCGGCGCCGTGTACGGTCCGATGGTCGCGATCACCGCGTTGCCGCTCACGTTCGTGCTGTCCAACGAGGCCTACTACTTCGGTGTCCTGCCGCTGCTGGCTGAGGGTGGCGCTGCGCACGGCCTCTCGGCAGCCGAGGTGTCGCGAGCCGCACTCACCGGCGCCCCGGTGCACGCGCTGAGCCCGCTGGTCGCCTCGCTCTACCTGCTGTCCGGGCGCCTCCAGCTCAATCTCGGCGACCTGCAGAGGAAGGCACTGCCATGGGCCTTCGCGGTGTCCCTCGTCATGATCGCCGCCACCCTGCTCACCGGCGCGGTACCGGTCGGCCGATGACGTCAGGCCCGCCACCGACCGACCCGCCTCGTCGAACCAAGAGGAGCAATTCATGACTGAGCGAACTCGCGTCCTGGTGCCCAACGGGATGCTGGGAATCGGGTTCCCCGAGGGAACCGTGAAGATCGCGCTCGAGGCCGGCGTCGACGCGATCGCGATCGATGGCGGCTCCACCGACTCGGGGCCGTACTACCTCGGCGCTTCCAAGCCGAAGACCGCGCGCGGCGCGGTGCGCCGCGACCTGCGGGAGATTCTCGGCCCGGCCGCCGAGGCGGGCATCCCGGTCATCATCGGATCCTGCGGCACCTCGGGGACGAACGACGGCGTCGACTGGGTCGCGGGCATCGTCGAGGAGATCGTCGCCGAGGAAGGCATCCCCGGCCGTCGGGTCGCTCGGATCTACAGCGAGCAGGACAAGACGTTCCTCAAGCAGCGGCTCGGCGAGGGTCGCATCCATCCGCTCGAGCCCGCCGGTCCGCTGACCGATGCCGAGATCGACCGCTGCGAGCACATCGTCGCGCTGATGGGCCACGAACCGATCGCCGATGCGCTCGTCGCGGGGGCGAATGTCGTGCTGGCCGGGCGCGCAACGGACTGCGCGGTCATCGCGGCCGTGCCTCTGATGCGCGGCGCGGACTTCGGGCCGACGTGGCACGCCGCGAAGATCGCGGAGTGCGGGGCGCTGTGCACCACCGGTTCGGGCCAGGGCGGCGTCATCGTCTCGATCGATGCCGGGGGCTTCGAGGTGGAGCCGGTCATGCCGGACGCCGCCTGCACGCCGTACACGGTGTCGGCGCACCTGCTCTACGAGAACACCGACCCTTTCCGGCTGCGCGAGCCCGCGGGCACGCTGAACACCACCGAAGCCCGCTACATCGCGCTCGACGATCGTCGTGTCCGCGTCGAGGGCTCCCGTTTCGAGCTGGTCGAGCAGCACACCGCCAAGCTCGAGGGCTCGGCCGCGCAGGGCGCCCAGACCCTGAGCATCGTCGGTCTGCGCGACAACGAGGTGCTGGCACGCATCGACGAGTGGGTCGAGTCGCTGGCCGCCTTCCTGCACGCACACATCCCCGACGTGCTGGACCTGGTCGCCGACGACTACGACATCCAGTTGCGTCCGTACGGCTGGAACGCCGTGCTCGGTGAGCTCGACCCGAGCACGGCGACCCCGCGCGAGGTCGGGGTCGTCATGATCGCGACGGCGAAGGATCAGGCCACCGCCACCGCCATTGCCAAGTTCGCCAATCCGTACCTGCTGCACCATCCGCTGCCGGGTGCCAGCGGCGTCCCGAGCTGGTCGTTCCTCACCTCGCCCGCGGAGACCGAGCGCGGCACGCTCTACGGCTTTGTCCTGCAGCACGTCGTGGACGCCCTGACTCCCACCGAACTGTTCCGACTCGAGATTATGGAGATCAGCTGATGCCCACCACCACCGCAGGCGCCCGCACGCTGGGTGAGCTCTCTCGGTACATCCGCTCCAAGAACGCGGGCCCGTTCTGGGTCACCGTCGACATCTTCTTCGACGACGACGCGGCCTACGACTGCGTCGCGACGTCAGGCGTGATCGTGCCAGAGCTGATCGCAGACATGTATGGCGTGCGCCCCGACCAGGTGAAGATCTTCTTCATCCCAGACCTGCAGGTCGTCAAGGTCTCCTACCCGCGCAAGACACCCCAGGGCTCGGTCGGGGACCGCGACATGCATGCGGCACAGCAGTTCATTCCGCTGCAGACCGTCGAGATCCCGGTTCGGTGAGGATCCGCGGAGCGGTCCTCCAGGAGCCCGGCCGCAGCAGGCCCTTCGCCGAGTCCACCCCGATCGTCGTCGACGAGCTGGAGCTCGCCGACCCGGGACCCACCGAGCTGCTGGTCCGCATCGAGGCCGCCGGCATCTGTCACTCCGACCTCAGCGTGGTCGACGGGAACCGGCTGCGTCCGCTGCCGATGCTTCTCGGGCACGAGGCGGCGGGGATCGTCGTCGCCGCGGGTACGGGGGTCGACGACATCGCGCCCGGACAGCGGGTCGTCATGTCCTTCCTGCCACGTTGTGAGAAGTGCCCCTCCTGCGCGGAGGACGGCAGGCTCCCCTGCGAGCGGGGCACCGCCGCGAACAACGCGGGCGAGCTGCTGCACGGCGACCGCCGGCTCAGCAGGCGGGGCGATGTCGTCCACCACCACCTGGGTGTCTCCGGCTTCGCCAGCCACGCCGTCGTCGACCGGGCCTCCGCTGTCCCCATTGACGCGGACGTCCCCGCCGACGTTGCCGCTGTCCTGGGGTGCGCGGTGCTGACCGGCGGTGGAGCCGTCGTGAACGCCGCTCGCCCCAAGCCGACCGACAGCGTCATGGTCGTCGGTCTCGGCGGTGTCGGCATGGCCGCGCTGCTGGTCGCCGCTGCGGAGGGGGTGGAGCGCATCATCGCCGTCGACCAGGTTCCCGGGAAGCTGGAGACGGCGCGGGCCCTCGGCGCTCACGAGACCTACACCTCGGCCGAGCTGGCCGAGGACGGCGTGACCGCCCGCTACGTCATCGAGTGCGCCGGCCACCCCCGCGCGTTCGAGGCAGCGTTCGCGGCGACCGATCCCGGCGGGACAACCGTCACCGTCGGACTCCCCAATCCGAACGCGCGGTCATCGATCTCGCCGCTCGTGGTGACCGCGCAGGCCCGCACCGTCGTCGGCAGCTACCTGGGTTCGGCCGTGCCGGCCCGGGACATCCCGCGGTACGCGGAGATGTGGCGCAAGGGCCTGCTGCCGGTAGAGAAGCTGATCTCCTCGCACATCACGCTCAACGAGATCAACGAGGCGATGGACGCGCTCGCGGACGGAACGGCGCTCCGACAGATCATCACCTTCGACGCGGAGGAGAGCTAGCTAGACCGTGACCGTGACGTGCTCCGATCTCGAACGGAAGGTCCTCGACGTGGTCCCCACTGGCCGGCTCATCGGGGGCGAGTGGCGGCAGTCGGCGTCCGGGGCGACGACGAAGGTCGAGGACGCTGCTTCACCTGGCTGCCGACAACCCAACATGATTCTCCCTGGAGAACGGTGGCCGCAGCAAAAAACACTCCTCGACAGCACAGCCTGCCCAGGCAGTGTTTCATAAGGCGTTGAGCCACTGGTTGATCGCAGCGATGATGATGACGGCTTCGTAGGGTACGGCCAGCTTGTCGTAGCGGGTTGCCATCCCGCGATTGCCTTCGAGCAGGTTGATGCCGCACTCGACGGCGTGGCGCAGCCGGTAAAGCGCGGGATCGAAGGCAGGCGGACGCCCTCCTTTCGATCCCGGGCGGGTCCTGGGACGGCCGCCGTCGATGCGGGCCACCCGGATTCTTTCCAGCACCGGGATGAACTGCGGGCTGTCGCCCCCCTGCCCTGCGTGTCCCGCCACGGCGTCCCGGTCCGGATCCGCCACCGGATCCCGTCGATCAACTGCCGCCTGCTCCATTTCGGCGTACGCCTCTTGCCCGACCGGGCAGGCACGTGTGACTGCTGTGCCGGTCGTTTCGACCGCTGCTTGGCGAGGATGGTGTCGTGCCGGTCGCTTGACCGCTCGCTGCCTTACGAGGCTGACGTGGTCGTCTGGCTGCTTGACGGGACCGACGTGCGCGAGCGTCTGGCCTGGCCCGGGAGCCCGGTTGTTGGGTGGGCTGGAGGACAATGATCCCGCCTCGCCACCAGACCTGACAGAAATGAGAGATCGTGCCGTTCGACCCGTTTCTTGCGGAAAAGCTGCACCTGCTTGAGGGCATCACCTGGAAGGACGCCGAATCGGATCCGGAGGCCGCCGCGCGGATCGCCCGGTACTTTCAGGACCCGGCGGAGTGGACGATGCCGGAGGTGACGATCGAGGAGTTGAACGTCGATGGGCCGCACGGTCCGATCCCCGTCCGCACCTACCGGCCCAGACAGACGCCTGCGGCCGCGCTGCTGTGGGTGCACGGCGGCGGATTCTGGGCCGGTGACTTGGACATGCCGGAGGCCCACACCGTGAGCGCCGAGCTGGCCGCCCGTGCGGGAGCCTTCGTCGCTTCGGTCGGCTACCGGCTGGCCGTGAACGGCGTGCGTTACCCCGTGCCCCTGGACGATGTCGGAGCGGCCTGGCGCTGGCTCGCGGGGGCGGGCGTCGCCGATCGCCTGGTGCTGGGCGGGGCCAGCGCCGGCGCGGCCCTCGCGCTCGCGGCGGCACTCCGCAACCGGGATCGCGGCAGCGACCACCGGGTCGCCGGCCTGCTGCTGGCCTATCCCTTCGCGCACTTCCCCAACCCGGCGCTGGACGCCGAGTCGGCCGCTGAGATGGCCGCCCTGCCCGCGACCCTGCGCTTCCCGGTCGCCTCGATCGAGGCCATGGTCCGCAACTACGTCGGCCGCATCAGCGACCTGCCGCCCGACGCGCTCCCCGGCGCCGCCCGTCTCGACGGCCTGCCGCCCACCCGCATCCTGCTGTCGGAGTACGACGACCTGCGGCCATCGGGCGAGCTGCTCGAACGTCAGCTCCGCGAGGCCGGGGTTCCCGTCGGCTCGTACGTGGCCAAGGGCATGCCGCACGGCCACCTCAACCGCACGCCGTCGCTCGACGGAGTGAACGCCTCGCTGGACTTCTTCGCCGCCGCCATCCGCACGGCGACGTAAGGCCGAGCTTCCGCGACCGCCAGCAGCCCATTACCTTCGGGATACTCTACCGGCAGTATCTAAATGATTACTTTCAGTAGTGAATTCCGATCTACCAGGGTTACCGCAAGGACCTTCGTCCCTTGTCCGATCTGGCGATTGCGAGGAACCATGTCCACGGAGTCAACGGAGCCCGCGACACAGTCGCAGCTGAGCCTGAGCACCCAGGCCGCGCGCAACCTGGCCACCACGACCAAGACCCGCCCGCAGATGCAGGCGATCACCTCCCGCTGGCTGCTGCGCATGCTGCCGTGGGTCGATGTGAAGGGAGGAACGTACCGGGTCAACCGCCGGCTCACGCACACGGTCGGACGCGGACGGGTGAGCGTGCTGCAGAACGGGGGCAGCGACATCCGGATCATCCCGGAGACGCTCGCGGAGCTCCCCGTCCTGCGCGGCTACGACGACATCGACGTGCTGCGGGCGATCGCGGAGACGTTCAATCCGCGCCGGATCCGGGCCGGCGAGGTGATCGTCGAGGCCGGCACGCCCGTCACCGAGACGTACGTCATCGCCCACGGCCGCCTCGAACGGCTGTCCGTCGGCAAGTACGGCGGCACGGAGAACCTCGGCGTCATAGCCGACGGCGACCAGTTCGGCGACGAGGCACTCGGGCAGGAGGTGCCGCACTGGCGGCACACCTTCAGGGCCGCCACCGACGGCACGCTCCTGGTGTCGCGGTGGTCGGACTTCCAGCGCATCCTCGGCAACGCCCCCGACCTGCGCCGGCACATCGAAACCTACCTGGACAACGCGCGCAAGCCGGTCAACCGCCGGGGCGAGGCCGAGGTCGCCATCGCCTCCGGGCACGCCGGCGAGCCGTCCATCGACGGCACGTACGTGGACTACGACGTGCAGCCGCGCGAGTACGAGCTCAGCGTGGCGCAGACCGTCCTGCGTGTGCACACCCGTGTGGCCGACCTCTTCAACGGCCCCATGAACCAGGTCGAGGAGCAGCTCCGCCTGACCGTCCACGGGATCCGCGAGCGCGAGGAAGGGGAGCTGCTCAACAACCCCGAGTTCGGGCTGCTGCACAACGCCGACTACAGCCAGCGCATCTACACCTGGTCGGGCCCGCCGACCCCGGACGACCTCGACGACCTGATCAGCATGCGCCGCAAGACCCGCTTCCTGCTGGCCCATCCCAAGGCCATCGCCGCGTTCTTCCGCGAGTGCAACAAACGCGGGCTGGTGCCCGGCAGCACCAACGTCGAGGGCCACGAGGTCCCGGCCTGGCGCGGCATCCCGATCTTCCCGTGCGGCAAGATCCCGATCTCGGAGCACCAGACCACCTCGATCCTGGCCATGCGCACGGGTGAGGACGACCAGGGCGTCGTCGGCCTCCACCAGCTCGGCATCCCGGAGGAGTACGAGCCGAGCCTGAACGTGCGCTTCATGGGGATCAACGAGAAGGCCGTGATGTCGTACCTGGTCAGCGCCTACTATTCGGCGGCCATCCTGGTCCCCGACGCGATCGGGATCCTCGAGAACGTCGACATCGCCGCCCCGCGTTCCTGACCGTTGCGAGGAAGAGGCGTCATGCCCGCACATGAGACCGCCCGCCCGACTCCCTCGGCGCTGCTGCCCGCGGGTCCCACGGGCCTGGGCACCACCACGCTCCGCCTCCCCGCGCCACCCGCCCGCCCGCCCGCACCCGTCCTCGACGACGGCGACGGCCACCAGAGCCCCGGCCCCCGCAAACTGTCGTTGTCCTCCTTTTCCAGAGGGCTCGACGTCGCCCCGCTTCCTTACGTGGAGCGGCAGTGGGGCGACGGCTCCTACCCGCCGCTGTACTGTCCCGCGACCGTCCGCATCGACGACGACCTCGGCGCCGAGGTCAACAGGAGGCTGGTGGCGTGGGCGGAGCGGGTCGGCATCCACGAGGGGCGGCTGGAGGAGTTCGACGCGACCGGGTTCGGGCGGCTGGCCATGCTCACCCACCCCGACAGCGACGACCCCGACCTGCTGCTGGTGGCCGCCCAGATGAACGCCGCCTGGTGGGCCGCCGACGACTACTACGCCGACGAGACCGACCTCGGCGCGACCCCGACGGAGCTGCCGCCCCGGCTGGCCCTGGTCATGTCGGCCATGGACCCGCCGCCGGACGCGGGCGACTACACCCGCCAGCTGGAGGAGGTGATCGAGGGCGACCCCGTCCTGGTCTCGCTCCGCTCGGCCAGGCGTCACGTGGCCCGCCACGCCACGGCCGCGCAGGTCATGCGGATCTGCAACATCACCTCGCAGATGTATGTGAGCTGGGACGCCTACGCCGCCTGGCGGTACCTGGAGGCGCCGCCTCCGGTGTGGCGCTACCTGGCGGCGCGGCAGCACGACAGCTTCTACACCTCCATGACGCTCATCGACATCGTGGGCGCCTACGAACTGCCCGCCGGCCTGTTCGCCGACAGGGTCTTCCACACCGCGCTCATGCAGGCGGGCACCGCCAGCGTCATCGTCAACGACCTGCACTCCGTCGCCAAGGAGGCGGCCGACGAACTTCCCGACTCCAACCTCATCCTGCTCATCGCCGAAGAGGAGGGCTGCTCCACGCGCGAAGCGACAGAACGCGCGGTCCATCTGCACAACGACTTCGTCAAAGGCTTCGAAAACAGCCACCGCAAGCTGGCGGCCGTGCCGTCCGTCGAGCTGAAACGGTTCCTGCGCGGCGCGCAGGGCTGGATGGCCGGCGGTATCGAATGGCACTCCTCCAGCAGCCGTTACACCTCTTGAAAGGAACTCATCCGGTGACCGCAGAAACCCCCGTTCTCGCCAGCCTCTACCAGCATTCCGTCGCCGACTACTGGAACGCGGAAAGGAACCCGGTCAACCTGCGTCTGGGCGACGTGGACGGCATTTACCACCATCACTACGGCATCGGCGAGGTGGACTGGTCGGTCTTGGAGGGCCCCGAGGACACCCGCGACAAACGCGTCGTCGAGGAGCTGCACCGGCTGGAGTCCGCCCAGGCGGACGTGCTCATCAGCCAGTTGGGCCGGCTCCGCCCCCACCATCGGGTCATGGACGCCGGCTCCGGCCGAGGCGGGTCAAGTTTCCTCGTCAACGCGCGGCACGGCTGCCAGGTGGACGGCGTCTCCATATCCGAGTCGCAGGTGTCGTTCGCCAACGAGCAGGCCAAGAAGCGCGGCGTGGACGACAAGGTCCGCTTCCACTTCCGCAACATGCTCGACACCGGATTCGAAACTGGAGCGTTCCAGGCGATCTGGAACAACGAGAGCACGATGTACGTCGAGCTCGCCCAGCTCTTCGCCGAACACTCCCGCCTGCTCGCCCGTGGCGGCCGCTACGTGTGCATCACCGGCTGCTACAACGACGCCTACGGCCTGCCGTCCAGGGCCGTCAGCCAGATCAACGCCCACTACATCTGCGACATCCATCCCCGCAGCACCTACTTCAAGGAGATGGCGGCCAACCGCCTGATCCCGATCAGCGTCATCGACCTCACCGCCGCCACCATCCCGTACTGGGAGCTGCGGGCCAGGACGTCGCTGGCGACCGGCATCGAAGCCGCCTTCCTCGACGCCTACAACAATGGCAGCTTCCAGTACCTGCTGATCGCCGCCGACCGCGTCTGACAAGGTGACCGCGGCGCCCGGGGCCCTCCACCGTCGCAGGGCCCCGGGCGCCACGGTCAGTCGGACGGGCCGAGCTTGCGCGCGGCCCAGATCGCAGTGGCGGCGAAGGCGCCCGTGCCCACGATGGCCAGCAGCACCCACAGCCCCACCGGGCCGGCGAGGCCGCCGGCGTTGTCACCATCGAGCCCGACCGCCCCGGCGGGCGTCGCGGAGGGGTCCGCGCCGCTCTCTGAGGGGGCCGGGCTCGCAGGCGCCGGAGGGGCGGCCGGGCCGGTAGGCGCGGGGGAGGCGTTCAAACGGGAAGGCGCCGGGGAGGCGATCGGGCCGGTAGGCGCCGGGGAGGCGTTCAAGCGGGAAGGCGCCGGGGAGGCGATCGGGCCGGTAGGCGCGGGGGAGGGAGCCGTTCCGCCCTCGGACGTGCCCCGGTCGGCGTCCTTCTTCGGCTCCGCACGCCGCTCCGGCTCCCTGCGCTGCGGCGCGCTCCGCCCGTTCACCCGGTTGCGCGTGACGCGCACGTACCCGTCGTCGTCATCGTCGTCCCCGTCATCGTCGTCATCGCCCCCGTCGTCGTCGGCGAAGGCAGACGCGACGAACGCCGTCCCGGGCGTCACCGGCGCGCCTCCTACGAAGGCGCCGGAGTCGGCCCCGATGACGAGCGCGACCACCGCCGCCAGCAGGAACCCTCCTCGTGCCAGTACCATCGGCGCCCCCATCCGTCATTTCGCGCTGGCCCCCTCATCCTGCGCGAACGCCATGGCCCCCGCATGAGGGCCGGATGAGAGAGCTCTCATGCGCGATCAGGACGGAACGAGCAGCGTGGTCAGCAGATCGTCGAGGGTGATGAGCCCCTGGGTGGAGTCACCGCGGATCACGGCGAGCTGACTGCGCGCCGCGCGCATCCGGCTCACCGCCTCCGCCACGGACACCTCGGGCGGCAGCACCGGCACCTGATAGGCCAGCCGCCCCGCCGTGGCCGCAGCGCCGCGCTTGCGCGCCAGGTAGGCGTCACGGAGGTGGACCACCCCGGCCGGGTCGGAGACGGGGCCGACGAGCAGGCGGGTGCGCCGGGCGCCTACCGCGGTGTCGATGATCTGCTGGGGTGTGGCGTCGGCGGGTACGGTGACGATGCGCTCGGGCGCGACGATCAGCGGGGCGATGCCGGCGCTGGGCGCGCGCAGCGCCCGGGTGAGCACGGCGTGGTCGTCGGCCTCGATGAGGCCGAGCCGGCGCGACTCCTCCACCAGGTGCTGGAGCTGGTCGGGGGTGCGCGAATTGGCGCCCTCCTCGCGCGGGTACACCTTGACCAGGCGCAGCATGCCGTCGCTGACGGCGTTCAGCGCGCTGATGAGCGGCCGGACCAGCAGCGTGAAGCCGCGGAACGGCAGGGCGAGGATGGTCGCCGAGCGTTCGGGGTGGGCGATGGCCCAGGACTTGGGCGCCATCTCGCCCAGAACCATGTGCAGGAACGTCACGATCGCCAGCGCGATGATGAACGCGACCGTGTGCGCGGCGGCATCGGGCAGGCCGACCGAGTTGAAGAGCGGCGTGAGCGTGCCGGCGATCAGCGGCTCGGAGACGACGCCGAGCCCCAGCGAGCAGAGCGTGATGCCGAGCTGCGCGCCGGCCAGCATCAGCGACAACTCCTTGATGCCCGCCAGCGCCGCGGCGGCGGCCCTGCTCCCGTGGGCGGCGGCCTTCTCCAGCCGGTGGCGCTTGGCGGCGACCAGCGCGAATTCGGCGGCGACGAAGAAGCCGTTGCCGATGAGCAGGAACAACGTCAGCGCCAGGCCGGTGGTCAGGCTCACCGCTCCTCCTCGTTCTCGTCACGGTAGGGGGTCAGGCGGACACGTTCTGGGACGTGCCGGCTGATGGTCAGGACCTCGACGCGGGCGTGGGTGGGCGCGCCGGGGTCGAGGGTGGCGGGCAGGTCGACGGTGACGGTGTCGCCGGGGGTGGCGAAGCGGCCGAGCCGGTACAGGATGAGGCCGGCGAGCGTGTCGTACTCGTCCTCGTCGGGCAGGGTGAGGTCGGTCTCCAGGGCGACCTCGTCGATGCGCAGCCCGGCGTCGATCTCCCAGGCGCTGTCGTGGCGTACGGCGGCCGGGGTGTCGAGGTCGTTTTCGTCGGCGATCTCGCCGACGAGCTCCTCGGCCACATCCTCCCAGGTCAGCAGCCCGGCCAGGCCGCCGTGCTCGTCGACCACGCAGGCGACCTCCTCACCGCGCTCGTGGAGCTGGCGTACCAGGTCGGGCAGCACGAGCGAGAACGGGACGACGAGCACGTCGTGCGCGATGTCGGCGATCTTGGTGCCGGCGGCCTTGTCGGCCGGGACGGCGGCGACGTCGCGCAGGCTGACCAGGCCGATCACGTCGTCGATCCTCTCGCCGAGCACCGGGTAGTGGGTGTGGCCGTGGACGGCGATCAGCTCGTCCAGCTCGGGCACGGTGGCCGCGCCGCTGATGGTGACCACGTCGACGCGCGGCACCATGACCTCCTCGGCGGTGTGGTCGGAGAAGGCCAGCGCCCGCTCCAGCACGTCGGCCTGGCTGCCCGGCAGCTTGCCGTGGGCCTCGGACTCGCCGATGATGTGGCCGAGCTCCTCCAGGGTGGCGCCGTGGTGCAGCTCCTCGACCGGCTCGATGCCGACGGCGCGCAGGAGCTTGTTGGCCGTCGCGTCGAACAACCTGATGATCGGGCCCGCGACGGCCAGGTAGGCCAGGGTGGAGCCGGCCAGGGCGCGGGCCAGCGGCTCGGGCTTGGCCAGCGCCAGGTTCTTGGGGGCCAGCTCGCCCAGCACCATCTGGATGATGGTGGCCAGCGCGAACCCGATCGCCAGGGCCACGGCCCCGACGGCGGCCTCGGGCAGGCCCAGCGCGGTCAGCCCCGGCGCGATCAGCTCGGCCAGCGCCGGACGGGCGATGAAGCCGACCACCAGGGCGGTCACGGTGATGCCGAGTTGCGCCCCGGACAGCATGAACGACAGGCGCTCCATCACCTTGACCGCTCTGGCCGCCTTCTTGTCGCCTGCGGCGGCCTGTGCGGACAGGGCCAGCCTGTCGGCGCTGACGTAGGCGAACTCCTGGGCGACGAAGTAGCCGGTGGCGGCCGTGAGCACGAAGATGGCCACCAAGCCCAGCGCCACGCTCATCGCCACCGCCAGATTCGGGCCGCCGAGTCCGTCGTCACGGACACATCACCATCCTGTCCTGCTCATTCATGCCGAAGCCTTCATGAGGACGTTACCGGAGTGTCGGATTTAAGCCGCAAGCGAGGCCAGCTCCCCCTACGATGATCACCGTTTGTGGCCTACATCGCAGGGGAGCGATCGCCGTTGTCAGCGCAGGAACGCGTCCGTGCCGTGCTCGAACATCGTTTCGCCCAGAGGGCGATCATCTTCGTGATCGTCGTCAACGCGATCACGATCGGCTGCGAGACGAGCGCGTACCTGATGGAGCAGATCGGCGGGCTGCTGCACGCCGTGGACCGGATCGCGCTGACGGTGTTCATCGTGGAGCTGGCGGCCCGCCTGTTCGCCTACCGCAAATCATTCTTCACCGACCCGTGGAACTGGTTCGACACCGTCATCGTGGCGATCGCGCTGATCCCCGCCTCCGGGCCCACCTCGGTGCTGCGGGCGCTGCGGATCCTGCGGGCGCTGCGGCTGGTCTCGGCGGTGCCGAGCATGCGGCGCGTGGTCAGCGCCCTGCTGGCCGCGGTGCCGGGGATGGCCTCGATCATCGGCCTGCTCGTGCTGATGATCTACATCGCGGCGGTGATCGCGACCAAGCTGTTCGGCGACATCGTGCCGGAACGCTTCGACGACCTGCCCCGTTCGCTGTTCACCCTGTTCCAGATCATGACGGGCGACGACTGGGGGAACATGGCGCAGGAGGTCATGCAGGACAAGCCATGGGCGTGGCTGTTCTTCATCGTCTACATCCTGATGTCCACGTTCGTGGCGCTGAACCTGTTCATCGCCGTGGTCGTCAACGCCATGAACGACACCGAGCCGTCCATGGCGGAGTCGCGCACCCAGGCCGAACTGGAGGAGATGAAACAGGAGCTCGCCGCCGTGAACGCCAAGCTCGACCAGCTCCTGATGCGCGAGCCGACCGGATCTCGGTGATCAGCTGACGTCCAGGGCCGCCCGCGTCGACCCCTGGTAGAGGGAGACCGCGTAGGGGCGCCAGGCCTCGTGGTCGACCCGCTCGCCGACCTTGGACAGCGCGGCGTCGGCGGGCCCGTGCAGCCGCCGGGACTCCGGCCAGGGATGCACCAGGACGAGCAGGCCGCCGGGCGCCAGCAGCGCGCCGAGCCGGTCGGAGGCGTGCCGCAGCCGGTCGCCGCGGCCCACGTAGTAGAGGGTCTCGGCGCAGAACACCAGGTCGTAACGCTCTCCCAGGTCGTGTTCGAGGAGGTCGGCGTGGACGAATCTGACCCGCTCGCCGAGGTTGCCCGCCCGCTCCCGCGCCCGCTCCAGGGCCGTCTCCGAGATGTCGACCCCGGTCACCTCGGCCTCCGGGTAGGTGGTGGCCAGCAGTTCGGTGAAGACGCCCTCGCTGCAGCCGACCTCCAGGATCCGCCGGTACGACCCGGCGGGCACCTGCTCGAGCGTGGTCAGGTACTTGCGGCGCTCGTAGGAGTCCGTCGACAGGTGCCACGGGTCTGGACGGCGGTGCCACCAGTCGAAGTACCGGCGCAGGACCGCCCCCTGACCCTTCGAGCCGAGCAGGGAGACCGCCTTGAAGACAGAGCGGTGCATGAGGTCGGCGAGCCTGGCCACCGGGCCCCTTTCCGTCGGGAGATGTCTTCCGACGGAAACTACGGGCCGGCCTCGTCACCGGTCATGACGCTGCGGGGGGAAATTCCGATCTAGCTCTCAGGTAGGGGGTCACCAGGCCGGTCTCGAACGCGTGCACCGCCGCCTGCGTCCTGTCCCGCAGCCCCAGCTTGGTCAGGATATTACTGACATGCGACTTCACGGTCTGCTCGGCGATCACGAGCTGTTCGGCGATCTCGGTGTTGGACAGCCCGTGGGCGATGAGCGTGAGGATCTCGGTCTCCCGCTGCGTCAGCGGCCCGTACGGATGCCCGCTGAACGGCCGAGGCGGGCCCTGCCGCGCGAACGTGCTGATCAGCCGGCGCGTCACCGAGGGGGCCAGCAGCGCGTCTCCGCCGGCCACGACGCGCACGGCCTCGCTCAGCTCCCGCGCCGAGGCCTTCTTCAGCAGGAAGCCGCTGGCCCCGGCGCGCAGCGCCTCGTAGACGTACTCGTCGAGGTCGAACGTGGTCAGCACCAGCACCCTGGTCTGCTCGATCACCCGCCGCGTGGCCTGCAGGCCATCCAGGCCCGGCATGCGTATGTCCATCAGCACGACGTCCGGCCGCAGCGCCGCGACCTTGGCCACCGCGTCGTGCCCGTCGACGGCCTCGCCGACGACCTCCATGTCGGGCTGGGCGTTCAGCAGGATCGCGAACGCCTCGCGCACCATCGCCTGATCGTCGGCGATCAGCACCCGGATCGTCACCCATCCTCCCTTCCCGTCAGCGGCAGCAGCACGGTCACGCGGTACCCGCCGTCGTCGCGCGGCCCGGCCGTGAACCGCCCCTCCAGCATGGCCACGCGCTCGCGCATGCCGAGCAGCCCGTGCCCCGGCCGGTCGGCCGAGCGCGGCACCCCCGTCGGCGGGCCGTTGTCGACGTCGAGGCGCAGGCAGTCAGGACCGTACCGGATGCGCACGCCGGCCTCGGCACCCGGCGCGTGCTGGAGCGCGTTGCTCAGCGCCTCCTGGACGATGCGGTACGCCGACAACTCGACCCCCGGCGGGACCCGGCGGCGTTCCCCGTCGACCACCAGGCTGACCGGCATGCCGGTCTCCCGCATCCGGCCGACCAGCTCGCCCAGCCGCTCCAGGGTCGGCGGCGGCCCCGCGCCGTACGGGGTGTCGTTCCGCAGCAGCCCCAGCACGTGGTGCAGCTCGGTGAGCGCCTCCACGGCGCTGGCCCGGATGGTGGCGAAACTGCTGGTCAGCTCCTGCGGCGGATCGGCCACCCGGTACGGCGCCGCCTCGGCCTGGACCGCCACGACCGACATGTGATGGGCCACCACGTCGTGCAGCTCACGGGCGATCCTGGCCCGCTCCTCCAGCAGCGCGGACCTGGCCTGCTCCTCGCGGGTCCTGCGGTGGGCCAGCGCGGCCGTGCGCAGCGCGCGGCGGCGCCCGCCCCAGGCGCCCACGGTGATCAGCACCATGCCGGACAGCAGCGACATGTCCATCAGCCCCACCGGCGTCTGCTCGCCGGGCAGCAGCGCCCACAGCGCCACCCCCGCGCCCAGCGTCACCAGCCACATCTGGATCAGGAAGCGCTGACGGGCCCCGAACCCGGCCAGGCCGAGCACGCTGGCGTGGGCGGCCAGCACCGGCGGGGGCCACACGACGTCCATGAGCGCGGGATGAGAGGTCGTGGCGGCCAGCACGGCGGCGGTCAGCGACAACCACCACGCGGCGACGGGCCAGAGCCTGGCCAGCACCACGGAGATCGCCACGGCCAGCCCGAGCGTGCCCGCCGTGACGTTGCGGACGCCGTAGTCCTCGAGCAGCGTGTGCCAGACGACCGCGCCGAGCAGCACCGCCGCGCCGCCCACCAGCAGTTGCGCCGGCAGCGGCGCGAGCCGGTGCGGCCCCTTGTCCCACGAGTTCTCCCACGACTTCTCCCACGGAGCGAGCGGGCCCGCCCCTTCGAACGCGCGGTCGCCGCGCACGCCATCCAGCCAGGCCATGCCTCACTCCTCGACTCGTGCTACAACGTCCTCTCCAAATCAGTCTGTCTCGCGTTTCCCGAGGTTGGCTCGAAGCGGTGCTACTTGACGGCCCCGCTGGTGATACCCGCGATGATCTTGCGCTGGGTGACGGCGAACACCACGATCAACGGCAGGCTCATCAGCAGCACGTAGGCGAAGATCAGGTGCCAGTTGTCGAGGTAGAGCCCCGCGCTGGCCACGCGGAACAGGTTCAGCGGCAAGGTGTCCAGCCGCCCGCCGACGACGAAGAAGGCGTAGAAGACGTCGTTCCAGACGTACAGGCAGACCAGGATCGTGGCGGTGGCCAGCACCGGGCGCAGCAGCGGCAGCACCACCAGCCGGAAGATCTTCAGCGGGCCGGCCCCGTCCATCTGGGCCGCCTCCTCCAGCGAGGCCGGGATCGTGCGGACGAACCCCGTCACGAAGAAGATCACCGTGGACATGTAGATGCCCATGTAGACCCCGATCATCCCCACCGCGGTGCCGGCCAGGCCGAGCTGGCGCAGCAGCAGCACCACGGTGACGACGGCGGGCGGCAGCACGATGCCGCTGATGGCCAGCGCGTACAGGACGGCGTTCAGCCTGGTGGCGCGGCGGGCCAGGATCCAGGCGGCCATCGAGCCGAACAGCAGCACCCCGGCCACCGACGGCGCCACGACGAGCAGGCTGCCCAGCGCGGCCGGCAACACTTCGCCGTCGGTCCACACCTGGCGCAGGTTGTCCAGCAGGTGCCACTGGGCCGGCGGCGACAGGTCCGGCTGGAGCGCCTCGCCGCGCGACTTGGCCGCCGTCACCAGCACCAGCCAGAGCGGGATGCCGATGGACAGCGCCACCAGCACGGGCGTGACGAGCGGCTGCAGACGCGTCCAGATCCGCGCGTCGCTCACGCTCAAAGGATCTCCTCCCGCCTGCGCAGAACATGAATGACCGGGAAGGCCATGAGGGCCACCAGCAGGAACAGCACCAGGCTCATCGTCGTCGCCTGCGCGAACAGGCCCTGGCCGAAGGTGCGGTAGATGAAGATGTTGAGGATCTCCGTGGTCCGCGCCGGGCCGCCGCCGGTGGTGGCCTGGACCACGTCGAAGCCGTTCATCGAGCCCAGCAGCGCCGTGGCCACGTTGAACGTGATCGCCGGCGCCAGCAGCGGAAAGCGGACCGACCAGAACGTGCGCCAGCGCGTGGCCCCGTCGATCCTGGCGGCCTCCACGATGTCCTCGGGGACGGTCTTCAGCCCGGCCAGGTAGATGAGCATCGACAGGCCCATCCACTTCCAGGAGTGGATCAGCGCGACGACCACGATCGTCCACGTGGTGTCGCCCAGCCAGGCGTAGTCGACCGTGGTCCCGAGCAGCGCGCCGAGAAGCTGGTTCACCCCGCCCGCCGGCTTGAGCAGGGCCTGGAAGACGTAGCCGACGGCCAGCGCGGACATCAGCACGGGGATGAGGAAGAACACCCTGGCCACGCGGTTGAGCCGGGTGTCGCGCTCCAGCAGCACGGCCAGGCCGAAGCCGAAGGCGTTCTGGAAGATCGCCACCAGCACCGCGTACACGACCGTGATCCGCAACGACCGGAACAGCGTGCCGTTGCCGGCCAGGTCGGTGAAGTTGTCCATGCCGACGGGGCGGATCGAACTCTTGAAACCGGACCAGTCGGTGAAGGCGTAGACGAAGTTGAACAGCGTCGGCAGGAAGAAGAACAGCAGCAGGATCGCGAACGCCGGAGCCATGAACCACATCGGGTGGGTTCGCCGCCGGATCGCCTGCCGGGGCCCGGCGGCGAGGGTGCGCGGAGGCCGCGCGGTCGTCAGCATGCGCGGGGCCCTCAGAAGCCGCTCGCCCCGGCCGCCTTGGCGAGCTGGGCGAACTGCTCCTGCGTGGCCGCGGCGACCTTCTCCGGCGTCATCGTCCCGGTGATCATGTCGGCCAGGTTCAGGTACAGGTCGGGGTTGGCGATCGCCAGCGCCTGCATCGAGCCGACCGAGCCAGGCAGCGCGGCGTGCACGTCGAGCAGCGCCTGCGGCACGCCCTGCGGGTTCGGCACGGACGGCTGCAGCGAGACGGTCGCGCGGTCGGCGACGAAGTCCTGGTAGCCGGGCCCCATCCAGTACGCCATGAGCTGCCGCGCCGCGGCCTCCCTCGTGGCGTCGCCCGTCCTGAACGCCACCAGGGCGTTGGACTGGTCGGGGATGAACGTGCCGACGTTGCCCGACGGCGAGATCGGGAAGAAGCCGATCTTCCTGTTCAGCGTCGCGGTGTCCGCGCTCGCCTGGAGCCGGCCGAAGAACGAGTTCACCTGCACGGCCATCGCCGCCTCGCCCGACAGCAGCGCCGCCCCCTGGTCCTCGAACGTGGCGGTCCTGATGTCGCGGTTGAACAGGCCCTCGTCGATCAGCGACTTGTAGGTCTTGATCGCGCCCACGACCGTCGGGCCGGTGAAGGTCTCCTTGCCGGTGTTGATCCGCTCCCACAGGCCGTCCTTGGCGGCGTCGGCGAGCTGGACCTGCACCCACCACTGCGTCGCCCACTTGTCTCCCGCCATCTCGAAGAACGGGGTGACGCCTTCGGACTTCAGCGTGCGGGCCAGCTCGACCATCTCGTCGAAGCTCTTCGGCGTCTGGGTGATCTTGTTGGCGGCGAAGACCTCCTTGTTGTAGTAGACGCCTTCGACGGCCGGACTGGTGATCAGCGCGGCGTACCTGGCGCCGTCCAGGATGCCGGTGATGTCGCGCAGGTCGGGGGCGAGCCGCGTCAGCCACGGCGCGTCGGTCAGCGGCTGGAGGTTCGTCTTGGCGTTGATCGCGGTCAGCATCGACGCGGTCGGCTGCCAGAAGGCCAGGTCGGGCTTGTCGCCGGTGGCGACCTTGGTCTGGATGCCCTGCTCGTACGGGTCGGGGATCGTCACGACCTCGACCGTGGCGCCCGTGGCCTGCTGGAAGCCCGCGATGACCTTGCCGGGCACGGTGTTGCTGTTCTGGGCGGCCCAGATCGTCAGCTTGACGCCGTCCAGTTTCGCCGTCGGTTCCGGCCAGGTCGCGGCGGCGGCCGTGGCGGCCGGGGCCTCGACGGAGGGGTCACTGCAGGCGGCGAGCCCGAGCGCGAGCGCCGCCGCGCAGGCAAGAGCGGTCCATCTGTTCATGGTGATCTCTCATCGGTGGTTCGTGAGGCGGAGGATTCGGGCGGCGAACGGCTCCTCGCCGCGGAAGACCAGCGTCAACGCGCCGGCGCGGGGGTCCCAGTCGGCGTCCCAGGCCGGCAGGTGCCGGGGGAAGCGCACGTCCAGGTCGATCGCCCGGCCGGCCAGGTGGGGCAGCTCCAGCCGGACCGACGGCGCCGCCTCCTCACGCCGCCACACCCCGAGGTAGGTGTGCGCCTCGGTACGCAGGCCGAGCGCGAGCCAGGCGTCGTCCCAGCCCGGCAGGCCGAGCGGCCACACCGGCGTGGCCCGCGCCAGGTCGGCGCGCAGCTCCCGGTGGACGCGGACGGCCTCGCGCACCCGGCCGAGCTGCTCGGGCCGCATCCGGTCCAGGCGGCCCGACAGGTAGAGGCGGCCCAGCAGACCGGTGCACAGGGCGTAGGCGACCTGTTCGTCCGACATGTCCGGCTGTGGGTAGGCCCAGCTCGCCGACTGCTCCGGCAGCACCGACATCGGCGCCGCCACCGCGACCGGCGGATAGCGGCGGAAGTCCTGCTGGTCGCTGGTGGACTGCAGGTGCATCCGCGACAGCAGCGCGTAGTCCATGCGCATCGCGCCGGACGCGCAGTTCTCCAGGATCAGCCCGGGGTGGCGGGCCAGCAGCCCGTCCAGCCAGGCCAGATGGGCCCGGTTGTGCTCCAGCAGGCCGTCGCCCGCGCTGTCGGCGTCCAGGTCGGTGCCCGCGCCGGGGTCGATGTTGTAGTCGAGTTTGAAGTAGCCGACGCCCAGGTCCTCCACCAGCCGGTCCACGACCTGGTCCAGGTGCGCGAGCGCGCGCGGGTGACGCAGGTCGAGGTGGTAGCGGCCGTGCTCGACCAGTCGGACGCCGCCGCGCTGCAGGAACGCCTCCGCCGGCAGCTTGTCCGCCATCGGGCTGCGCACGCCGATCACCTCGGGCTCCAGCCACAGCCCCGCCACCATGCCGCGTTCGCGGATGCGGCCGAGCACCTCCTCGATGCCGTCAGGGAAGCGCGTCTGCGACGGCTGCCACTCGCCGACGCTGTCCCACCAGGCGCCGCCGTCGTCGTACCATCCGGCGTCCACGCAGAACACCTCGGCGCCCACAGAGGCGGCGGCGTCCACCAGCGGCAGCAGCTTGGCCGTGGTCGGGTCGCCCATCAGCGTGTTCATGTAGTCGTTGAACACCACCGGCAGCCGCTCCCTGTCGGGGTGCGGCCGGACGATCGCCCGCCGGTGGGCCGTCAGCGCGGCGGTGGCCCCTTCGAGCCCGCCGCCGGACACCGCGACCGACACCGGGACCGTGGTGAACGACTCTCCCGGACGCAGCCGGCGCTGCCACTGGTGGTCGACGTCGGTCGGGCCGAGCAGCGCGACGTAGGGGGCGTCGAGCCGCTCGCCGATCTCCCAGCGCCAGGCGCCGTTGTGCTCGATCTGCCACAACCACGCCTGCTCGCCGTCGACCAGCCCGCCCGTCGGCAGGCGGGCGCCGGTGGACCAGGTGCCGGAGCTGAGGACCGCCAGCAGGCCGCGCCCGTCCTGCCCGTGCGCGGCCAGCCCGAGATCGGGCACGTGCCTGCGCAGCGGTTCTCGGGTCCAGCGGCTCTCGCCGAGCCATTCGCTCTCGGCGTGCACCACCTCGGCCCGATCGGGACAGGCACCTGCCAAGGCGGCGGCGAACGACGTCACGCCCATCAGCAGCACCGGCTCCTGGCCCCGGTTGGTCACCCGCGTGCGCGCCTGGAACGCGCTCACGCCCTCGGCCGAACGCAGGCGCACCTCGGCCTCCAGCCCGCTCTCCGGGTCGCGCAGGTCGATCCGGAGCTCGCGCCAGTTCCCGTCCTCGCGCTGCTCACAGCCCTGGTAGAGCAGGCGGACGCCGACGGCCGTGCGGGAGAAACGGTGCGAGGCGCGCGCCCGCCCCGCGCCGGGGAGCAGCAGCTCCACCAGCGGCTGCGTCGTCCGGGGCCGCTGTTCGGCGCGGCCGCCGTCGGACAGCGAGCGCACGCCGACCGGGCCGTCGGGTGACACGTCCAGCACGATCCGCAGGCGCTCATGGCCCCAGACCACGCTGGTGTTGGATGACATCAAGACTGCTGCTCCCTGAAAGTGCTAGCCGAGCGGTGCGGCGATCTGGATGAGGTCGAGGTCGGGCGCGTAACCGGCAGAGGCGTTGCCGAACGTGATCGTGTTCGCGCCCGCGGCCAGCGTGACGTCCACGACCGTGGTGCGGTAGTTCGACCAGCCCAGCGTGTTGCGGAAATAGTGCCGCCGGGCGGCGCCGCCGTTGACGGAGATGTCGGCGTAGCGGTCGACGATGTTGGAGTTGTAGTTGTCGGAGCCCTCGCCGAGCTCGCCGTTGGCGTAGGTGACGACCATGCGGTACAGACCCGCCCTCGGGGCGGTGACGTCGTTGAAGCGCAGCGTGTTGGCCGCGCCCGCGCCGACGTAACCGACGTAGCTGCCGCCGGAGGCCGCAGAGTTGGACGCCACCCTGGCCGCGCCGCCGAGCGTGTTGGCGGCGGACTCGGCCTGGTAGGCGGTGATCGTGCCGGTGGTCGCGGCCACGTCGGCGTAGTCGACGGAGGCGCCCTGCACCTCCAGGCGGTTGACGCCCGCGGTCAGGAACACCTTGGTGGTGACCGTGTTCCAGCCGGACGCGCCCGTGACCTCGGTCAGGTCGGAGCCGTTGAGCCGCAGCCTGGCCGGGCCTCCGGAAAGCCGCAGGCCGAGGTTGTAGTAGCCGTCCGACGGGGCCGTCACCACGAACGTGACGCCGCCGCCCTCGACGTACGACGCCGCGGCGCCGTAGGTGATGCGGGCCGCGCCCGACAGGGCGGCGTACTCGGCCTCGTAGCGCGACGCCGACGGGGACACGTCCTTGGCCGGCGTCACCACCACGTGGTACGCCGAGGTGCCCTTCAGCCCCGTCAGCGGGATCGTGATCTGGCCGCCGGAGACGGTGTGGTTCGTCGCCGAGATCCGGTACGGGCCGGGGGAGGGGTTCAGCCCCGTGCTGTCCACACCCCAGACCGTCGCCTGGACCGTGCCGCCCAGCGCCGCCGGGATGCCCTTGACGGCCAGGTTCGCGTCATAAGAGCCGCTCGCCGGGTTGTTGCCGCCGAAGATCACCCTGGCCTGCCGCTTGCCCTGGTCGAACGCGGCCAGCGCCTGCAGCGAGCCGCCCGGCGCGGGCGGGGTGACGGCCACCGTCGTGCCGGTCAGCTCGCCGTACCACTTGTACAGCCACCAGCCGCCGGTCGCCTGGTTGTTCCTGGTGACCAGGTCGTTGAGCCCGCCGGCCGTCGTCCAGTACGCCAGGCAGCCGTCGACCTTGCTGTTTTCGAACTTGGCCACGAACTGCACGAGATTGCCCGGCACGCCCAGATCGCCGGAGAAGCGGCCGTACTCGTTGATCGTGATCGGGCGGGGGCTGACGCCCAGGCTCGACTCGATCGAGCGGTAGTCGGCGTAGTGCTCGTTCCAGCTCGTGAAGAAGTCGTCACCGAGTTCGTGCCAGGTCATCACGTCGGGCAGCACGTTGTTGTCACGGGCGAAGCGCAGGAACGCGCGCAGGTCCGCCGAACGGTAGCCGGCGAAGTTCGGGCCCGCGATCCGCGCCCCCGGGTCGATGGAGCGGATCTTGCGGTGGACGGTCCTGTAGTCGTTGAGGAAGGCGGTCAGGTTGCCGCCGTACCAGATCTGGTCGGGCTCGTTGAACGGGACGTAGACGTAGGAGGCCCGGTACGGGTCGGCGACGACCTTCCTGGTCATCGTGTCCACCTTGGCCAGGTAGTCGTCGATGCCGAGGTTCTCGTACGGCCACTGCTTGTAGACGTCCTGCATGTAGATCTGGATGTCGCGGCCGCCGGCCCGCTTGAACATGGGCGCGATCTTGAGGGCGTCGCCGTTCGGGTGCTGCAGGCCGTCCGGCGCCTTCTGGGCGGTGACCTGGGGTTTGAGCGCGGCCAGCATGGTCTCGTTCGGGATGCCCTCATCGCCCAGCCCGTACAGGAATCCGGTGGCGCCGTACCTGGGCGCGCCGGTCGGGGCGGCGAGGTCGACGACGATCTGGGACGCGGCCGCGGCCTGGCTCGGCGTCGTGGTCAGGGCGCTCGTCATGAGGGCCGCGGCCACTGCTGCCGACCATGCATGTTTCCTCCTCATAGCTGTGCCGACCTCCTTGCGTGCTGGGGAACGTGGGGAGGTGCACTGATGTGACCGGTCACATCAGCTGTGGCTTGAGTGTGATCGGTCACATGGCCGAGAGGAAAGGGGGTGTTACCAGGTTGTTACTGAGAAATGTCGGGGTCTCGCATGGCAGGCGTTGGCCGAATCACGCGCCAGCCCTCCTCGCGGCGCGCAGCCGTGCGGTTGTCTCGGCGTCCACCTCGAACGTGGCCCGGTCGACCGACACGCCGTAGTCGCGCTCGGCTGCCTCGGCGCTGACGTAGCCGTTGCGGACGTCCGCGGCGACGCGGCGCGGTTCGCGCCGGAAGGGGTCGCCGTAGCCGCCACCGCCGCCGGTGTTGTTGACCAGCACCTCGTCGGCTTCCAGCCGGTTGTAGCTGCCGCCCTGGACCACCTCGCGGCCGGTGCCGGGGTTGAGGACGACGTGGTTGCTCTGGCCGGGATGTCCCTCGCCGATGGCCCACGGCTGGGTTCTGGTCTTGTAGACCAGGCAGATGCCGGTCGAGGGGGCGGTGAAGCGGTACGTACGGCCGACGCCGACGCCGCCCCGGTGCCGTCCGGGTCCTCCGCTGTCGGGGCGGTAGCCGTACGACTCGATGAACATGGGCGACTTGGTCTCCAGGACCTCCACCGGGTTGTTGCGGCAGCCGGGCTCGGACAGGTGCATGATGCCGTCCTCGCCGTCGCCGCCCGCGTGGCCGCCGAAGCCGACGGCCTCGTTGGTGGCCTCCAGCCACGCCTCGCCGGTGCGCGGGTTGACGCCGAGGCCCATCATGGAGCAGACGTCGCCGCCCGAGCAGGCGGGCACGCGGTCCGGCATGCCCTGGGCCAGCGCCTTGAGCACGACCTCGCCGCCGAGCAGTCCCGTCCACAGCGTGAACGTGGGCATGGGCGGCACCGCGTGCATCACAGAGCCCGGCTCGGTGACCACCCGCAGCGGGCGGAAGTTGCCCGCGACGACCGGGGTGTCCGGCGTGGTCAGGGCCTTGAAGACGAGGCTGCAGAACGCCTCCGTCTGGCCGACGGGAAGGTTGATCGGGCCCTTCACATCGCGTTCGCTGCCGGTCCAGTCGATGACCATCTCGTCCTCGCCGATGGTCACGGTGACGTTCATCCTGATCAGACGGTCGGCGTCCACGCCGTCGCTGTCGACGAAGTCGTGCGCCGTCCAGGTGCCCTTGGGCAGCTTGGCCAGGGCCAGCCTGGCGAGCCGCTCGCCGTGGTCGTTGATCGCGTCCATCGCGGTGGCCAGCACGCCGGCGCCGTACTTGGCGGCGATCTGCCGGGTGCGGCGCACGCCGGTCACGCAGGCCGAGACCTGCGCCTGGATGTCGCCGATGGTGCGCTCGGGCATCCGGCTGTTGAAGCGGATGATGTTGAACACGTCGTCGTTCTGCACCCCGCGCCGGTAGAGTTTGGAGCAGGGGAAGAAGAGGCCCTCCTGGTACATGTCGGTGGAGTCCAGCACGTACCCGGGGTCCTTCTGCTTCAGGTCCAGCACGTGGATCCGGCAGGAGGCGAAAGCGATGAGCTCACCCTCGTGATGGATGGGCGCGAACACCAGCGGGTCCAGCGTGTGGGCCGAGGCCCAGTACGGGTAGTTGAGGATGAAGACGTCGCCGGGCTCCAGCGCGTCGCGGCCGAGGAACTCCACCGCCCTCTTGATGCCGTGGTCGTTGCCGCGCGTGAACACCGCGATGCCGGGCGCGTCGGCCACGACGTCCCCTTGGGCGTCGTGGATGCCGATGCCGTAGTCGTGAATCTCGTAGACCACGGTGTTGTACGCGGTGCGGCACAGGTTGCGCGCCATCTCCTCGGCTGCGGCGAGCAGGCCGTGCCGGATGATCTCGGTGGTGATGGAGTCGCTCACTGCTGCCCTCCGGTGCTGTCGTTCACGGAAATGACCAGTTCGCCGTACCGGCCGACGCGCACGACGTCGCCGGCGTGGATGACGGACGTGGCCGTGTGCTCGGTGATGACCGCCGGCCCTTCGACGCGATCGCCGGCCAGCAGGTCCTCGCGCGTGTAGATGCGGTATTCGACGGCGGGCTCGTCCGGCGACAGGTACACCTGACGCGCGCCCACCGGCCGCGGCCCGCCCGACGAACGTGCGGCCATGGTCGGGAGCTGCGGCTTCTCGACTGTCCCCGTGGCCCGCAGCCGCAACGTGGTGACCTCGACAGGGTCGTCCATCGTGTGGCCGTACTGCCGTTCGTGCAGGGCGGCGAAGGCGGCCTGTACGGAGGCGGCGAACGTGGCCGCCTCATCGGGGTAGGCCACCGTGACCGAGTGCTCCTGCCCCTGGTAGCGAACGTCGAGCGTGCGTACCAGCGCGCGCCGGCCCGGCCCGAAACCCTCGGCGGCGAGCTGCTCGACCGCCTGTGACTCCATCTCGCGGTACACGGCTTCCGCCGTCGCCGCGTCGAGCGTGGCCAGCGGTGTGACGGCCGTACGGGCGAAGTCGTGCTGCACGTCCGCCAGCAGCATGCCGAACGCGGAGAACGCGCCCTGCCCCGGCGGCACGATCACGGTCGCGATGCCCAGTTCCCTGGCGACCTCGACGGCCACCAGGCCGCCACCGCCGCCGAAGGACAGCAGCGCGAAGTCCTTCGGGTCGCGTCCGAGCTCGACGGTGATCGCCCGGACGGCGCCCATGATCTTCATCGTGGAGATCTGGACGATGCCGCGGGCCAGCGCCTCGCAGGTCAGGCCGAGCCGGGCGGCGATGGGCTGCAGCGCCTTGTCGGCCAGCTCGTGGTCCAGAGCGAGCTTGCCGCCGAGCGGGCTGTCGGCGCCGAGGTGGCCCAGCACCAGAGCGGCGTCGGTGAAGGTGGGAGCCGTGCCGCCCCTGCCGTAGGAGGCGGGGCCCGGGGCCGCGCCCGCGCTCTGGGGGCCGACCTGCAGGGCGTCCGCCTCGTCGAGCCAGGCGATGGACCCGCCGCCCGCGCCGATCGTGTGGATGTAGAGCGAGGGCGTGTTGATCGGCAGCCCCTCGAACTCCGCGCCCTGGTACAGCACCGGCTCATGATCGAGGATCAGTGAGGCGTCGAGGCTGGTGCCGCCCATGTCGATGGTGATCAGGTTGGGCTCCTGCAGAATCCTGGAGAGCGCGGCCGCGCCGATGACGCCGCCGGCGGGGCCGGACAGGATGAGGCTCACGGGCTGTTCGCGGGCGGCCTGCGCGGTCATCGACCCGCCGCCGGAGCGGGTCATCAGGAAGCGTCCGGTGAAGCCGCCGCCGGCCAGCTCGCCCTCCAGCTCCCGCAGGTAGCGGTGGACGATCGGCTTGACGTAGGCGTCCAGCACGGCGGTGCTCGTCCGCTCGTACTCCCGGTACTCCCTGGACAGCTCGTGCGACAGCGTGACGGCGATGCCGGGCGCGACCTCTTCGAGGACCTCGCGCATCCGCAGTTCGTGCTCCGGGTTGGCGTAGGAGTGCAGGAACGCCACCGCGACCGAGTCGTAGCCCCGTTCCGCCACGGCCGATGCCACCCGGCGGGCATCCTCGACGTCGAACGGGGTGTGCACGCTTCCGTCGAACCGGCAGCGCCCGTTCACCTCGAAGGTGTCGTAACGCTCCAGCAACGCCGGGGGCTTGCGATAGGTGATGTCGTAGTTGGTCCTGCGATCGGTGCGCCCGAGCAGGTAGACGTCGCGGAACCCCTTGGTCCCGATCACGGCGGTGCGTGCTCCCGTACGCGTGAGCAGCGCGTTCAGCCCCAGCGTGGTCCCGTGCGTGAACATCGTGATCGCCGGCGTGCCGGACTCGGCCAGGCCGAAGGCGTTCATGACGCCGCGCGACGGCGCCTGCGGCGTGGTGGGGACCTTGCCGAAGGTGAGCGCGCCCGTCTCGGTGTTCAACTCCACCACGTCGGTGAACGTCCCGCCGACGTCGATCGCAAGCCTGCTCATCAATCCGCCTTCCTCGGTAGCTGGTGCGTGGCCGCGACGAAGTCCAGTGCGCCGGACGGCATCCCTTTTCCGTCGTCCGGGCGCGGCCAGTGCAGGGTGAGCTCGTCGAAGCCCGTCTCGCGCAGGCGGCCGACGAAGTCGGCGTAGCGGTCCTGGCTCTCGAACGGCCAGGCCATGTCCAGGGCGACCTGCGCGATCCTGCGTAGCGCCGACGGCGGCCTGCCCTCGGCTTCGAGCGCCGCGCCGAGCGCCCGTCCCTGCTCCTGCAGCGCCGCGAACCAGCCTTCTGGATCGTCCTGACGCCGGTAGGGGCCGTAGGTGACCCACGCCTGGCCGTGCCGCGCGGCCAGGCGCAGCGCGCGGGGGCCCGTCGCGGCCACGGTCAGCGGGACGCGGGGGCGCTGGAGGCAGCCGGGGATCTGGCGCGCCTCGACAGCGCTGTAGCGCGGCCCGCGCACCGTGCTGATGTCGTGGGTGAGCAGGCGGTCCAGCAGGGCGAGCCACTCGGCGAAGCGCTCGGCGCGTTCGGAGAGGGAACGCGGCGCGTCGCCGAGCACGGCGGCGTCCGCGCCTTCGGCTCCGGCGCCGACGCCGATCTCCAGCCGCCCGCCGCTCAGGTGGTCGAGCGTCATGATCTCCTTGGCGAAGGTGACGGGGTGGCGGTAGTTGGGCGTGGCCACCTGCGTGCCCAGACGCACCCGGGAGGTGGACACCGCGGCCGCCGCCAGCATCGGCACGGCCGCGTGCCACGGCCGGTCCTTCAGCGCGGTCCAGGTCAGATGGTCGTAGGTCCACACCGTGCGAAGGCCGAGCGACTCGGCCGCCCGCACGTCGCAGACGAAGGCGGCAGGGTCGCGGTCGGGCAGCACCAGGGCTGACAGGTCCATCATCGGCGCTTGCTCGCGACGCTCAGCGCGACCGCGGCCAGGATGACCACGCCGGTCGTGAGGTCCTTGAAGAACGGGTTGGCGTTGAGAATGTCGAAGCCGTTGTCGATCAGGGCCAGCAGGTACACGCCGCAGACCGAGCGCCAGATCGCGCCGACACCCCCGTAGATGCTCGTGCCGCCGAGGATGACCGCCGCGATGGCCAGCAGTTGCATGCCGTCGCCCGCCTGCGGTTGCCCGGTGCCGATCCGCGACACCCCGATCGCCGCCGCGATGCCCGCGGCCAGGCCGCTGTAGAGGAACGTGTACAGCTTGATCCGGTTCACCCGGATCCCGGACAGCTCGGCCGCCTCGGCGTTGCCTCCAACGGACAGGACGTACCTTCCGAAGGTCGTGCGGTTCAGCAGAAATCCTGACAGCAGGGCGAAGATCGCCAGGATGACGATCGCATAGTAGACGGGGCCGATCCCGCCCCGGCCGAGCGCGGTGAACCCGCCGGCGGGGACGCTGATCAGGAACCCTCCGGTGATCAGCACGGCCAGCCCGCCGTACACCAGGCTGGAGGCCAGCGTCGCCAGGAACGAGTGGATGCGCAGCCGGGTGATCGCCGCCCCGTTCACCAGGCCCAGCGCGGCGCCGGCCAGCGGCGCGGCGAGCAGGCCGAGCAACGGGCTGTTGAAGTGCAGCGCCACCCACGCGGCCACCACGTTCGCCACGCTGAAGATCGCCCCGGTGGACAGGTCGAAGCCGCCGCAGATGACGACCAGCGTCCCGGCCACGGCGATGATCGCCAGCGGGGCGTTCTGGTTGAGGATGTTCAGCAGGTTCGTCAGCGTCAGGAACGACGACGTCGACACGCTCAGCACCGCGAACAGCGCCACGAGCATGATCAGGACGGCGTAGTGGCGGATCAGGGCCGGCACGTTCACGCCGGATGCCGCCCTCGCCGATGCGGTCGCGGTCATGGCCTTCCTTCTGTACCGGGGGATGTCGCCCCCACCTCGAACAGTCGCTGCAGGACCTCGTCCACCGACGTCCCAGGGCCTGGGACCTCCGCGATGATCGAGCCGTCCCGCACGAGGTGGACGCGGTGGCTGAGGCCGACGACCTCCTCCAGCTCGGAGGAGATGAGCAGGACGCCGGTGCCGGCGGCGGCGATCTCGACGATGAGCTGGTAGATCCGCGACTTGGCGCCCACGTCCACGCCCCTGGTGGGCTCGTCGAGTATGAGGAACCCGGGACGCCCCAGGAGCCATTTGGCGAACAGCACCTTCTGCTGGTTGCCGCCGGAGTACACGGACACGTCGCCGTCGAGCGCGGCCGGCCGCACGCCGAGGCGCTCGACCAGTTCGCGGACGGCGGCGCGTTCCGCGCGGCGCGACAGCACCCCGGCGCGCGAGAAGCGGCGCAGGTGCGGCAGCGTCACGTTCTCCAGCACGGGACGCAGCAGCACCAGACCCTGGGCACGGCGGTCCTCGGGGATCATCGCCATGCCACGGGCGATCGACGCTCTCGGGGAGGCGGCCGTGACCACCGCGCCCCCGAACAGCACCTGCCCGGACTCGACGCGGTCGCAGCCGAACAGCGCCCTGGCGATCTCCGTACGTCCACTGCCGACCAGCCCCGCCAGGCCGACGATCTCGCCCGGCCGCACCAGCAGCGACACCTCCCGTACGGACGCGCTCCGCACCTCGCGCATCTCGGCCACAGGAGCCGTGCCCGGGGACGGCGCCGGGGGACGCTCGGGCAGCACCATGTCCACGGGCTCGCCCAGCATCGCCTCGACCAGGCTCGCCTTGGTCTCCCGCGCCGCCGGCGCCGTTCTGATCACCCGGCCGTCGCGCATGACCGTCACGCGGTCGCAGTTGCCGAGCACGTCGTCCAGGAAGTGGGTGACGTAGACGACCGTGGTGCCGCGCGATCGGAGCCGGCGCATGATCTCGTGCAGGCGGTCGCTCTCGTCGGCGGTCAGCGAGGAGGTCGGCTCGTCCATCACGATGATCCGCGCGTCGCGGGCCAGGGCGCGCATGATCTCGACCTTCTGCTGGTCGGCGATCGAGAGCGTGTGGACCGGCGCGTCGGGCGGCAGCCCGAAGCCGCAGATCTTCTCCAGGTCCCGGTATCGGCCGCGCAGGTCCCCGCGCAGGACGCCGAGCGTGCGGCTCTCCCTGCCGAGGAACACGTTCTCCGCCACGGTCAGGGCCGGGACCAGGCACAGCTCCTGGGCGATGACGACGACCCCGGCCTCCTGCGCCCGCCTGGTGTCCCAGCGGTGGACCTGCCGGCCGAACACCTCAAGCTCGCCCGAATCCGGCTGGTAGAGCCCGCCGATGACCTTGCCGAGCGTGGACTTGCCGGCGCCGTTCTCGCCGACCAGGCCGTGCACCTCGCCTTCGACGAGTGACAGCGACACCGAGTCCAGCGCCTGCGTGGAGCCGAAGCGTACGGACACCTCCCGTACTGTCGCGGGGGACCCCATCAATCAGCCCACTCGCCGGCGAAGTCGGGGTGCTGGCCGAGGATCTCCTTGGTGACGATGACCGGTACGGGGCCCAGCGTGTTCGCGTCCACGACCGGGGTGACCTGCTTGCCGCGTACGGCGTTGACCACCTGCTCCAGCGCGGCCTTGCCCATGCTGTTGGGGAAGTCCACCTGGTCGGCCGCCCATTTTCCGGCCCGTACCTGCTTGATGGCTTCCTGGTTGCCGCCGCCGCCCGTGATGTACATCTTGCTCGGGTCCACGCCGGCGCTCTCCAGCGCGACCTGGGCCCCGATGGTCTGCTGGTCGGCGTTGGACAGCAGGACGTCGAGTTTCGGGTTGGCCTGCAGGATGTTCTGCATGGCCTTCATCGAGGTGTCGCGGTCGTAGTTGCCCTGGCCCGTGGCCACGACCTTGATGTTGGCGTGCCCGTCGAGCACCGACCTGTAGGCCTTGTTGCGCAGGTTGTCGAAGGGGAACTGGAGCTGCCCGATCAGGATCGCGACCCTGCAGGGGTTCTTGCCCTCGCAGTAGCCCACGACGCCTTCGGCGAGCTTCTTGGAGTTGGCCTCCGTGTCGGCCGCGACCGTGGACACGACGCCCTGCACCTGCGGTTTCAGCTCGGTGAGCTGCGGCCCCACCGGGAACAGCGTGGTGACGACGGGTATCTTGGCGCGCGCCGCGGCCGGGATCGCGGCCGCGATGCCCACGTTGTCGTTGGGCACCAGGACGATGCCGTCGAACGTGCCTTGGCCGGCGACGTTCTGGACCTGGTTGAACTGCGTCTGGCTGTCGAACTTGCCGTCGAAGACGGTCACCTCGACGTCGCCGTACTCCTTGGCCCTGGCCACGGCGCCGTCGTAGACGGCCTTGTTGAAGCCGTTCTGGCTGGAGGAGGCGAGCAGGGCGACGCGGACGGGGCCCGTCTTGCCGTTCTGGGGAGTGCTGGAGGAGTAGACCTGGGAGACGTCGGAGTTGCAGCCCGCGAGCGTGAGGCTCAGGGCCACGCCGACGGCGATCACCAACCTCCGGGAGGGCTTGGACAGTGATTTCACGGGCACCTCAATCTCGTGGTGCGTGTGTTTCCGCAGGTGACGGCCACCTTTGAGGCAGTACAATGTCACACTGCAAGTTTGCAGTCAATGCTCCGCCCTCTGGGTAAAAGAGACCGTTTGTCCGCTTCTGCCCGCCCGGCGCGCCCGACATGCCAGGTCAGGGCAGTGGATCCGGTGAGTGTGGTCAGCCCGCCGCGTACTCGGCCGGCCGGTGCCGCTCCATCGCGAGCCGGTCCCTGGTCGCGGCGAGGGTTTCCGCCGGGTGTGCGGCCAGGCGGGCGGCGGCGAAGCACAGCTCCACGGGCAGGCCGTCGCAGAGCCTGGCCACCTCGGCCGCGGCCTCGGGTTCTGCGCCGACCCGTGCCCGGCCGACGAGGCGCGACAGCAGCAGGGACGACTCCTCCTCCGACAGCGCGCCCAGACGGGTCTGGCCGATCCCGACCAGCGGCACGAGCGAGCGGCGACTCGTGATCACCACGCCGCAGCCGGGGCCGCCGGGGATGAGGGGGCGGACCTGGGCGGCGTCGCGGGCGTTGTCCAGGACGACGAGCACCCGGCTGTCGTAGGTGAGCGACCGGAACCGGGCCGCGGCCTCGTCCACCGAGCCGGGGATGGCCGCCTCCGCCAGCCCCCAGGAGCGCAGGAACCGCCTGAGCACCTCAAGGGGGCGCAGCGGTTCGACGCCGGGCGTGGCGCCGTACAGGTCCACGTACAGCTGGCCGCCGGGGAAGTGGCCGGCGATCTGGTGGGCGGCCTGGATGGCCAGCGCCGACTTGCCGATGCCGGCCGCGCCGACGATCGCGACGACCGGCGGGCGTCCGCCGGAGGTCATCTGGGCGTGGAGCCTGCCCAGTTCGGCCGCGCGCCCGGTGAAGGCGTCGTTGTCGGCGGGCAGCTCGGCGGGGGCGGGGACGCCGCCGAACCGCTGCGCCGTCCTGGCTATTACGCCGCCCTCCCGCAGGTGCTGGTACGCCTGCTGGATCTCCGGCCCCGGATCGGCGCCCAGTTCGGCGGAGAGCAGGCTCCGGGCCGCGCGGTAGGCCGCGCGCGCTTCGGCCGGACGTCCCGCCTGGGCGTGGGCGACGATCAACTGGGCCCAGAAGCTCTCATGCGTCGGGTGCGCCCGCACGGCCGCCTCGAGATTCGCGATCACCTCGGCGGGCCTGCCCTGGCCGATCTCCACCTCGAACCAGCGTTCCTGCGCCCGCAGGCGCTCCTTTTCCAGGACCGGCACCACCTCGCGCTGCAAGGGTCCGGAGTCGATGCCGGCCAGCGCGGGCCCCCGCCACAGCGCCAGCGCCTCGCGCAGCAACCGCGACTCCCGCGCGGTGTCGCCCCGTTTCCTCGCCCCGTCCGCCAGCGCCGTCAGGTGGCGGAAGCGCAGCACGTCCAGCGTGTCGGAGTCGGCCAGGACGCGGTAGCCCGAGTCGCGCGAGGCGATCAGCGTGTCCCCGCCCCCCAGGGCCTGCCGGAGCCGGGACATGTGCGTGTGCAGGGAGCCGTACACGTCCGACGGGAGCCGGCTCTCCCAGAGGTGCTCGACCAGCTCGTCCCTCGTCACGAGCTGGTTGGCCTGGAGCAACAGGGCGGTCAGCGCGATTCGCTGCTTGGGTGCGGTGACGATGACCGGAGCGTCGTCCTTCGTGATCTCCAAGTGTCCGAGCACGCCGAAACGTAAGCCACGGCCTGGCCTCATGCGTTTCCCCCATCTCCCATGTGGCAAAGGGAGCATAAACTGGTGTAGGCGGGATGTGTCAACCAGTGTTTGAGAGACCCTGGCTGTTCTCAAACAACAGTTGGGAGTGTGCGGTGGCAGAAGAGGGCGGCCGGACGTTGGCCGACAAGCTCAACCACCTGTTCGCGACGATCCATCCCGGCGGACGGGGGCCGTACTCCAACACCGAGGTCGCGGCCGGGATCAGCGCGAACGGCGGTTCGATCACCGACGCCTACATCGGGCTCCTGCGCAGCGGCAAGCGCGGCAACCCGACCTACAACCACCTCAAAGGACTGGCCGAGTTCTTCGGCGTCAGCGTCAACTACTTCTTCGACGACGAGGTCGCGGCCAAGATCGACGCGGAGCTCGAACTCGTGACGGCGATGCGCGACAACGACGTGCAGCAGATCGCCCTGCGCAGCAAGGACCTGACGCCGCAGAACCGCAGCGCCATCCTCACCATCATCGATCAGATCCGCCAGATGCAGGGTCTGCCGCCCGCGAAGTAGAGGACGAGTCGTTGGGGCGAAGCTTACGCAGGACCTGCTCGGCCAAGTTACGGGAACTCGGACTGCCGTCGCCGTTGACCGTGCAGAGCCTTCGCACGCACCTGGAGACGATCCGGCGCCGTCCGATCACCCTGATGCCTCTGAGCGGGCTCGACTCCGGCGGCCCCTGCGGCATCTGGGTCGCCACCCCGGCCACCGACTTCGTGCTCTACCGCGACAACACCTCGCCGGTGCACCGCTCGCACATCATCCTGCACGAACTGTCGCACCTCATCTTCGAGCACGCGCACGTCCTCGAAGGCGACTACCGGCAACTGCTGCTCCCCAACCTCGGCGACACCGCGATCCAGCGCATGCTGGGCAGGACCGCCTACGCGGTGCGCGAGGAGCGGGAGGCCGAGACGCTGGCGTCCCTGCTCGCCGGGCTGATCGCCCGCGAGGTGACGGGCCCTGACGACGACGGCCGCGACCAGCGCCTGCACGAGCTCCTCAAATGAACTGGCTCGGGGGAGACGCGCTGTATCTGCGCCTGACGCACATCGGCATCGGCGTGATCTGCTGGATCGTGCTGGCCGTGAAGACGGCCGATCTGCTCAGGAATCCGGGGAACCGGGGACTGCGCAGCCTGGTCGGCGTCTGCCTCGGCATGAGCGTCGCGCTGACGGTGGGGCTGCCGCCGATCTACGCCCTGATCGACCGGCTGACCCACGTTCCCAACCTGGGCAAGCTGCTGCAGCACCTCGCCACGATCGGCGCCTGCTGCGCCATCAGCGTCATGCTCGTGCGCCTGGAGAACGATCGGCCGGGGGCCGGCGCGCGCGTGCGACGGCGGATCGTCTTCGCCGGTGCCGTCGCGGTCGCGATGGCGGTGCTGTTCCTGCTCGCGCCCGTCGACGTCTCCGAGCCCATCGAATTCGCCGACCGGTATTCGACAGCCCCGTTCATCCCGCAGTACATGTTCCTGTTCATCGCGATGATCGCGCTGGCGTGCGCGGACATCGCAGTGTCGGTCTGGCGGTACGGACGCCGGCCGCGAAGTGCCGCCTACCTCCGGCTGAGCGGCCTGCTGGTTTTCGGGGCCGCGTTGTCCGGCGTCGCCTACTGCGGGTTCAAGGCGTTCTACATCGTCGCCCAGTTCACCCGTTCCGCCCTGCCGATGGACGAACGTTTCCTGTCCACGCCGCTGGCGCTGACGGCCGTCGTTCTCGGCGCCGTCGGCCTCGCCCTGCCGAAGGTCGGCACACTCCTCGAAACGGTCAGCAAGCGGCTCGGATATCTGCGGGCCTATCGGCGCCTCCATCCCCTGTGGTCGCGCCTGCACGCCGCCATGCCGGAGATAGCCCTGCACCGGCCGCGCGGCCGGGAGCCGCTGGCCTTCTTCGACATCGAATACCGGTTGTACCGCCGCGTGATCGAGATCAGCGACGGCATGCTCGCCCTGGGCGTCGCCGGCCTGGCCCAGGACGCCCGGCCCGACGCCGCATGAGCCGCCGCCGCGGCCGAGGCGCTGGCGCGCTCGCTCGACGGGGAGCAGACGGCGCACGAAGGCGCCGCCGACCAGCCCGACCGCTCACTCGACGACGAGATCGCGTGGCTGGTCCTGGTCGCCGACGCCTACCAGCGGCGGACCGGCAGGTCACAGCACGTCAGTCCGTAGCCGGCGCACGCCCTTCCGCGGCCGACAGGCACGAGACAGCTCCAAGACAGCCCGGTTCGCCATGCTGACGGCGTCTCGGGGCTGAATCGATGGGGATCCATGGGCGTCGCAACACATCGTCGGAGGTTTCGCGTCGTCGTGGCTGAGGGGCGGGCGCGGTGGGAATACCATGGCCTGGTGGGATCGTTGTGATCGGTGTGCCCGGGCGCCTGTTCGGCTGCCGTTGTGGGCTCCCACCATCCCTTGATCCACCGCTGTGCCAGGAGTGTGAATGGGCGACCGCCTCACCGCCGCGATGATCAGCCATGCGGCTGAACGGTTGCGGCCGGTGATCCGCCATACCGCACTGGAGCCGAACCAGCGGCTGTCCGATCTGCTCGGTGGTCAGGTGCTGCTCAAGCGCGAGGACGCGCAGGTCTGCCGCTCCTACAAGGTGCGCGGGGCGTTCAACCTGATCGCCTCGCTCACGCAGGAGGAACGGCGGCGCGGCGTGGTCTGCGCGAGCGCGGGCAACCACGGGCAGGGCGTCGCCTTCGCGTGCGCGCGTCTGGGGATCAGCGGCCGGGTGTACGTCCCGTCCACCACGCCACGGCAGAAGCGCGAGCGCATCGCGGCGCTCGGCGGCGACCGGGTGGAGATCGTGGTCGGCGGCGGCACCTACGACGAGGCGAGTGGCGCCGCGCACGCCGACAGCGACCGGACCGGCGCGATCTACGTGCACCCGTTCGACGACGTCAGGACAATGGCCGGGCAGGGCACGGTCGGCTTGGAGATCCTGGCGCAGAGCGGACAGGCACCGCACACCGTGATCGTCCCTGTCGGCGGCGGCGGCCTGATCAGCGGCATCGCCGTCTGGCTGCGCGAACACTCACCCGGCACCCGCATCGTGGGCGCGGAACCTGCCGGAGCGGCCAGCATGCGCGCCGCCCTCGACCACGGCGAGCCCCGCGCCCTGCCCCGGCTGGACACCTTCGTGGACGGCGCCGCCGTCGGAAGGGTGGGAGACACCACGTTCCCCCTGGTCAAGGACCTGGTCGACGAAGTCGTCACGGTCGATGAAGGCGCGGTGTGCACCGAGATGCTGGATCTCTACCAGAGCGACGGCATCATCGCCGAGCCCGCCGGGGCTCTCGCGGGCGCCGCGGCCCGCGAGATCCTGCCCTACGCCTCCGGAGCGCCGGTGGTGTGCGTGGTGTCGGGCGGCAACAACGACGTCAGCCGGTACAACGAGGTGCTGGAGCGCTCTCTCGTGCACATCGGGCTGAGGCACTACTTCCTGGTGACCTTCCCGCAGCGCCCCGGCGCCCTGCGCCACTTCCTGGACGAGGTTCTGGGAGAAGGCGAGGACATCATCGCCTTCGAGTACGTCAAGAAGAACAACCGCGAAACTGGCCCGGCGCTCGTCGGCATCGAACTCGAGCGGGCCGGCGACCTCGACAGCCTCCTGGTCCGGATGAAGGCCGGCCCGCTCACGGTGGAGCGCATTCCGCCAGGCTCGCCACTGTTCACCTTCCTTCTCTGACCTCCCGCGGGTCAGCCGCGGTTCCAGTGAACGATCATCCCTTCGCGAGGCGCAGGTAGTGCTCGATCGCGGAGGTGACACGTTCGAGGTCGCCGGTGGCGAGGAGATCGAGCAGCGCGCCGCGCAGGACGGCCAGGGCGAGGGTGCGTTCGGCCGCGGCCGTCGTCGCGGTGGCCCCTTCGGGCTGGACCGCGGTCAGCAGAGCGAGCCAGTCCTCGACCGTCTGCCGGGCGAAAGGCCCCCATGGGCCGTCCGGCTCGGCCGTTGAGCGCGCGTAGGCCTCGACCCAGAGCTTGAGCAGCGGTCGCGTCGGCTCTCCTGAGAGCCAGTGCCAGATGACGCGTACCGTGGCGGCCAGGTCGCCCCGCTCGCCGATGCCCTGGGCCTGGGCTCGGGTCCTGGCGAGGAAGTCCAGCTCATCGTTGCGCGCTCGGGCCAGCAGGGCCTTGATCAGTTCCTCTTTCGATCCGAAGAGAAACAGCAGAACACGAGGGCTGGAGCCGATGGCGGCCGCCAGGGGCCGCAGGGACAAACTCGCCAGCCCCTGCTCAAGAACGTAGCTGTAGGCCCGTTCGAGGAGTTCTTGTTTGCGAGCGGACAAGGGTCGCGCTGTCTGGCTCATGAGGTTACTCTTGCACTGAAACGACTGTTTCAGTAGTCGCGGACATAGAGACTTCGCACCACACGGAGGCGCCATGAGCGACCGGTCGATCGAGACGATGGCGATACGCCGCCTGGGACGGCCGGGCGACCTCGGCTGGGTGGTGATGGCCCACGGCGAGATCTACGCCGCCGAATTCGGCTGGGACACCGACTTCGAGGCACTCGTCGCGCGCATCGTCGCCGACTACGCGGCCGACAACGACCCGGCCCGCGAAGCCGCATGGATAGCCGAGCTCGACGGCCGCCGTGTCGGCTGCGTCTTCTGTGTCGCCGCGGACGAGACGACGGCCCAACTGCGGATCTTGCTGGTCGACCCGGCGGCGCGCGGACACCGGCTCGGCGCCCGGCTGGTGGACGAGTGCATCGCCTTCGCCCGCCGGGCCCGCTACGAACGCATGAAGCTGTGGACCAACCATCCACTCGTCGCCGCCCGCACCATCTATCTCTCGCGCGGATTCCGCCAGGTCGAACAGGAACAGCACCACAGCTTCGGCGTCGACCTCATCGGCCAGGTCTTCGAGCTGGACCTGGCCGCGACGGTGCCCATAGCCGATGAGGCGTCCGCGGAAGGCGTCCGATGACCTCGACCCTCAGCCACACACCCTGACCTTCCCCCCTTCCACGGACTGATCGGCCCCCACCTCGCGGCCTCGGCCGACCGCATCACCGCCCTGGTCGAATGGCTGGGCGGCCCATCGGCCCTGTCCGAACGCGCCAAAGACTCGGTCGGCCTCATCGGAGGCGACCTGTCCGGATATCCCCAACTCGCCGGTGAAGCCCGCTACGCCGCCGGCCAGATCGCCCACGTCGCCCGCCGCCTCCTCCTGGGCGAACGACTCCCACCCTTCCACGGTCACGTGGACCTGGCCGAAGCCATCACCTGATCGCCGGACCTCTGGCCGTTCTGGGAGCGTGGTCACTGCCATGCGGCCCTCGCCACGAGTCCGACGGACTGGCGCCACGGCGCCTGGCAAGGTTGTCACCGCATCAGCGGATCCGGCGCCTTCGCTGCTGACGGGCGCGGCAGGTGGCCTCTTCCTGCATGGACAGCGAGATCGCGGGCCAGATGGGCGCGGCGCAACCCACGCGAGCGGAGGTAGCGGAGATCCTCAACGGTGTCGTACACGTACATGAGCTGGACATGGAATTGACCTCCTCCTCGGCGTAAATGCCGGGGACTTCCCCACGTCGCCGTGGGGTCCTTACTGCTTCTGCTACGCCGCGTGCGCGTCGTAGGTTTCGGGCTGTGCCAGGGTCGGAGTTGCCTCACCTGGTCTGACCTGCCCTCCACAGTCGTTTATGCCGTGTCCAGCCGGCCCGGCGGCCACGGTCGAGCCGTTGATGCGTCGCCCTTCGATGAGAATGT
>NZ_JBHSBI010000016.1:0-252610 GCF_042650645.1 Nonomuraea purpurea
GAACCTCCTCGACATCGACGCCCTCACCGAAGCCCAAACCCGCCAAGACGCCCTGACCGCCCAGCGCATCGCCCGCAAGGCCCTGCTCACCGCCCAGACGCAAGGCGACCCGAGCACGGACTGACCAACGCGAACCGGTCGCCAGGATGAACGTCTTACTCACGTGAGGTTTACTCGATGATCGGCGTCACCTCGGCGCGGTGATCGTGTGCGCGCGCTGATATAGCGTCTTGAATTCGCTGTACGAACGGCAGCCTGCCGCCGCCGTGATGATGCGAGCGAAGTCCCCACACTGCACCCTTAATTCGGCGAATCCAAAAGAATCGAGCCCGTAGACGTCACGCAGACCCTCCTGCTCGTGCATTTCTTCCGGAAGGGTTGGTGGCCAGAATCTTTTATGGCCGCCTCCATATCCGTACGATGGGGGCATGAGCCGACGAGCCGTCGCGATGGCAACGGCCGCCACCGTGCTCGTGGTGGTGGCGGCCGTCATCGTGATCATCCGTGTCAGCGGTCCCGACGAAGCGGCCCAGGGGATCAGCAACGATCGTTCCCCCGAGGACGTCGCCTCCTACTGGACCACCGAACGTATGCGCCGGGCCAGCCCCGGCTGAGCCGAGACCTCAGCGGACGGAGACGTCGTTGTAGACGTTGATGGCTCCGTCACCGTGGTAGGGCGACTTGTAGACGATGTTGACCGGGTTCTGGTTGCCGTCGACGTCGCGGTGGCTGTTGGCGCCGATGATGTAGCCCCAGCCTCGGCTCAACTGGAGGTCCTGCAGCCAGGGGCCGCCGCTTGAGCCGTGGAACATGTCGCAGTTCATGTGCATGCGGTCGTCGAACGCGCCGGCGCGGGTGGTGTTGCCGAAGCAGTACCACAGGTCGTTGCCGGTCATGTCGGTCCGGTTGAAGCCGTCCTGCGGGAAGCCGAAGGCGTTGATGCCGGTCCATGCCTGGCCCTGGTTGAACTTGTAGCCCTGCGAGCCCACCCAGTCCTGCAGGTTGCCGCGCTGCGACTGCGGGTTGAACGCGATGGCCGCGATGTCGTAGCTCCAGTTGCGGTCGTTGAACCAGCCGTTGGTGGTGTTGGCGTACCGCCACGTCCAGCGGCCCCACGGCTCCCTGCCGTTGTCGGCGTCGGGGACGAAGACGAAGTCGCGGAACCAGTTGGCGGCGCCCCCGCCACCGGCGTGGATGCAGTGGCCGGCGGTCCAGACCGTGTTCTTGTTACTGCCGTTGATCACACTGCCGCTGCAGTAGCCGGGCGTGCCGTTGTTGCGGGTGTAGTAGATCTTGCCGATCGTGATGGCGGGCATGCTCCCCTGCCGTCCCCAGCGCTCGGCGCGGGATCCGGCGAGCAACCCGGCCTTCGGGCCGGTCGGGCCGCTGACCTTCCTGGTCGGCAGGCTCCCCTCGGACGCGAGGCCGGGCAGGACGTTCTCGACCTGCTCCGGCGCCTGCTTCCCTGCCGGCAGCGCGGGCAGCGGTTCCGGCGTGGCCGCGCGCATGCGCTCGTCTGTCCAGAAGTCGAGGAGGCTCTTCGTACTGGCGGAGTTCACCACCCCCGTCGCCGAGGCGGACGGCTTCTTCTCCGCCGCGGATGCCTGCGTGGAGAGGGCCGCGCTCATCCCCGAGACGGCCAGCAACGTGACTAACACGATTGCGGCATGCCTTGAGCGTGTGCTCATGATCTTCCTTCCTGGTGAAGGCGGTTCTGGCGAACTTTTTCATCTTGAGGATGGCGGGGGCGAATGGGAAGAGTACGGCGGCAGATTTTCGCGAACGGAAAGCGGGATGATAGGAAATGACAGTCAGGACAGAGTTCCGTATTCGATGTACGTCCTGCCGAATTCGGACGTTTTGATCGGGTTATTCGTTCGGCGAACCAGAATATGGATTTTCGCCGCCATAAACCCAAAAATCATGACATCGCATGACTCAGGACGGACGCGCAAGCCGGGAGGCCATGGGCCGCCGCGCGTCCGGGTCGGCGCCGGTGCCCGTACCCTGGCGCGCATGGACATTCGCCCCAGATCCCCGCAGGACATGGACGCCTGCGTGGCCGCCCTCGCCCAGGTCCAGGCCGCCGACCGGTACCCGGTGGACTGGCCGGACGACCCCGCCGGGTGGCTGACGCCAAAGGGTCTCGTCCTGGCCTGGGTGGCGGTCGAAGGGGGCTCCGTGCTCGGCCATGTGGCACTCACCGGGGACCTGGAGGTCACCCGCCTGTTCGTCAGCCCGGCGGCCCGCGGTCGCGGCCTGGCCGCCCGACTGCTCGACACCGTCCGTGCCGCCGCGGACGGCCCGCTCAAACTGGAGGTCTCGTCCGAGGGGCGGGCCGCGATCGTGTTCTACGAACGCAGGGGCTGGCGCAGGGTCGCCAGCACCCGCGCCACGTGGCGCAACGCCGCCGGCGAGCCGGCTCTGCTGCACCACTACGTGAGCCCGCCTGCGGGTCAGAGCCTCACTCGCCCGTCTGCCCGTCCACCGACTCCCTGAGCAGGTCGGCGTGGCCGTTGTGCCGCGCGTACTCCTCGATCATGTGGACGACGATCCAGCGCAGGCTCGGCGCGCGACCGTCGGGCCAGGCGCGCTTGGCCGGCTGCTCCAGCCCGCCCTCGGTGAGCGCCAGCGCGACCAGGGCGCGGGAGCGGGCCACGGTGTCCTGCCAGAACGCGCGGAGCTCATCGGGCGAGTCCTCGGCGGCGGAGTGCCAGTCCCAGTCGGGGTCGGCGTCCCAGTCCACCGTGTCCCATGGGGGCTGAAGGTCGTGGTCGTGCAGACGCCGTGAGAACCAGTGCTCCTCGACGTACGCCAGATGCTTGAGCATCCCGCCCAAGGTCATCGGCGAGACGCCGGCGGTGGTCTTCAGGCCGGAGGCGTCCAGGCCCGCGCACTTCCAGGCCAGGGTCGCGCGCTGGTAGTCGAGGAAGCCCAGGAGGGTCGCCGTTTCGTCACCCGCGAGTGGGGGTTCGGGGCGGCCGTGCTCGTCCAGTTCGGTCACGAGCGGTCAGTCTAGGGTCCACCGGGTGACCTCTGCTCCGCCTTACGGCGGAGCGCAAACCCGCGCAGCATGATGCCAGGGCAGCTTCATGACAGCCGAAAATGCTGACGTGTCACGTACGGCTGCCCGAAACTCTTCTCATCACATGCCCGCCAAGGAGGCGAACAAGGGGATATGACCTCTCACGTACGCGTTTCCCGCAGAGGGCTCCTCAAGCTCGGCGCCGGTGTCGCCGCGACCGCAGCGCTGGCGGCCCAGCCCGCGGCCGCCGCGGAGGGCCGGTTCGAGCTGACCGCCCCGTCCACCTCGCTGATCTGGAAGAAGGCCCTGCAGGACGAGACCGTCCTGCAGTCGATCGCCTTCGACAACCAGAACGGCCACATCTACACACTGCAGGTGAAGAACGGCGCCGGTTCCAACGCGGCGGGCCACCTGTGCCTGTCCAAGCTCAGCCTCACCGGCACGGTCCTCGGCCACATGTACCTGATGGGCTTCGGCCACGGCGTCCAGTTCGGGGTCGAGCCGTCGGGGACGTCGGCCTACCTGTGGACGGAGACGGACGGGGTGAGCAACGACGAGAGCTCCCGTGGCACGAAGCTGGCCAGGTTCAAGTTCGTCAACGGCCAGACGCTGACCACGTCGTCGTCGGCGCTGACCAAGTACAAGCCGATCGCGGACGCGGACAACACCACGTGCGCGATCGACCCCTCCACGAACCGGCTGGCCATGCGGTACTCGGACGGGAGCAGTTTCCGCTACGCGGTCTACTCGCTGGCGGAGCTCAAGGCGGGCTCACCCAAGGCGCTGTTCGACATCGCCCAGCCGTCGGGTCTGGGCACCTTCCAGGGGTACGCGGCCTACGGAAACTTCGTCTACATGCTCACCGGCACGGCGTACGGCGACGACAACCCGCCGCCGGGCAACACCTACATCACCTGCCTTGACCTGCGCACAGGCGAGCAGGTCCAGCGGGCGCGCAGCCAGGCCGGCAAGTCCCTGGACTATCGAGAGCCGGAAGGCATGGGCATCCAGATCGTCTCCGGCGCGCCCCGCCTGTGCCTCGGCCTGGCCTCGGGTGTCAGGACGGCCCGCCTGGCCAGCATCTTCTACAAGAGCGAGCTGATCTGAGGCGGACGTGGGCCGAATCAGGCGTCCCGTCCCGATCGCGCAGGTGCGGGACGCCACAATTGCCCCATAATTAACAAAAACCCCAAAGTAGATCTTTTCCGGCAAATCGCCATATTAAGCCCACATACACCTACACTTTCGGGATGCGTTATGCCCTTTTTGTCCCGATTGTCGCTACGACACTCGTGTGTATAACCACGCCCGCAGCGGCCATCACCAACGGCATCGCCGACGGTGACGCTCACCCGGAGGTCGGGGCACTGGTCGACGACAAGCCGAACCCCGACCGCACCTGGACATATTGCACCGGAACCCTTATCTCGCCGACGGTATTCCTGACGGCCGCCCACTGCGGAGAGGCGGACCAGGGGACCGCCAGGGTCACCTTCGACAAGCGTTACAAGCGCGGCTCAACGCTCTACACCGGCCGTTTCATCCAGGACTCCCGGTTCGACCCGAAGGCCGAACTCCACGACATGGCCGTGGTCGTCTTCGACAAGCCCGTCCCGGGCATCAAGCCCGCCCAGCTTCCGCCCGCGGGCCTGCTCGACCGCCTCAAGGCCGACAAAACCCTGCAGACTTCACGTTTCACCCCTGTCGGGTATGGCTCGCTCAACCCCACCAAGCAGAAGGGGCCCGAGCGCAGCGGCTACCACTACACCGACATCCGCCACCAGACGACGATCTCGTTCAAGGGCCTGTCACGCCGGTGGCTGGACCTGTCGCTGAGCAACGAGGGCGACGGCAGCACCTGCTTCGGCGACTCCGGCGGGCCCAACTTCCTGGGCGGGCCCACCTCGCACCTCCTGGTCGCCACCTCGATCAGCGGCGCCGACGACGCCTGCAAGTCGACCAACTACGACTACCGCCTGGACTCCGCCTCGGCCAGGAAGTTCCTCGGCAAGCACGTCACCCTTCCCTGATCGCGGACGGGTGGGGCGACTCGGCGCTGCCCGTGGGGAAGATGGGGCTCGGCGCCGCCACGCGATCGGCCGGCGGCGGAGCCTGGTCGACGAGCGTCTGAACCGCCGTCCTGCGCCTCTCGATGCCCGCCCCGTCGATGCTGATACGCCGCCTGCTTCGGCTCTTGTCATCGGCCACGGTCGGGAGCGTACTGACGCGGCCACCAAGGGCGGGTCACGAGCGTTCCCGCTTTCGGATCACGGCCGCGTCCCTCGGGGTACTCAAGGAGGTGATCTCCACCCCCTTTGAGAGGAACGCGATGCCGTACATCGAGCTGGGCAACGACGCTCCGGGCATGACCGGGCTGTTGCGCTACCGCCCCGAGACCGGCAAGGTACTGAGCGAACTGGCCGAGGTCCTGCTGCGCGGCGACAACACGCTGTCGCGGGGCGAGCGCGAGCTCATCGCCTCCTACGTCTCCACGCTCAACGGCTGCCGCTTCTGCGCGATGTCCCACGGCGCCTTCGCCGCCGCCCAGCTCCCCGGAGGCGAATCGGTCGTCGCGGACGCCTGCTCCGCCCCCGACACCGCGCCCGTCTCCGGCAAACTACGGGCGCTGCTGCGTGTGGCGGCGGCCGTGCGGGACGGCGGAAGCGCCGTCACCCCGCAGGACGTCGCGGCGGCCAGGCAGGCCGGGGCCACCGACGCCGAGATCCACGACACGGTGCTGATCGCCGCCGCGTTCTGCATGTTCAACCGTTACGTGGACGGCCTGGGCACCACCGCCCCCGACGATCCCGCCCTCTACGCCCATCGCGCCGCCCACATCGTCGCCCACGGCTACCTGCGCGACTAGGCGATCTCACGCTCCCTCGGCGGAGCCGGGACGTACGATCATCAGCACGACGACGATCGCCCACAGCAGGTTGTAGACGCCGGCCAGCATGGACAGGGTGCGCAGCGCGTCGCGGCCGCCCGGCTCGGCGAGGGCGGCGCGCTGGCGCGGGTAGATCTGCAGGCCCAGCAGCCCGCCCGCGGCGATGGTGAGGACCATGGACACGTTGATCCAGATCTCGCCCATGCGGCCCTGGACGATGGCCAGGGCGATGCCGACGACCGGGACGAGGAGGCCGAAGAGGCTGTAGCCGCCGGTGATGCGGTGCATCGCGACGGCCACGGCGCGGTCGCGCTCACCCGATGCCGCGACCGGCGCGGCGACCGGTGCCGCCGGTACGGTCCCGGCCGGTACGGCGACGGGCGCGTACCGGGGGAAAAGACTCGTCGCGACCGCCGAGCCTCCGACGAACACGATGGCGGCGAGCACATGCACCGACAACAACAGGCCTTCCACGACGTCCTCCCGGCACGCGAGCAACCTTCAGGGTGCCTGAAGCTTACCGCAAGCTTCAGGCACCCTGAAGGCCGGGGGCTCAGGCCCCGAACGCCGTGCGCACGGAAGCCCCGACCTGCCGCAGGATCGGATCCGCCGCCGCGCCGAACATGCGCTCGTCGACCTCGGCCAGCACGTCCTGCGCGGCCCGCAGCAGACGGACACCCTCGGGGGTGAGCTCGATGGCCGACGCGGAGCCGGCACGGGCGGTGTTGTCACGGACGAGCCCCGCTCCGGCCAGCGCCTTCACCGCCGCATGCACGCTCTGCACGGTGATCCCCGACATCCGCGCCAGATCGCTGAACGAGGCCCCCGGCACGCCCGCGATGTGCCCGAGCAGCCCGAGCCTGCCGACGGTGAGGTCGAGCGGCGCCAGCGCGGCACCCAGCTCACTCTCGACCTTGCGCGCCAGCGTCAACACGATGACGGAGGTGCTGGTCGTGGGCGGAGCGGGGCGGCTGTCGTCGAATGTCACCGCCCCAGTCTCCCCCACGGGCGGGTCACTGACTCGCGGTTCCCGGCAGCACCAGATTCCCCTTGCCGCCGTCCTTGTAGTCGGTCACGAACTGGGCGCGCCCGGTGTTGACGTCGATCGCGTAGGCGCGGCGGCCTCCCTTGCCCAGCGTGGTGATCACGATCTCGGAGGCGCTGCGCCAGAGCTCGGTACTGGAGTAGCCCGCGCCTTTCGGCAGGCCCTTGATCGGCACCTTCCGTTTGACCTGCCCGGATTTCACGTCCAGCAGGGAGAGCTCGTCGAACCTGTTGTCCCTCGTCCACTTGACGGCGACCACCGTCCGCCCGTCTGGGGCGAGCTCGCTGAAGAAGATGTACGGCCCCTTGAAGTTCACCGGCTGGCCCCCGCCGGTGACCGGCATGAGCAGCAGGTCGGTCTTGACGTACCGGACCAGTTCGACGACGCCGCCCTTGACGCTGATCGGCTCGTACACGCCGGGCACCCACAACGTCGCGCCGGTCTTCATGTCGATCACCAGCCCGGGGTCCTTGGTGCCCTCGCTCGGGTCGAAGACGAGGTGACGTCCGTCATCGGAGAGCACCAGCATCGCCGCCAGCCCGAAGCGTTCCTCCTTCAGTTTGACGGGAGAGGTCACCTCGGTGCCGCTCACCAGGTCGCGGACCACGTACGTCTGCGCCTCGCGGCTGTAGTAGGCGACCATGCGCCCGTCCCGGCTGAGGGCAATCGGCGTGCCCTGGTTCTTCTTGGTTCTGACGAGCGCCTCGGCCAGCCGGTACGTCTTCCCCTCGCGCGTGACCACCCGCCATTCGACTTTGCCGCAGTCGGCCTTCCTCTCCTCTTTCTTGATGATGCAGTTCGTCTGGTAAGCGTGGCTGAGGACCCCGACCGCGCCTGCGGGAAGATCGGACACGGTGTCCGACATCGCGGATGGGGCGAGCGCGTCGGCGTCCCTGACCATGTCACGGGACGCGGTCACCACCGACACGCCCGCCGTGGCCACGCCCAGCACCACGACCGTCGAGACGGCCGCGAGCGCCACCGTGGCCCGCCGCCGTCGCCGATGCCCCTTGACCGCCACGTCGGCCAGGTGCACCAGGGGCGCCTCCTCGGCGATGTCCTTCAACGCCTCACGCAGCCTGGTCATCCGGCCACCTCCTGAAAGTGCGAGTCCATCAATTCGGGTGCCAGCGCCCGAAGCCGGGCCAGCGCGTGATGGGTCTGGCTCTTGACGTTGCCGATCGAGCAGCCGAGCACCTCGGCCGTCTGCGCCTCGGTGAGGTCCTCCCAGTAACGCAGCACGATCACGGCCCGCTGCTTACGCGTCAGCCTGGCCAACGCCTGGCGCAGCACGATCCGGTCGAGCGCGGCGTCGTCATAGGAGACGCCGTGCTCGGGCGGATTCGCGCTCGGCATCTCGGGAGCCGGCCGGCGCCGCCACGAGATGTACTGGTTGACCAGGGCCTTGCGCGTGTACGCCTCGGGGTTGCCGCCCTTGGCCAGGCGCGGCCACTGCCCCACGACCTTCGTCAGGACGCTCTGCAACAGGTCCTCGGCGAGGTGGGCGTCTCCCACGAGCAGGTACGCGGTCCGCATCAGCGCTTGCTGGCGGGCGAGCACGAACTCGCGGAAGCCGTCGTGACGATCCAATGTGAACTCCTCTCGCCCGTTCCCAACGCCACCCGCCGGGCAAAAGGTTGCAGTGCCAACTCACTTGATCGCGGCCAGGCGTGACCCATCCGACTTTGAAACCACCCTGCGCTGGTGCCCAAATGACGCGAGCGGTACGGGGAGATGGGATTACACCGTGTGCCCATGCTCGGCGATGGCGAGGGCCTGTACCAGGAGCGATACAGGCGGATGTACGGCTCATGCTGACCGAATCGGCGGACGCCGGTTCACGGTGGTTTCCCTGCGGCAGCCGGTTACCTGGTCGGGCCGGTTCACCAGCGCTTGGTGAAGTCCTTCCCACGTTTGATCAGACGCCGATAGCGGGCCTCGTCTTTTGCGGAGGCGTCCGCCACGGTGCTGGTGAACCGGCCGTACGGGGTGGCGTCCTGTTTGATCTCGTACAACTTCGGGAGGTGGCCTCGCAGGGTCAACTCCCAGCACGCCGCGTCCGCGTTGATGTAGATCTCGCCGAGGTCCTCGCAATCGGCGAACTCCAGGTGCTCGGGGAAGACTCCGCCGTAGTCCTCGTCGATCACGTTGGTGAAGGCCTCAAGGCGCGCGTAGGGCCCGACCAGCAGTGTGTCGGCCTCGACCACGCAGTCCTCGAAGAACACCCGCCGGAGCAGGGCTCCGTCCTGATCGTCGGCGTCGGCGAGGGTGCCGATGCGGATGTCGCGCACGCCCTTGTAGGAGCCCTCGCGCAGCGTGAATTCCTCCAGGGTGGGATGCGCGAACACGGACTCGTTGACCGTCGCGCCTGTGAGGTCCAGTGTGTGCAGGTTCGGGCAGCGAGCGGAGAAGTCGAAGTCGGAGAAGTCGAACTCGGTGCTCGTGAGCCGGCCACGCTTCAGGACGAGGCGGCGCAGCAGGGTGCCGTGCCGCGTCAGGAAGCCGAGCAGCCGCTCGCGGTCGTCGCCGTCGAGCCCCTCGACCACCAGGTGGAGTCGGCCGTCCTGGATCCCGGACATGTTGTCCAGCCGGCCCAGGCCGCCGGGGGCGATTCGTAACTCGCGCTCGCCGGCGTCCTCGCACAGAGCGGCGAGGAAGGTCCCGACGTCGGGGGCGAGGTAGCGCAGCCCTCGGTCGTATTGGGTCACGAAGACTTCGCCGGTCTCGCCGTCGACGGCCACCTCGTCGTTGTCGCCGTAGGGACGCTCGTAGAACGTACCGAGCTCCAGCAGCCCGCCCCAGCCATCGGGCATCCCACCCCGACCGCGTATCTGGTCCGCCCGATACCGCCGCGGCGCTCGGTCATCGCCGTAGGCGATCTTGTGGTCGACCATGAAGGTGCCCATGCGTCCGGGGAGTCCGACGTCCGTGAGGATCGCGCGGAGCGCGGGATCGGTGACGGAGTGGCACAAGCGCGTCGGTTCCACGGGACGCGGCTCGTAGTTGCAGTACGTGTCTCGCAGCCGCTCGACCGCGACGGGGTCGAGGCGGGGTGCGGCGTTCGCGCCGTCCGGACGCAGGTTCGCGCGAACCGCACGGTGATAGGGGCCTTCGTACTCCTCGGCCAGCCCGGGCAGGGCCTGGAAGCGCGGATGGTCACTCAGGGGGGCGAGGTCCTTGTCGTCGACGATCTCCCTGACCATCCCGGGCCGGAGGCGTACCGCCTGCTCCAGACAGTCCATTGCCGCCTCCGTCTCACCGATCAGTAGCCGGGTGTAGCCCAGCCAGTGCCAGAGCGGGCCGTCCGCATGGCGTTCCAGCGCCTCGGTGAAGACCTGGACCGCTTCGTCGTACCTGCTCTCACGCAGCAGCAATTCCCCACGTTTGATCCAGACGTACGCGCGCCCGGAGTCGTCCGCCGTCGCCTGGGCGTAGTGCTCCAGTGCCGTGTCCGGGTCGTGGAGCAGGACGTCGTGGACATACGCCTGCATATGCCGGGCCGCGCCCGTCACTCCCCCTTCGGTCGCGGACACCTCCCATTCCCGGAGCGCACCGTGCGGATCGTGGTGGATCGACAGCCACGCACGCCACAGCCGGGGTGTCCCGCCTCCCGCACCGAGGTCCGTCGCCCGCCGGAACGCGGTGTCCGCCACATGGAGCAGGTGCGCGCCGTACGCGGCGAACCCGGTCTCCAACCACAGTTCGCCGTCTTCGGGACTGTCGCGGAGCGCCGCCGTGACCTCGTCGAGGTCGCGCGCGGCGGGACGTGGCCTCCCCGCGAAGTCGCCGAAGACGGAGACGCGATTCGGCAGGTTCCACCCGCGCTCGTGCACGGAGGCGACGGTGGTCAGAGCACGCAGAACGCTCATCGCCCCGGCCCGGTCCCCGGCGCTGGGCGCCGTGCGCGCCAGGATGTCCACGGCCTTCGCCGCCCGCGTGGACGCGTCTCCGGACGGCGCGTCCACGGGCAGCCGCGGATCGTCGAGCCCGCGCAGGTCCACCAGGAAGTCGAACTTCCGCCAGTCGTACAACTGGTCGGACCGCCACCACAGGGCCTCGGGCACCCGCGGGTCCCCGGTCAGAACATAGGCACACCGCTGGCGCGGCCCGTCGGGGTGCTTGTACGCGACCTCCGCGAGCACCTCGATCCCGAGTTCGTTGCCCTTTGCCCGACCGGCCATGTTCCGCCAGCCGCCTCGGCCCATCGCCTCGGCCCACGTTCGTGCCCGTGCCCGCGCCTCGTCGGCCGAGGGCGTGATCCCGGCCACCACCGGTGCGGGGTTCGTGGCCAGCGCCGCCAGGAGAGGCGTGGCCGCCGGAACCTCCGCCGGGGTCCGGGTGCGCCCTGGCCCGCGTCCCAGCGAGAGCCACTCACCGTCCGCGTCCCGGGCGTACATGTGCGTCTCGCGCCGGACTCGGTCCAGCCAGGGGCCGACGGCCCCCGAGGCGATCATCTCGGGGCCGGCGAGCAGCAGGCCGACAAGCCGGGCAAACGCCTCGCGACCGTGTTCGTCCTGAAGTTTGTCCCCGTCCGGCACCACCCCGGCGAGTTCGACGGCGCGGCCGTCGACGGAGACGTTCAGGCAGAGCATCTCCGGCGCGGGAAGACCCGGTTCACCCACCAGGTACGCGCACCGTGCCGCTCCCTCACCGTCATCCCGGACGAACTCCGCACCTGGCCCTTCGTGGTCGGCGCGCCGCCATCCGACTCGCCCGGCCCTTTCTGCCAGGGTCCGGGTGCGCTCCCTCTGTCGCCGGGTCAGGTACACGGACGATGCCTCCCTGCTGTCTCAGTGATTGACCGGTTCATCCTGGCAGGGCGAACCGACAAACAGCTCAGGCGATGGCCTCGATCCCCGCGACCGCTCCTCCCGCGACCCAGGCCCACCACGGCGATCAACGGGCTGCCCTTGAGGGCGGCGACCACGTGGAAGGCCAGGTCGCGGTATTCAGGCCCCGAACCAGGTCGCCACCCGCCGTCCGCGCTCGCTCTTGGGCCTGCCGTAGCGCTCCTGGATGGCCCGTGGATAGTCGTCGAGCAGGAAGTCCCTGCTCAACGCCCCGCCGATCAGCACCCCCGCGCTGAACAGCACGCTCATCGCCAGCCCGTAGGCGGACGCGTACCCGAAGACCAGGGACCACCGCATGTCGCTCTCGCTCTCTCGTCGCCGTTTCCCGCGAGAGCTTAAAGTCAACGATGTGTGAAATTCAAGAGAGCTAGCATGGTCCCCGTGTCCACGCGAGATCAGGCTGTCCAGCGACGCAGACGTCCCCAATCTCGCAAGGGCAGACCCACCCTGACCAGGGAGCGCATCGCCCACGCCGCCCTGCGCATCCTCGGCGCGTTCGGCCCGGCCGAGCTGACGATGCGCAACCTCGCCGCCCACCTCCAGGTCTCGCCGCGCGCCCTGTACAACTACGTCGCCGACCGCGACGACCTGCTGCGCGAGGTCATCGACGTCTGCCAGGCGGCCCGGCCGCAGCCCCGGCTCGACCCGGAGCGCTGGCGCGAGAGCCTGGCCGGCTACTGCAGGGAGTTGCGCGCCTGGTACCGCGCGCATCCCGGCATGCTGGCCCTGGCCCGTGCCGAGGACCTCACCCACCTGGCCGCCCCCGGGCTGCTGCGGGCCGACGACGCGCTCGTGGGCTTCTTCCTGGACATCGGGCTGAGCCCGCGCGACGCCTACCGGGCCTGGACGATCACCGTGCTGCAGGTGGCCGGGTTCGCCGAGGTGTGGGACTCCTGGCACGACCACCCGCCGGCTGCAGGCGACACGACGTCCTGGACGGGGGCGCCGGTGGGGGACGAGACGCCGCACCTGCGGCGGCTGGCCGACGCGGGTGCGCCGGAGTCACCCGACGTGCTGTTCGAGTCGGTGATCACCATGCTGACGGCGGGGATCGCGGCCCTGCTGCCCTAACACGGCTGAGCGTTGTCGGCCAGGGTTCCCGACTCCTTCATGCGGCATTAGCCCGCCGTAACGGGCGCGGGGCGACCATCCGGATGTGCGCATCGTCCGGTTAGCGAACTTTGTCACCCGCACGTCGGGCGGACTCCGTACCGCCATGAACGAGCTCGGCGCCGGATACGCGGCCTCCGGCCACGAGCCCGTCCTCGTCATCCCCGGCAGCACGGCCGACGACCAGGACACCCCGGCCGGACGGGTCATCACCGTGCCCGGCCCCGTCGTCCCCGGGCTCGGCGGCTACCGCGTCATCGCCGCCCGGCAACCGCTGCGCCGGCTGCTGGGCGAGCTGCGGCCCGACCGGCTGGAGGTGTCGGACCGCACCACCCTTCGCTGGACGGGGGCATGGGCGCGGGCCGGCGGCATCCCGTCGGTCATGGTCTCCCACGAAAGCCTGTCGGCGCTGCTGCGCCTGTACGGCCCGGCGAACCGGCTCGCCGACGCGCTCAACCGCTCCACCGCCGCCCAGTTCGACACCGTGGTGTGCACGACGGAATGGGCGGCGGCCGAGTTCAGCAGGCTCGGCGTGCCGAACCTGGTCCGCGTCCCGCTCGGCGTGGACCTGGAGGCGTTCGGCCCGGACCGGCACGACGCGCACCTGCGGGAGCGCCTGGTCAGCCCGGGCGAGCCGCTGCTGGTGCACTGCGGCAGGCTCTCGCCGGAGAAACGGCCGGACCGCTCGATCGGCGCCCTGGCTGAGCTGCGCCGCAGGGGCGTCCCCGCGGTGCTCGCCGTGGCGGGCGACGGGCCGCTGCGTCAACGGCTGGCACGCCAGGCGGTGGGCCTGCCGGTGCTCTTCCTCGGCCACGTCGCCGACCGGGACCGGCTGGCCCGCCTGCTCGCCACTGCGGACGTGGCCCTGGCCCCCGGCCCCGTGGAGACCTTCGGCCTGGCCGCGCTGGAGGCGCTCGCCAGCGGCACCCCCGTCGTGGCCTGCCGCGACAGCGCCCTGCCCGAGGTCGTCGGCCCTGCGGGGATGGCCGTGGACGACGACCCCGCCGCGTACGCCGACGCGATCGAGCTGCTGCTGTCGGGCCCGCCGCGCCGCCGGGTCGCCCGCGCCAGGGCCGAGCGGTACGGCTGGCCCGCGGCGGTCGAGGGATTCCTGCACGTGCACCGCACGGCGGGCCCGAAATGAGGGCCAGGATCGCCGCCTTGGGCGACTCGGTCACCGTGGGCGTCGGCGATTCGGTGGCGGGACGCGGCTGGGCAGCTCTGCTGGCCGAGGCGCTGGCCCCCGCCGACCTGGCCAACCTCGCCGTCAACGGCGCCCGCGTCGCCGACGTGCTCCGCGACCAGGTGCCCCGGGCCGTCGCGCTGCGCCCGTCGTTCGTGACGTTGCTCGTCGGCGTGAACGACACCCTGCGCGGCGACTTCGACCCCGTCGGGATCGCCGCCGACCTCGACGTCGTGCTGGCCCGCCTGACCGCGACGCGGGCGAGGGTGCTCACCGCGACCCTCCCGGACCCCGGCCTGATGTTGCGGATCCCCGAGCTGCTGCGCCGCCCGCTGGCCCGCCGCGTCCGCACGATCAACACGATCGTGACCGGGCTGGCGGGCCGGCCCGGAACCGACCGGGGCGGTGCCCAGCCGGTGGGCGAGCGCGCTCTGGCTGGCCACCGCGGGCACGGCCTGGCTGGCGCGGAGGTGCTGGGACTTCCTGCCGGCGTTCGCCTGGCTCGTAGCCAGGGAGGTCTGGCAGGGCCCCGTTGATGTGGAATTCGCCGTCCATGCGACTGCTCGTGAGCTGGGCGTCGCACACCGCAGGGATGAACGAGGACATGAGGGTCGCAATCGTGGCGGAGTCGTTCCTGCCCCAGGTGAACGGGGTCACGAACTCGGTATGCCGCATCCTTGACCATCTCGCCGCCACCGGGCACGAGGCCGTCGTCGTCGCCCCGGCCCCGGCTCCCCCGTCGTACGCGGGCTTCCCCGTCCACCGGGTCCGCAGCCTCAGCATGCCCTTCTACCGTTCCTTCTCCGTCGGCGTGCCCGGCAGGCAGGCCACCCGCGTGCTGCGGGAGTTCAAGCCCGACGTCGTCCACCTCGCCTCACCCGCCGTGCTGAGCCTGGCCGCCCGGCGGCTCGACGCTCCGGCGGTCGCGGTGTTCCAGACCGATCTGGCGGGGTTCGCCCGAAGGTACGGGCTGCGGGGCGCGGACGCGTTCATCTGGTGGTGGCTGCGCCGCGTCCACCGGGCCTCCGCCCGCACGCTGGCGCCGTCCACGGCGACCCTGCGGGAACTGAGCGCCCACCGCATCCCCCGGCTGTCGCTGTGGGGGCGCGGGGTCGATCTCGATCTGTTCCACCCTGACCGTCGCTCGCCGTCGCTGCACAGGCGACTGGCCCCGAACGGGGAGATCGTCGTCGGCTACGCGGGCCGCCTGGCCACGGAGAAACAGCCCCACCTGCTCCGGGCGCTGGCCGACCTGCCGGGCGTCCGGCTGGCCGTCGTCGGCACGGGGCCCGTCGAGGGCCGGCTGCGCCGCCTGCTGCCGGACGCGGAGTTCTTCGGCCTGCGCACCGGGACCGACCTGGCGCGCATCCTGGCCACCTTCGACGTGTTCGTGCACACGGGGGCCAACGAGACGTTCTGCCAGGCCGTGCAGGAGGCGCTCGCGTCGGGCGTCCCCGTGGTGGCACCGGCGGCGGGCGGGCCGCTCGACCTGGTCGACCCCGGCGTCAACGGCCTGCTTTATGCGCCGGGCGAGCCCGCGCCGATGCGGGCCGCGGTCTCCGCCCTCGCCTCCGACAGCCTGCTCAGGGAGCGCCTGGCGGATCAGACCAGGCCGTCGGTACGCGAGCGCGCCTGGGCCACGGTGTGCGAGGACCTGATCGGCCACTACCGCGACGTCCTGGCGGCGGGCGAACCGGTTCACGTGTGATCTTTTGTCACGCCGAGCGCCCACAACAGTTCTGCCCGGATCTCGCCGGCGCTCCTGACCGTGTCGAGCCGCTGTTCGGCCGCGATCCTGCCGTGGTCGAGCACGAGCACGCGGTCGGCCAGCGCGATCGCCTCGTCCACGTCGTGGGTGACGAGCAGCACGGCGGGGCGGTGCTCCTCGAACAGCCGCCGCAGCAGGCCGTGCATCTTGAGCCTGGTCAGGGCGTCGAGGGCGCCGAACGGTTCGTCGGCGAGCAGCAGGCGCGGCTCGCGTACGAGGGATCGGGCCAGCGCGACGCGCTGCTGCTCGCCGCCGGACAGTTCGTTGGGCCAGGCGCGCTCGCGTCCCGCCAGGCCGACCTCCGCCAGGCTTTCGCGGCCCCTGGCGTGCGCCCCGTCCAGGCCGAGCACGACGTTGTCGAGCACCCGCTGCCACGGCAGCAGCCTGGCGTCCTGGAAGACCACCGACACCTGGGCGGGCACCTCGACCAGCCCGTCGCCCGCCACGTCCGCGTCGAGCCCGGCCAAGGCCCGCAACAGCGTGCTCTTGCCCGACCCGCTCTGCCCGAGCAGCGCCACGAACTCGCCGGGGGCGATCTCCAGGTCCAGCTCGTCGAGCACGATGCGGCCCCCGTACCGGCGGGTGAGGCCCTTGACCCTGATCAGCTCGCCAACGTCCGTCGCCATGACAACGCTCTCCTTTCGATGAGCCGCACTCCGGCGTCGGAGAAGAGTCCGAGCAGGCCGTACAGGACGATGCCGACGAGGATGACGTCGGTCTGCCCGTACGTACGCGCCAGGTCCATCATGTAGCCGATGCCGCTGGTGGAGTTGATCAGCTCGGCCACCACCAGGAACAACCAGGCGGTGGTGACCGCGAACCGCATGCCGAGCAGGAACCCGGGCAGCGCCCCCGGCAGGACCACCTTCCTGATGAACGCGCCGCGCCGCAGGTCGACCGTCTCGGCCAGTTCGACGTAGCGGCTGTCGATGCTGCGCAGCCCGTTGTGCGTGTGGATGTAGATGGGCACCAGCACGCCGACGGCGATCACGGTCACCTTCATCACCTCGCCGATGCCCAGCCACAGGACGAGCAGCGGCATCAGCGCCAGGGACGGGATGGCCCTCTTGATCTGGATCGGCCCGTCGATCACGGCCTCGCCCCACCGGCTGAGCCCCGAGGCCAGGGCGAGGGCGGCGCCGAGGGGCACGCCGATGGCCAGGCCCAGCGCCACCCGCTGGACGGAGGTCAGCAGGTTGGTCTGCAGGCGGCCGTTCTCGATCAGCTCGTGGGCGGTGGTGACCACGGTCCACGGCGCGGACAGGAACCTGGGGTCGAGCCAGCCCGTGGCGGAGGCCGCCGCCCAGGCCGCGAGTAACAGCAGCGGCCCCATCAGGAACCCGAACCTGATCGGCCGTCCAGGTCGCAGGCGGCGGCGCTTGCGTGGTTCCGCGGCCGTCGCGGGGCGGGGGGTGACGAGGGTCATCACACACCGCCCTTGCTCGCGTCGGCGCCGACGGTCTGGAAGCGCAGGTCGTACAGGTCCTCGGCCTTGAGCGCCTCGTTTCCTGTCTCCTTGGCCAGGATGTCGATGGTCTCCTGGTGCCTGGCGATGGCCTCCGACCAGTCGGCGGGCAGGTCGGGCTCGCCCGCCAGGTCCACCAGGTACTGGCCGTCGGCGGCGCTGAGCCCCTGGTCCTTGACGTAGTAGCCGTCGATCCACTCCTTCGGGTGCTCGTAGGCCCAGACGGAGGCGCGGGCCCAGGCCGCGACGTACTCGCGGATCGCGGCGGCCTTGGCGGGGTCCTCCAGCGTGGCCGTGCGCACGTACAGGTGGGCCGGATCGTCCCGCAGGCCGTGGCGGATCGTGGTGGCGCCGTCCTTGCCGAACTTGGTGGTGTAGCGCTTGATGTTGACGCCGCCGATCGGGGCCACGTCCACCTGTTCGGAGGCCAGCGCGTTGGGATAGACGTCGCCGGTGCTCGGCAGCTCGACCAGGGTGACGTCGTCCTTCGTGAGGCCGGCCTGTTTGAGCACCTTGAGCACCAGCGCGCCCTGGGCCTGCCCCGGGCTGTAGGCGATCCGCTTGCCGCGCAGGTCGGCGAGGGTCTTGACGTGCGTGCCGGGGGCGATGCCGAGCTCGTACGTCGGGTGGTCGAGCGCGTCCTTGCGGAACTTGGAGGCGACGATCTTCACGGGCAGGCCGGTCCAGGTCGCGTGGATGGCCGGGATCTCCGCGACCGCCCCCACGTCCAGCGCGTCGGCTCTGAACGCCTCGCTCGTCTGGGGCCCGCCGCTGAGGTTGGCCCACTCGATGTCGAACGAGAACTTGTCGATCTCGCCGGAGAGCTGGAGCGCCACCTTGGTGGAGGGGTCTCCGACGATCAGCTTGGTGCCCTTGGGGACGGAGGTCGGCAGCGGCGCGTCCGGTGCGAGCGCCGCCGCGGCCCGCTCACCGCCCTGGGGGGCGCACGCGGTCAGCGCGGCCATCAGGAGGACGGCGAGCAGCGATCGTGGCAAGGGGGAGGAAGGCATGCGGAAAAGGCCCTTCGACGTGCGGCGGGATGAAGCCCGCACCCACGATAGGCATGCCAGGGCAGAGAAATCAACATTCCCTACAGGTTTTCTAGGTTTTTATCCAAACGCTGGTAGAGGCCGTACACGAACCGCGCCCGATACTTCCTGCCTTCATGGACGAACTCCGCCACCCAGTGCTGCGGCGCCCCGCCCTCCCCCTGAACGGCCCCGGCGAAGCTGGCCCCCACGTCGGCCACCACGCACCGCCAGGGCACGAGCTCCTCGAACCCCAGCACGACCCCCTCACCGTCGCCCGGCCGCACGAACCACTGGTTCCACACCTCGCCGCCGGGGCCCGCCAGCACCTCGAACTCCAACTCCGGCCACGACGGCAGCCGCCACCTGGCGACCTCGCAGATCAGGCTGCCCGCCGGGCGCACCCCCTCATACGACGGCGGCCCGAGCACCCGCCGCATCCCCGCCAGCCCCTTCGGCCCCCGAGGGGAGTGCGCCATCCGCGTCCACTGGGTGTGCGCGGCCCGCAACTGCGCCCGTGACACGCCCATCTCCGTGAGCGCGTCCTCGACCTTCGCCGCGTTGAGGTCGCGCATGCGATGCATCAAGGTCAGCTCGAACTGCCGGATCCCGAACCTCATGGGCATCACCCTGCCACCGACCACCCCGGCCCAGCTTCCCGGCACCGCCTCAACGCGCGGGCGTCGCCCGTTCCCAGGCCACGTCCCAGTCGCGGTCGCGGCGGCGGTCGAGCAGCCACCGAACGACCAGGAACGCCGTGAGCGCCAGCGACGCCGCGGTCATCGCCATGACCAGCCCCACGCCGGCACCCCTGAACCCGGCCATCGCCGGCGACACGGGCGCGGTGGCGGGCAGGCCGTCCGGGCCGACCCAGAGCGGGATCGCGGTGCCCGCCCCGGCCAGTTGGGGCGCGGGCACGTACCCGACGTGCGTCCGGCCGTCGGGCGCCGTCCAGCGGGCCATCACCTGCGGCGGACGGACGGCGACCGTCCCGAACGTCACCTGGGCCCTCGGCACGTCCGCCAGCAGCGTCGCCGCCACCTGCTGCCGCGCGCCCGGCCCGACACGGCTGTCGGCGAGCGCACTGTCATAGGCCAGGCGTCCGGCGAGGATCGCCGGCCAGATGCCGATCAGGACCAGGAGCACGGCTCCCATCAGGGCCCATGTCTCCAGCCGATCGGCACGACGGCGCAACGGGTTGCCGTCCAGCCGGTACCTGCGCGTGTACCGGGCGATCGAACCGACTGCGGGCTTCATAGCGCACCTCCCTGCGCCATCACGTCCTACCCCGGCGGAGCGGAAAGTCTCAGGATCCGTCCTTCTTCCTGGCGCTGTACGCGGCGGCCATGGCGATGCCGAGGGCCACGCCCATCCCGAGGCCGAGCACCAGGTTGTCCAAGACCAACCCGAGGACGAGGCCCATCCCCATCCCGATGGCGATGCCCAGACCCATGCCGCCGGGATTCTTCTCCTGGTTCATGACTTCCTTTCCGCGGGATTGCCGTGCTTCTCCGGGCGTATCACGAGGAAGGGCCTCTTGTCATGAATCGCACCGCGCGCTGCGCCCGGCGCGTGCGGTCAGCCCCAGTTCGTGAGGCGGCGCAGGACGTACTCCACGGGGCCGTAACGGTGGTGACGCAGCCAGCGCGCGCTCAGCCACAGCAGGACCATGTAGATCACGAGGGCCACGCCCATCACGGCGATCGGCGACAACGTGCCCGCCAGCGCCAGGCCGTAACCGGTGAAGACCAGACAAGCCAGGACGGACTGACCCACATAGTTCGAGGCCGCCACCCGGCCCGCAGGAGCCAGCGCGCGGCCGACGGCCGGGACACGCCTGACCAGCCTGAGCAGGGTCGCCACGTAGGCGGCGGCCAGCAGGAGCGAGGTGACGGTGCTCACGGCGAGGCCCACGAGCTCGGCCGTGCCCGCCGCGTCGGCGGTCCAGGCGTACAGGATGCCGCCGGGGACGCCGAGCCCGAACCCCAGCCACTGGATCCTCGGCAGCAGGTGGGACCAGCGCTCGGGCTCCTCCAGCAGCCTGGACTTGCCCGCCGCCAGCCCGAACAGGAACAGGGCCAGCGCCATCGGACCCTGGAAGAGCCAGATCATCCCCACGAGCGACGGATAGAGCTCGAACTGCAGCCGCAGGAAGTCACCGGGGCCGCCGGTGGCCATGGCCAGCGCCCTGGCCGCCGCGGCGGCGTCCTGGACGGGGGGCTGCGCGGCGGCGGGGTCCAGCGTGGTCAGCCAGGCCAGCAGCGCCATCAGCAGGGTCAGCACGCCGACGATGACCGAGCCGATGATCACGGCGGTCTTCGGCCTGATGTTCCGCAGTGCCAGCAGGATCAGGCCGAGCACCGCGTACAGGGTGAGGATGTCGCCGATCCACAGCAGGATCCCGTGCAGCACGCCGATCACCAGTAGCCCCAGGCACCTGCGCAGGGTGCGCGCCGTGACGCTCGCCCCCGCGCGTTCCGCGGCCCGCATCTGCAGCGTGAAGGAGTACCCGAACAGGAACGAGAAGATCACGTAGAACTTGGTCAGGACGAAGGCGATGACGGCCCTGGTCACCGGGTCGTCCGGCATGGGCAGGCCGCCCTCCAGGGCCTGGCCGGGATCGGCGAAGAAGCCGATGTTCGCGACCAGGATGCCCGCCAGCGCGAACCCGCGCACCACATCGATCTCGTGGACGCGGCCGGCCGGGAGCGAGCCGATGTCCACCGCACGTCTTTCCACCATGCGTTCGACGCTATGAGCGGCGTGCACGCCCCGGCATCGAACCTTGGTCTGGGCCTGGCCCGACCAAAGGCGGCATCCCGCTGGAGACCGAACTCTCGCTACTCGCCTGATAACACACAGTCGCCTTTTATTGGGGTCAGTGGGGCACAAGTGACCTAACTACCCCACAATGGAGTGCATGGCGTACCCTCCGCAGCCTCCCCAACCCCAACCTCAAGGCCCGCACGGGCCGCAGGGGACGGGGCCGGCACCGGCGTACGGACCGCCTGGGCAGGGAGCACCGCCGCCACAGGGTCACGGCCAGCCAGGGCAGGGCACGCCCACCCCACCACCGGGGTACGGCCCTCCGACGCCGCCCCACGGGGCGCCTGGACAGACGCAGGCTTACGGGCCACCCGGACAAACACCTCCCCACGGGCCACCCGGGCAGACGCAGGCTTACGGGGCACCCGGACAAACGCAGGCTTACGGCCAGCCGCCTGGGCAGCCGCCGGTCTACGGCCAGCCCGGACAGACGCAGGCCTATGGACCGCCTGGGCAGACGCTGGCCTATGGGCAGGAAGGGGCGGCGTCCGGGCCGTCCACGCTCCAGTACGGCCCCGGCACGTACCTGAGCATGCAGCCGACGCACCCGCAGGCTCCCCAGCAGCGGAACAACATCGCCCTGATCGTCACCCTGGTCGCCGGCATCGTCGTGCTGCTCCTGGGCGCCGGCGGCATCGGCGCGTACGTCTACCTGAGCCAACCGGGCCCGGCCCCGACGCTCGCCCTCCAGAGCACCGTTCCGACCGAGCCGCCATCGGCTTTCCCGTCCAACCCGCCGTCGACTCCCCCGTCCGATCCGGCGACGACGGCCCCGCCCTCCTACGAGCCGTCCCCGACCCCGACCAGCCCTCGCCCGAGCACCTCCAGCCGGGTGGAGGCGGGCTCGCCGCTCACCCACACCGAGTTCAAGGACTGGAACTTCTCCCTGGGCGGCGTGAAACTCAGCGCGGACAAGGTCGCCGGCTGGACGTACAACTCGTGCGACCCGGTGGACGCCGAGGGCGTGCTGGCGGACAACGACTGCGAACGTGCCGTGCAGATCGCGTACTCGGCCAAGAACGGGCACGTCAAGGCCATACTGATCATGGCATCCTTCCCCAGTGAGCAGGACGCCAAGAACACCGCCGCCCGCCTGAAGAAACTCGGCTCCGACCGCGCCGTCACCTGGAAGCGGGACTACGGCCACCGCAACTTCGCCTACGGCAAGATCCTTTCGACCTATGCGAAGAAGTACGTCGTCATCACGATCGTCACCACCGACAAGACGGGCAAGGCGGATGCCGCGAAGTACCTCGTGTATCTGCATACCGACCCCGCCGGGTACCTCATACGGCGCGACCTGACCGTCACGAGCTGACAACCCGCGACCAACCCCCCAAGGGACAATTCGGTCATTTGACGCGGATAACGTCGGCATATGTCTGAAAGCAGCACCATCGGCGCCATCGCCGACGACGTCACCGGCGCCACCGACGTCGCGATCGCGCTGCGCCGGCGCGGCATCCGTACCGTCCTGTTCTTCGACGTCCCACCGGAGGGAAGCGACCTCCCCGACCACGACGCCATCGTGATCGCCCTCAAGACGCGCACGATCGACAGGGCCGGGGCGGTGGCGCGGTCGCTGGCGGCGCTGGACTGGCTGCGGGCGCGCGGGGCGGGCCAGATCTACTTCAAGTACTGCTCGACGTTCGACTCCACGCCGGACGGGAACATCGGCCCGGTGCTCGACGCCCTGGCCGACGCGATGGACGTGCCCGTGGTCGCCATGACGCCGAGCTCCCCCGAGCACGGCCGCACGCAGTACCATGGCTACCTCTTCGTCGGCGACGTACTGCTCAGCGAGTCGCACATGCGCCACCACCCGCTCACCCCCATGACCGACTCCTGCCTCCCGCGCGTCATGGAGGCCCAGAGCGCCCACAGGTCGGGCGTCGTGCCGCTGGCGCGGGTGCGGGAGGAGGGCGGCATCGCGCGCAGGCTGGCCGAGTTGCGAGCCGAGGGCGTGCGCTACGCCCTGGTGGACGCGATCGACGACGCCGACCTCACTGCGGCGGGCCGGGCTCTGGCGGCTGAACCGCTGGTCGCGGGCGCGGCCGGGCTCGCGGGCGGGCTCGCGGCGGCCCGCACGCCGGCAGACCACCACGAACCGCCCGCCTCCGCCCCCGAAGGGGTGGCCGCGGTGCTGGCGGGCAGTTGCTCCGCCCGTACGCTGGAGCAGGTCGGCGCCATGATCGAGGCGGGCAGGCCCGCGTACCGGCTGGACGCGCAGGCCGACCCCGACCCGGCCTCGCTCGCAGAAAAGGCCCTGGCCTGGTACGACACCCTCACGCCTAACACCGAAGCGCCCCTCATCTACTCCTCGCTCGAGCCCGAGGCGCTGCGCCAGGTCCAGCGGGCCCTGGGCGCGGAACGGTCCGCCGCGATCCTGGAGTCGGCGATCGGGCGCATCGCCCGGGGCCTGGTCGAACGGGGTGTCACCCGGGTGATCTCGGCGGGCGGCGAGACCTCGGGGGCCGTCGTGAGCGCGCTCGGCGTGCCCGGCGGGCTGATCGGCCCCGAGGCGGCCCGCGGCGTCCCGTGGATCCTGACCACGTCCGGCCTCGCCCTGCTGCTGAAATCCGGCAACTTCGGCGAGCCCGCCCTGCTGCTGGAGGCGTCCCGATGACCCCTGAACGCGAAGCCATCATCGCCGCCGCCCGTTCGCTCTTCCAGCGCGGCCTCACCCACGGCAGCACCGGCAACCTGTCCGTACGGGTCGGCGACCGCGTCCTGGTGACCCCGACCGGCTCAAGCCTCGGCACGGTCGAAGCACCCGATCTGTCACTGATCGACCTCAACGGCGCCCACGTGCACGGCCCCAAGGCGTCGAAGGAGGCGTTCCTGCACGCCGCCCTCCTGCGAGCCAGACCTCAGGCGAACGCGGTGGTGCACACGCACTCCACCTACGCCGCCGCCGTCTCCTGCATGGACGGCCTCGACCCGCAGGACGCGCTCCCCCCGTTGACCGCGTACTTCGCCATGCGCGTCGGCCGCCTGCCCCTCCTGCCCTACTTCGCCCCCGGTGACCACGGCCTGGAGCGAACGGCCGAGGACATGGCACGCACACATTCGGCCCTGCTCCTCAGCAACCACGGCCCGATCGTGGCCGGGGCCACCCTGGGAGCGGCGATGGACGCCATCGAAGAGCTGGAGGAGACGGCCAAACTGTTCCTGCTCCTCCAGGGCCTGCGCACCCGGCCACTCACCCCGGAACAACGCAGCGCCCTCGAACCGGGCTGAAGCGCGCGCTCAGGTCAGCAAGCCGCGCCGGCGCGCCGCCGCGGCGGCCTGGGTGCGGGTGGAGACCTCCAGTTTGCCCAGGATGTTCGACACATGCACGCTGACGGTCTTCTGCGCGATGAACAGCCGCTCGGCGATCTCCCGGTTGGTCAGCCCCTCCGCCACCAACCGCAGCACTTCGACCTCCCGCCCGGTCAGCCCGCCATCACCGGCGGAAACCCCACCGAAGCGGGCCCGCCGGCCGAACTCCAGCAGCGCCGCCTCCAACGGCGCCGCCCGCAGCTTGCCCGCGACCTCCCTGGCCAGCTCCCATTCGGCCTGCGCCGCCTCCCGGTCTCCGGCGGCCAGCAGCGCCTCGGCCAGCCGCCAGCGGGCGCGCGCCACCTCGTACACGAAGCCGAAGTCGAACGCCGACACCACCTCGCGCCACAATTCCACCGACAGCCGCCCGTGGACGCGGTGCCACTCGGCCTCGACCCTGGCGGCCCAGGCCAGCCCCTCTGGCCCCAGGTGGCCGCGCTCCCCGGCGGGCGCGAAGTCGACGGCCAGGCGGGCGCGGGCCCGCAGCTCGTCGGCGCCCTCGGTGGTGCCGAGCTCGGCCAGCGCCCACAGCCCGATGGCGGCCAGCCGCTGGAGGCCGGACTCGCCCTGGGCCAGCGGCGCGATCGCGGCGTGGACGTGCTCCAGCGCCGCCGCGGGGTCGCCGTGCCAGAGCGCGTGCTCGGCGGCCAGACCTCTGGACATGTAGACGGCCAGCTCGTTGTCCCAGAAGGGGCTCAGCCAGCTCAGCCGGCCCTCCACGGCGGGCAGGTCGCGCGCGACCTCGATGAACAGCGCGAACGACGACAGGATCGCCTCCGGCAGGGTGCCCACCCGCGCGCCGAAGCCGGCCGCGACCGCCTCGGCCTCGTCCCATTCGCCGGCCACGTAGTGGATGAGGAAGCGCAGAAATCGCAGGTCGGTGCCGTAGGTGCTCCATTTGAGGCCGGTGTCGAAGGCCATGCGGATGCCCTCGTCGGCCATCTCGGCGGCCTGGTCCAGCAGGCCCTGCTCGTAGTGGATGCGGGCGTGGTTGAAGCGGGCCCGCAGGTCCATGGCCAGGTCGCCGCTGGCCTCCGCGGAGGCCGTCTCGACCAGCTTGAGGGCCCTGGTCACGTCGCCGAGGAGTTCGACGTAGGTGGCCAGGCTGAGCAGGGCGCCCACCTCGGCGTCGCGTGCCCCGGCCGCGCGGGCGATCTCCAGCGCCCGCGTGGTGAGGCCCTCTGCCTCGTGGTGGCGGGGGCTCCACAGGAGCGTGCGGGCGTACGTGGCCAGGGCCCTGGCCAGCGCCGCCTGATCGTCGGCGGCCTCGACGGCCCGCTCCGCCGCCGCGATCGCGTTGGGCTGGTCGTCGGTCTCGTAGAGGTAGTAGGCGAGCCGCTCGCTGACCTCGGAGGTCGGCGGCAGGGCGCGGAGCTGGATGATCGCGCGGTGGTTGTCGCCGCTGTCGGCCGCCATGACCGCGCTGCGGAAGGCCAGTTCCGACCGGCTCTCCCCGGCCAGCGCGGCCGCGTCCCGCACCCGCTCCCACAGGCTCAGCGCCTGGTTGTAGTGGCTGTGGGCCTCGGCGGGCGCGCCCAGCCGTTCGGCCTCGCGGCCCGCCTCGGCAGAGGCCGCCAGCGCCCCGGCCAGGTCGTGGCCCGCGAGGTGGTGGTGGGCCAGCTCGGCGGGCGAGGTCAGCAGCCGGGCGAAGGCGCCGTGCAGCCGCGTGCGCTCGCCGGGCAGCAGGTCGGTGTAGACGGCCTCCTGCAGCAGGGCGTGGCGGAAGGTGTAACCGTTGCCCTTGATCTTGAGCAGCCCGCGCGAGACGATCTCCCTGACCGCCTCCTCGAACTCCGCGAGCGGCAGCCCCGACACCTCGCGCAGCAGGTCGTCCTCGACTCTGCGCCCGGCCACGGCGGCGGCCCGCAGCACCCGCTGCCCGGCCTCGGACAGGACCTCGACCCTGGACATCAGCAGGCTGGCCAGGCCGTCGGGCAGGCTGTCGCCCTCGGCCATGGCCGCGAACAGCTCCTCGGCGTAGAACGGGTTGCCGTCGGCGCGGGAGACGATCAGGCCCAGGTCGTGGGCGCCGACCTCACCCATAGTGGTGACATAGTCGGATATTTCGCCAGAACCCAGCGGCCCCAGGTCGACGTTCGTCACCGTGGGCAGCCGCTTGAGCTCGGCCAGCACGGAACGCAGCGGATGGCGGCGGTGGATGTCGTCGGTGCGGTAGGTGCCGGCCACGCAGACCCGCTCGTTCTGCACCATGCGGCTGAGGAAGACCAGCAGGTCGCGGGTGGACCGGTCGGCCCAGTGCAGGTCTTCGATGACGAACAGCACCGGCTGCACGTCGGCCAGCAGCCCCAGCAGCGAGCCGAACAGCCGCTGCTGGGTGAGCCCGGTCGAGGGCGCGCTCTCCCTGCCGGGCAGGAGCTGGCCCAGCATCGGATGGGCGGCGGCGGCCTCGCGCACGGCGGGCTCGGCGCCGCGCAGCGCGTCGGCCAAGGGAAGGTACGGCAACGCGTCACCGAGCTCGGCGCACTGGCCGACCAGGACGTTGAAGCCCTGCTCGCGCGCCTGGGCGACGAGCTCGGTGACCAGCCGGGTCTTGCCGATGCCCGCGTCGCCGCCGACGAGCGCCACACCGGCCATGCCTTCGGCGGCGGAGCCCAGCACCCGCACGAGTTTGGCCAGCTCAACAGAGCGCCCGACGAGAAGACCGTTCATGTCGGCAACTATGCCACGCTCTGCCGACATTGCATTGGTCCACGAAATTGGCCCGGAATTGGCCTTCATCAACAGACCAAAAGGATCTTACGCTGCTCTTTCGTGATACCTCCAAGCACGTTCGCCTTCTTCCTGACCACCTCGATCGCCCTGGTGATCATCCCCGGCCCGAACCACCTCTACATCACCGCCAGAGGGCTCGCCCAAGGCAGGACGGCGGGCCTGGCCAGTGCGCTCGGCGTGGAGACCGGGACGCTCGTGCACATCGCCGCCGCGACCGCGGGCCTGTCGTACGTGATCTCCCAGTCGGCCACGCTGTTCTCGATCGTCAAGTGGGCGGGCGTCGCCTACCTCGTCTACCTGGGGATCCGCGCGTTCACCAGCGGCAGGCACGAGGACGCCGGCGCCCCGGCCCCGCAGCCGCTGCGCAAGGTGTTCCTCGAAGGCATGCTGGTCAACATGCTCAACCCCAAGACGGCCCTGTTCTTCCTGGCGCTGCTGCCGGCCTTCGTGGATCCGGCCGCGGGCTCGCCCACGCTGCAGGTGGTGGTGTTCGGCTTCACGCTGCTGCTCATGGGGACGATCTCCGATCTCGTGTACGCGTACATGGCCGGCGCCCTCGGCCGGCGGCTCGCCCGCAGGGCCGCGACCCTGCGCTACGTCAGCGGTTTCGTCTACCTCGGGCTGGGCGTGATCACGGCGTTCGCCGGGAGAAAATGAGGCGTATGGCGCCCAGGAAGCAGCAGGAGATCTTCGACGCGACGTTGCGGCTGGTCGCCGAGAAGGGCTACGACGGGCTGACCGTCGAGGGCGTCGCCGAGCGCTCGGGCGTCAACAAGACGACGATCTACCGGTGGTGGCCGTCGAAGGCCGCGCTGCTCGGGGCCGCGCTGGTGGAGGCCGACGTGCTGGGGTTCGAGACGCCCGACACGGGCAGCCTGCGCGGCGACCTGGTCGCCCTCGTCGAGGGCGTCAGGCGGCTGCTCACCGAGCCGCCCGGCAGCGACATCGCCGTCGCCGCGCTGGGCGCCGCCGTCCGCCATCCCGAGCTCGACGCGCGCCGCTTCTTCGCCGACCGGTTCGCCAGGGAACGCGAGATCTTCGAGCGCGCGCTACGGCGGGGCGAGCTGAAGGCGTCGGCCGACCCGATGCTGATCGTCGACCTGCTGGCCGGGGCCGTGTGGATGCGGGCGGTCTTCAGGGGCATGCGCGTGAACGACGACTTCGCGCAAACGGCGGTCGCGGCCCTGCTCGACGGCGTCTGAAAGCCCTCAGAGGGTCTCGGAGAGAGCGGCGGGGATGCGGTCGAGCACCGGATGCGGCACCAGCCCATAAGCATAGAAATCTACCGCCAACGCCCCCGCCGCCTTCGCCCCGCGCGCCTTGGCCACCAGCCGGTCGGTGGAGTCGCTGTCGGGATATCCCGGCCGCAACACCGCCCGCACCTCGCGGTCCTTGCCCACGGAACGCTGGTAGGCCCCGACGTCGTCGGCCACCCGAGCCGCGTCCCTGGCATAGGCCAGCACCCCGAAGGCGGGCACCAGATCGCCCAACGCCACCAGATCGACCCCGAGCTGCCAGGCGTCATGAGCCGCCAGCCCCGGCGTGGGCAGCCCGTCCGCATAGCCCTTGACCCCGCCGGTCGAGTCGATGAACACCAGCCTGGACCCCTCGCCGGCCACCGCGGAGGCCACCTCGGAGACCAGCGTGGTGACGGTCTCGGAGCGGGCACGGGCGTAGGCCACGACGTCGGGCCCCGCGTAGGCGGTCAGGGCCGCCCTGGTCACCTCGCCCTGCGCGGGCGGGTCGCCGTCGAACACGCCCCCGACGATCCTGGCGCACTCGTCGCGCGCCACCTCGGCGTCCACGCCCAGGTCGGTGGCCCGGCGCATGCAGTAGTCGCAGAAGCAGAGCCCGAACAGGTAGGCGTCCATCGGCCCGAGCGGCACGAAAGAACGTTGCGCCTTGAGCGGCCTGAAGTGCAGCGCCTCGGCCACCACGCTGTCGACCCCGAGCCTGGCCACGGCCCTGGCCAGCGCGACGGCGTAATCGCGCACGTCGGGGTGGGCCGGGCACAGGTCGGTGAGCGAGCCTCGGTCGCCGAAGCAGTCGCGCACGGTCACATCCGGATGTTTCTCGCCGATCGCGGCGTTGCGCAGGAAGACCGTCCATCCATGGAGCTTCATGGACCGTTTCGCACAGGCGTCCCGAAGCCCGTCGAAGGCGTCCAGGTAGCCGGGGACGGGCCTCAGCCGCAGCCCGGCGAACAGGTCGGCCGCCGGCACGAAGTGGGCCCCGTCGTGCCGGATGGTGAGCCTGGACAGCCCGTGCGGGGTGACGTCGCGCGAGGCGTGGTGCACGGCGCCGACGGTGATGCCGGCCACGCCGTACGCGCTGACCCTGTCGAGCACCCGCTCGACGCCCTCGCCGCGCAGGTCCTCGACGAAGACGTAAACCGAACTGTCCACAACCAGACCTTAAGCGCTCTTGTGCGCGACGAAGTCGATCTCCACCAGGATGTCCAGCAGCTCGGAGCCCACGGTGGTGCGCACGGGGAACGGCTCGTTGAAGTACGACTTGTAGGCCTCGTTGTAGGCGGCGAAGTCGCGCTTGACGTGCTGCAGGTGGACCGTGGACTTGATCACGTCGTCGAAGCCGAGGCCGTGGGCGGCGAGGACGGCGCCGAGGTTGCGCATGACCTGGTGCGTCTGGGTGGCCACGTCGTCGCCGACGAGCTCGCCGGTGTGCGGGTCGAGCGGGCCCATGCCGGAGGTGTAGACGAAGTCGCCGACCACGAGACCCTGCGAGTAGGCGCCGATCGGGGCAGCGCCTTCGGTGGTCCTTAGCTCCTTTTTCACGAAATCTCCCTAGAAGCTCGTGCGTATCGTGCCAACGACACGGTAATCCCGGTCCACCAGAGGCAGCACGCGCCATTTGTCGAACGCGGTGCACGGATGGGAGATGCCGAAAGCCAGCAGGTCGCCGGGGCTGAGCCCGTCGGCGCGCACGATGGCGTGCTGGTCCTGCAGCTTGACGATGGTGACGCCGCCGCGCCGCGGAACGGGCAGGCCCTCGTCGTAGGGGGCGTCGCGCTTGCCCATGCCCACGATCGCCAGCCCGGGCTCGGGCGTGGACAGCACGTGGGCCCACACCTCCAGCGCCGGGCGCAGCTCGCCGTCGATGCGGTTGAACGGCGTGCGCTCGCGGTAGTAGCCGTCGTCGTGGCTGACGTACGCGCCGCTGCGCAGCAGGATTCTGGCCTGGGTGGCGACCAGTTCGCGCCCGATCACGTCGAACCACTGGCTCCCGCCCACGCTGAGGATGGGGCTCTTGACGCGGACGTGCTCGACGGCCTCCTGCAACAGGTCCAGATATTTCCGGACCTGGTCGGCGGTCTTCAGCGCCCCCTCGTACCCGGCCACCCCTGCCAGTTCGACCCCCGGCGCCGTCTGCACATGGGAGGCCAGCTTGAGCAGGTCGTCGAGCGTCCTGCAGCCGGCCCGCCCGCCCTCGTGCCCCAGCTCCACCAGCACCCGGAACGGCCGGGACGAAGCGTGGCGGGACAGAGCGTCCAGCCCGGCCTCGGAGTCGACGAAGCTCAGGAACTCGAACTCGGGATCGCGCTCCAGCTCACCGGCGGCCCAGGCCAGCCCCGCGGGGTCGACGACCTGGTTGGCCACCATGATCCGCCCGACCCCGAACCCCCTGACCGTGCGGGCCTGCCGCGGCGTCGCCACGGTCAGCCCCCAGGCGCCCGCTTCGAGCTGAAGGGCGGCGATCTCAGCGGACATGTGGGTCTTGGCGTGCGGTGCCAGCTCCATCCCGTGATCGCGGGCGAAGGCGGCCATCGTCGCGACGTTGTGCTCCAGCGCGTCGCGGTGCACCACCATCAGAGGAAAGCCGAGCTCGCTCTCGAAGATCGACTGCCCGAGGCTCACAAAACCCCCTTCGTCCGCGTCCGACCTTATCCCAGTCCATCACAGGCTCACGGCCGGATCCCGGTTCGCCGCGGCCTCACGGCCGCAGGGCCCGGCCCGGGGTCGCCCCGGTGAGCTCGCCGCCGGCCAGCACGCGCACGCCCGACACGATCACGTCGTCCACGCCCTCGGCGAGCGTGCGCGGCGAGGCGTACGTCGCCCTGTCGCCCACCACCGCCGGGTCGAACACCACCAGGTCGGCCGCGAAGCCCCGGCGCACCAGCCCCCGGTCCGCCAGCCCGAAGCGGCGGGCCGGATGGGAGGCCAGGTGCACCACGGCCTGCTCCCAGGTCCAGTCCCGCAACTCGCGCACGTGCTGCCCGAGGAATCTGGCGAACGCCCCGAACCCCCGCGGATGCGGATGGCCGCCCACATAGATGCCGTCGGAGCCGCCGGTCTGCGACGGGTGCCGCAACATCCGGCGCACGGACTGCTCGCCCTCGGGGCCCTCGTCGGGACGGGCGGAGACGACGCCCGCCTGCAGCCGCGTCTCCGTCAGCAGGCGGCGGCAGAGCTCGGCGGGCTCGACCCCCGCCCGATCGGCCGCCGCCACCATGGTCAGCCCCTCGACCCACTCCATGCCGGGGGCGTGGGAGACGGTCAGCCTCGGCCAGAGGTCGGCCAGGCCCTGCCACCAGTCGTCCAGTTCCCCCGACGCGATCATCGCAAGCGCGCGCTCGGTCTCGGCGCCCGGCACGGACGGCGGCAGCACCACCATCGCCAGAATCGTGTTGCTGCGCAGGTAGGGGTAGGTGTCGAAGGTCAGGTCGACCCCCTTGCCGAGCGCCTCCTCGACCAGCGGCAGCAGGACGGGGGCGGGCCCGTGCAGGTGGGAGACGTGCACGGCCGCGCCTGAGCGGGTCGCGATGTCCACGACCTCCGCCATGCCCACCTCGGCCCGCACGCCGTAGGCGCGCATGTGGGTGACGTACGGGAGCGCGCCGAGCGGCTCGCAGAGCGCGGCCAGCTCTTGCGCGTCGGCGTAGCGGCCCGGCAGGTATTCGAGCCCGCTCGACAGCCCGGCCGCGCCCTCGGACAGGCCCCGCTCGACGTGCCGCCGCATCTTCGCCAGGTCGCCTGGCGAGGCGGCGTCGGGCGAGGGCCCCATGACGTCGTAGCGGATGGTGCCGTGGGGCAGCAGGTAGACGGTGTTCAGCGGCACCGCGCGGTCGTAGCCGCCGAGCAGCTCGGCCACCGTCAGCGGCCCCTCGGTCAGGGCGCCGTTGACGGCGGCGAAGTAGCGGGAGGCGTAGGCCACGGTCTCGGCCGACCCCGGGGCGAACGACAACCCGTCCTGCCCCAGCACGAACGTCGTCACCCCCTGCCGCAGCGCGGCCAGCTGCACCCCGGGCTCGAACACGACCGCGTCGCCGTGGGCGTGGCAGTCGACGAAGCCGGGCGCGACGAACCGCCCGGCCGCCTCGATCACGGTCCGGGCGGGGGCGCCGTCGAGCCTTCCGACGGCCGTCACCCGGTCGCCGTCGATCCCCACGTCCGCCCGGTACGGCGGGGCGCCTGTCCCGTCGAGCACCCGCCCGCCGCTGATGAGTACGTCGAAGCTCACCCCTGGATTCAATCAGAGGAGGTACGCGAGGACACCGTGCCGCACTCGACCGCCTTGTCGGCGGGCCGCTCGGCCAGCAGCGCGCGGGCCTGTGCGCGGGCCAGGTTCCAGCCGTTCCACGAGTCGGGCCGGTCCAGCGCGTTGGCCGCCACCACGTCCCGCAGCACACAACTGCGCTGCGGCTCGGGCAGCTTGTCCAGGGCGGGCACGGCCTCCGCGCCCAGGTCGCCCAGGTAGTCGGAGTCCATCTTGGTGACGCCGCGCACCTCGACCTGCGTCTGCGCGACCCGGAGGTCGGGGTTGACGAACGCGAAGGCGGCCAGCCCGAGCCCGGTGACCAGCACGACCGTCCTGGGCAGCCAGGAGGAGGCCCTGCCGGTGAGCCGTGCCCCGCCCGCGAGCAGCACCAGCGCGAACACCGAGCCCAGCCACCAGACCGTGGCCTGCACCGACAGCCGCAACCTGGACAGGCCGTAGGCCTCGGTGTAGAGGTTCATGCGGTGCAGGGCGGAGGCCAGCACCACCATTGTCAGCGCGCACAGCACCCCGAGCAGTCCGGCCAGCAGCCACCGCTCGCGGCGTTCGACCCTGAGCAGCCCGGCGACGACCGCCACGATGCCCAGCACGAACACGCTGACCACCACAAGCTGGAAGAACCCCGCCCTGGCGTACTCGGCGTAGGTCAGCCCGGCGGTCTTCAACACCAAGGTGCTGCCGCCGAACAACGCCGTGATCTGCACCACCACGAACGAGGCGAACAGCAGGTTCACCGCCGTGAGCGGCACGACCCAGACACTTCTGCTCACACCGAACTTCGTCTCCGGCGCGACGGGATCGACCACGGGCCTGAGCGCGACCAGCACCATGGCGGCCAGCAACACGCCGAAGAGCACGAACAGGAAGATCCGCCCGGGCATGGACTCCGCCCAGTCGGGCGTGGTCGTCAGCTGCTTCAGGTAGGAGGCGAAGACCGCGTCCGCCGAGGCGAACAGCAGCCCGAACACCAGCAGCAGCACCGCCGTGATGCCCAGAGCGGCGAGCGTCGGCATGACGCGCCGCCTGGCTGTCAGCCGCTTGAGCGGCTTGGCCAGGAACCACGGCACCGGGCCCAGCGCGAGCAGCACGGACGCGCCGCCCCTGATCACGCCGAGCCAGCCCGTGCCCGCTCCCGAGACCGCCAGCGCGCCCAGCGCGGCCCCCGCCACGAGCAGGATCGCGACCAGCCAGTCCGCGTCGCGGAGCGCCGCCATGGAGATCAGCAGGTACGCCGTCACGCCGAACGCCACCGTCCACGGCGTCAGCCGCCGCGTCACGGCGGGCAGCGCCGCCGCGCCCAGCACCAGCGCGACGAGCACCAGCCCCAGCCCGATCTCCGCCTCCGGCAGCGCCACGGCGGCGAACACTCCCGCCCCCGCCGCGGCCGGCAGCAGCCAGCGGGGCGCCTCGGGCAGTTCGGGCCTGGGGAAGAGCGGCGGCGGCACGTAGGGCGGGGGCGGCCCCATCTGGTTCCGGTACGGCGCCGCCTGGGACGCCTGGTAGGCCACCGCGGCCCTGCGTCCGGAACCAGCCCCCATGGACATCCCGATCGCGCCGGCGACGGCGGTGCACAGGACCAGGGTGAAGAGAGCCAGCCCGTCGCCCACGGCGATGCTGACGAAGACGGCCGCGAACAGGCCCACCAGGAAGCCGACCATCAGCCCGATGACGCCACCGGCGAACATCCTGGCCAGACCGCCGCCGGTGGGCGGCGCAACCGGCCCGTACGGCCCCATGCCCCCGGCCCCAGACGCCCCGGTGAACTGACCGCCAACTCCCCCACCAGCACCGTTACCAGCCATGGCATCGGCCGTAGCCTCCGGTCTCGGGCCTTCGGAGGGTGTCTCGCCTTCGACGCTTGCGGCCAAGGCGGCCGGGCTGAGCGTCCCCACCGGGCGTCCGGCCGTAACACCGGCGCCTTCGGCGGCGATCTGGCCGTCCTCGGCGGGAAGCGTGTCTGGTTCCGGTCGCCCTTCGTCCACCATGCCCCGTTCACCCTCCAGCGGACTGTCCGCCATCGTCGTCCTCCCTGGTAGATCGACCACCATGCGGCACCCCGCGCAGTCGTCGATGCGAATGGAACCCCCGTGCAACTCGACGATCTCCTTCACGATGGCCAGCCCCAGCCCCGCGCCTCCGGAATCGGCGGCCCGCCCCGCGTCCAGCCGGGAGAAGCGCTCGAAGACCCGCGCCCGGGCCGAGGCCGGAATCCCGGGCCCCGGGTCGGCGACGGCCACGCGTACCCCGTCCCCTTGCGCCTGGGCGCTCACGGTCACCGCCCCTTGCGGCGGGCTGTGCCGTACGGCGTTGTCGAGCAGGTTCGCCAGCACCTGGGCCAGCAGGTCGGGGTCGGCGCGCACGACCAGCCCGCCGGGGACCGAGGCGCTGATCATCACGTCCTCGCGGGCCAGCGACGCCTCCAGGACCGCCTGTTCGATCAGCGGCGCCAGTTCGACGGCCTCGGGTTCGATCAGCCGTACCCCGGAGTCCAGCCGCGACAGGTCGAGCAGTTGGGCGACGAGGCGGCCGAGGCGCTCGGTCTGGGCGAGCGCGGTGCGCATGGTGACGGGGTCGGGCGCGGAGACGCCGTCCACGACGTTCTCCAGGACCGCGCGCAGGCCGGTGATGGGGGTGCGGAGCTCGTGGCTGACGTTCGCGACGAGTTCGCGCCGCTGTCTGTCCACTTCGCCGAGATCGCCGGCCATCGCGTTGAACGCCCTGGCCAGTTCCCCGACCTCGTCGCGCGAGGTGGCCCGCACGCGCAGGGTGTAGTTGCCCTTGGCGATCGTCTGGGCGGCGCTGGCCATCTGGCGCAGCGGTTTGGTCATGCCTGTGGCCAGGACCTGCACCATGATCAACGCCAGGGCCACGGCGACCGCGATGCGGACCTCGCGCGAGGCCCCCGAGTTGATGCCGACCTCGTTCACCACGAACGCGGTCCCCACGGCCAGCACGATCACGATCCCGAGCTTGACCTTGATCCGGCCGAGGGAGTCCAGCGGCCTCATCGCCGCACCAGGGCGTAGCCGACGCCGTGCACGGTGCGCACCACGTCGGAGCCCAGCTTGCGGCGCAGCGCCCTGACGTGGCTGTCCACGGTCCGCGTCGCCGCGGCCTCGGAGAAGCCCCACACGTCCGACAGGAGCCTGTCGCGCTCGAAGACCTGTCCCGGTCGTTCGGCCAGGCGGCGCAGCAGGTCGAACTCGGTCCTGGTGAGCTGCGCCTCCGCGCCCCGCACGAACACCCTGCGGGCCGCGGTGTCGATCTCCACCTCGCCCACCCTGATCACCGTGTCCTCGACCGCGAGCTGGGCGGCCCGCTCGACCCGGCGCAGCAGCGCGTGGATCCTGGCCACCAGCTCGCGCATGCTGAACGGCTTGGCCAGGTAGTCGTCGGCCCCGACGCCGAGCCCGACCAGCACGTCGGTCTCCTCGCCGAGCGCCGTCAGCATGAGGACGGGCACCGGCTTGGCCGCCTGCATCCGGCGGCACACCTCCAACCCGTCCAGACCCGGCAGCAGCCGATCGAGGATGACCAGGTCAGGCTCCGCTCTGCCGTACTGGATGAGGGCGTCATGCCCGTCGCCGGCCACTCTGACGTCGAAGCCTTCGGCGGCCAGCCGGTTCCGTACGGCCAGCGCGATCGTCTCATCGTCCTCGACCACGAGGATGCGTCGCTGCTCTGCCACGTACGAAAGCCTAGAAGCGCCCTGTGCAGACGACACTCCCAAATTCGTGCACATACGGTGCAGACTTGGCGGGGTGAACTCAGCCGCTTATCTGCGCCGCCTCGGCCTGCCCCACCTGCTCGACGCCCCCGCCACCGCGGAGAACCTGCGGGCGCTGCACGTCGCGCAGGTCGAACGCGTCTCCTACGAGGCGCTGAACATCTGGCTGGGCCGGCCGACGACCGTCGATCCCCTGGAGTCGGCCGAGCGCATCATCGGCGGCAGGGGCGGCTACTGCTACCACCTCAACGGCGCGTTCTCCGCGCTGGCCACGGCGCTCGGCTACGACGTGACCAGGCACGTCGGCGGTGTGCAGACCCGGGACGTCGAGCCCGGCATCACCGCCAACCACCTGGTGCTCACCGCGCGCGGCCTGCCCTCCGACGACAATCCCGGCGGCGAGTGGCTGGTGGACCTCGGGCTCGGCGACGCGCTGCACGAGCCGCTCCCGCTGGTCGCGGGCACGTACGAGCAGGGGCCCTTCACCTACGGGCTGCGCCCGTCGGAGGTCGCGCCGGGCGGCTGGCGTTTCGAGCACGACCCCGCCGGTTCGTTCATCGGCATGGACTTCGGGCAAGAACCCACGGACATGTCCGCCTTCACCGACATGCATCAGCACCTGACGACCTCGCCGACGTCCGGCTTCGTCCGCGTGGCCGTGGTCCAGCGGCGCGACGCCTACGGCGTGGACAGCCTGCGCGGGCTCAGGCTGAGCCGCATCGGGCACGGCGCCGACTCGGTCACGCTCTCCACCGAGCGCGACTACTACGCGGCGCTGGCCGACATCTTCCTGCTGCCGCTGGACGACGTGAGCGCCGAGGAGAAGGAGAAGCTCTGGCGCCGGCTGCACGACGCCCACGAGGCCTGGCTGGCCGGCGAACCGGCATGATGACCTAGCCCGCGGACGGGCGCTATCGTGCAATTCGACATGGGAGAGACCAGGAAGCTCGCCGGTCGCTACCGGCTGCTCAACCCCCTGGGCGCATCCGTACGCCTGGCCTTCGACGAGTCCGAACACCGCGACGTGGCGGTCAGGGAGTTACGGGTCCCGATCGAGTTACGCGACGTCGCGCTCGACGAGGCGCGCAGGGCCGCGGAGTTGCGGCACCCGTTCGCGGTCAGGGTGCTCGACGTGGTGGTCGAGGACCGCATGCCGTGGCTGATCATGGAGTTCGTCTCCGGGGCGTCGCTGGAGCAGACCGTACGCTCGCGCCGCACGCTCCCCGTCGCGCAGGCGGCCAGGGTGGGCGTCTGCGTGCTGTCGGCGCTGACGGCCGCGCACGCGGCGGGCATCGTGCACGGACGGGTCGATCCCGGCAAGGTGCTGCTGACGCCGACGGGCCGGGCGGTGCTGACCGGGTTCGGCTTCCCGAGCCTGAGCATGCTGCCCTCGGCCGACGTGTGGTCGCTGGCCGCCACGCTGCACTTCGCGATCGAGGGCCGCCCGCCGGGACAGGTGGCCGCAGAAGGCCCCGATCCGCTCAGGTCGCTGGTCAGGGCCATGCTGCATCCTGCGGGGCCGCCGCACACGGAGGTGGTGCGCGAGACGCTCGAACGCCTGGCCGTGGACCGTCCGCTGGACGTGGTCCTCGAAGCGTCGGGCCCGCTGCCGGCCGCGCACGTGGCGATGATCGGGCTGGCCGTGATCGACCGGCTGCGGGCGGGGGGCGCGTTCCACGGCGGGGTCCACCCCGGCAACATCATGATCGACCCCGCGGGCGGGGCCCGACTGCTCCCGTTGCTGGGGGCGGGGACACTCCCGGCGTACACGGCGCCGGAGGGCGCCCAGACCCTGGCGGCCGACCTGTGGTCGCTGGGCGCGACGCTCTTCGCCGCCGTCGAGGGCGCGCCGCCCGCGCCGGGCGCGTCGCTGACCAGGGCGGGGCCGCTGGCGCCCGTCCTGTTCCGCCTGCTGTCGGGCAACCCCTCCGAGCGCCCCACCCTGGACGAGTTGCGCCGCGAGTTCGGCTCGATGGCCCACAACGATTGAGATACATCGCGACACGGAACCAACGTGGTGAGTTCGCACGTTGGAGTTGGCGACGCAGAATGTGAGTGAGGCGGGGCGCGCGCTCCGCGTTCGGAGGAAGTTGAGGATGTCGCCAGTTCAGAAGTACGCCATTGGCGCAGGCGCCGCGGTTCTGCTCTCGTTGATCTTCTTGCCGGGGTGGGTCACCCTGCTGGTCGTCCTCGGCCTGATCGCGGCCCCGGTGGTCGGTTACCTGATGCTCGACCCGTCTCAGCGCGAAAGGCTCAAGAGGGTCCGCAAGCGCGGCATCGGGAGCTGAGGCCCCCTGCGGCGGGGGCCTGCGCTCAGGCCTCCGCCGTGGCCGAGGCGTTCTGCACGCGCTGGGTCACCTTGCGCTCCACGTAGAACGACAGGAACGGCACCGTGCCGCCGAGCATGATGCCGAGCATGTACGGCCACGTCCAGCGTGCCTTCATCCCCAGGTTCATGACCGCGATCAGGTAGATCATGTAGAACCCGCCGTGGATGGGCGCGGTGATCTTCGACAGCTCCGCGTTGCCGAAGCCGTACCGCAGCACCATGGCGACGCAGAGGATGAGCAGCATGACGCCGACGACGTAGGCCAGCACCCGGAAGGGCTTCAGAGCCGATTCCACGTTTCAACCTTCCAGAGCCATCTCAGGGGACTTGCCACGGTCCCGATCCGCTCGTACGGCATCGCGTACGAAGTGGAACCACATGAACACGGCGAATCCGGCGAAGATCCACCAATTAGCCGCATAAGCGAGGTTACGCCACGTCAGCGTGCCACCGACCACGGGCGGATCAACCTTGACCTGCGTGAGCGACCCGGACGGCGGCTGCGCCACGACGAAGCCGGCACGCACCTTCTGCCCGGTCCACAGGTTGATCAGCTCGCCGGTGGAGACCGTCTGGACCTGGCCGGGGGGCAGACCCTCCGCGCGCCGCTGCACGCTGTCGGTGCCCTGCTGCGGGCGCAGCCGCCCGCCCACCGTGACCCGGCCCTGCGGCACGGCCGCCACCGCCGGGTCGTCGCTCTTGGCCACCCAGCCCCGCACCACCGGCATCAGCGTGCCGTCGTCGAGCCTGAGCGGCGTCAGCACCCAGTAGCCGTCGTCGCGCGAGACGTTGCCGCCCGGGGCGTCGACGTCGGCCCGCCGGTCGGCCACCAGGAGCTGGCGGCCGGCCTCGTAGACGCCCTCCCCGGAGATCCTGCGCCCCACGACGTCACCCTGGAGCTGGGGGCCGATCCGGGTGAGCGTGGCGACCGCGACGGGCGCGGGGTCCGTGTCGGCGTGCGGCTTCCCCGAATCCTGGAAGACGCCGAGCTGCCAGCGCCCGAGCAGGATGAACGCGACCAGGACCCCGATCGTCAACAGGTGCAGCCCCATGATGCGGGGAGAGAACAGGGTCCTGAGCATGCCTCAAAGTTATCGGCCGGGTGGGGCGGTCCCCTAATCAGCCCATCCCTACAGATCCCGCCAAAGCGCATAAATGGCACGAGCGATCACGCTAGGCTGCTGACCATGTCTGACCAGCATATCGACCCTGCGGGCAACACCCAGGCCTTCCGCGCGTTCGCGAACGCGCGCGAGCAGGAGCAGCAGCAGGCGGCCAAACCCAAGAAGTCGCCTCTGCTGCCCATCATCGCCGTCGTGCTCGCGATCGCGATCGTCGGCGTCGCCGCCTTCCTCCTCCTGCAGTAACCCAACGGGCACGACGACCCGCCGCGGCAGCCGCGGCGGGTGATAGTCGTCGCAGGATGTGACCGGTTTCACCTGGACTTGTCCGGAATGCCGCTTTACATTGGATTGAACGTCCAATAAGAGCGCTGTCCCGGGAGGTCCAGTGGCTCGGCGCGGGTTGGTGATCATCGGATCCGGCTTCGCGGGGATCGGCATGGCGATCAGGCTGAAGCAGGCAGGCTTCCACGACTTCGTGATCCTGGAGAAGGCCGCCGAGCTGGGCGGCACCTGGCGGGACAACGCCTACCCCGGCTGCGCGTGCGACGTTCCCTCGCACCTGTACTCCTACTCCTTCGCGCTCAATCCCGGCTGGTCCCGGATGTTCGCCCCGCAGCAGGAGATCCAGAACTACCTTCGCACGTGCGCCGACACGTACGGCATCACGCCCCATATCCGGTACGGCAAGCAGGTCACCGCCCTCGAATACGACGACGGCGGACGGGACTGGTCGATCACCACGGGCGACGGCGAGCGGCTGCGGGCGAACGCGGTGGTGTCGGCGATCGGCGCCCTGCACATCCCGTCATTCCCCGAAATTTCGGGACGTGAGTTGTTTCGTGGCCCCGCTTTCCACTCCGCCCAGTGGGACCACTCGGCCGACCTGACCGGCAAGCGCGTGGCCGTGATCGGCACCGGCGCGTCCGCCGTCCAGTTCGTCCCCCAGATCGCCCCCGTCGCGAGCCGGCTCACCGTCTTCCAGCGCACGGCCCCCTGGCTGCACCCCAAACCGGACCTCGCCCTCCCGCCCCGCACCCGGCGCCTGCTGCGCCTGCCCGGCCTGGCCAGGGCCATGCGCTACGGCCTCTACTGGGCCCTGGAGAGCAGAGCGCTCGGCTTCGCCGTGGACCCGCGCCTGATGAAGGCCCACGAGAAGCTGGCGCTGAAGCACCTGGAGGAGCAGGTCCCCGACCCGGAGCTGCGTCGCAGGCTCACGCCCGACTACCTGATCGGCTGCAAGCGCATCCTGATCTCCAGCGACTACTATCCGGCCCTGGCCAGGGAGAACGTCTCGCTGGTGACCGACGCCATCACCGAGATCAGGCCGCGCTCGATCGTGGACGCCGCCGGCGTCGAGCACGAGGTGGACGTGATCGTCTACGGCACGGGCTTCAGGGTCACGGACGCGCTCACCGGCCGGCGCATCGTCGGCAGGGACGGCCTGAAGATCCAGGACGCCTGGCAGGACGGCGTCGAGGCGTACTACGGCATCACGACCTCGGGCTTCCCGAACCTGTTCTTCCTGCTCGGCCCCAACACCGGCCTCGGGCACACCTCGGTCGTGTTCATGATCGAATCGCAGGTCCACTACGTCATGGAGTGCCTGCGCCTGCTGTCCAGAACCCGGGCCAGGGCCGTGGACGTCAGGCCGGACGCGCAGCGGGCGTTCAACCGCAGGCTGCGTGCCCGGCTCGACCCCCTGGTGTGGAACGCGGGCGGCTGCCGGTCCTGGTACCTGGACGAACACGGAGTCAACCGGACGATCTGGCCGGGCTTCACCTTCGAGTACTGGGCGCGTACGAGGAAGGTGAAACCCGGCGCCTTCGAACTCATCTACTAGAGGAGACCACCATCGCGCTGCCGCCGCCGCGCCTGACCGGCTCGGCCACGGCCTGGATCCGGCCCCGCCCGACGAACTCCAGCGCCGTGGCGGCGCCGATCTCCGGGTTCAGGGCGAAGGTGTGGCCCTTGGCCTCCAGCTCGGCCCTGTGACGGTCCAGGAACGCCTGCTCGGCCTGCGTCTGCTCGGTGTTGCGCTGCGTGGCGCGCGGCGCGGCCAGCGCCTCGGGCAGCCGCATCCCGAGCTCGTAGCGGTTGACCAGGATCTGCAGCACGATCGTGATGATCGTCGAGCCGCCGGGCGAGCCGGCCGCCAGCACCGGCTTGCCGCCGTCGAACACCAGCGTCGGCGCCATCGACGAACGCGGGCGCTTGCCGGGGCCGGGCAGGTTCGGGTCGCCGGGGGCCGGGCCGAAGGTGAAGTCGGTCAGCTCGTTGTTGAGCAGCACGCCGCGGCCCGGCACCACGATGCCGTTGCCACCGGTGGCTTCGATGGTCAGGTTGTAGGCGACCACGTTGCCCCAGCGGTCGGCGACGACGAGATGGGTGGTCTCGGGGCCTTCGTTCGCGACCGGGGTGGACTCGCCCGTCGGCTGGGGGCAGCCGTCGTAGGAGCCGTCCGGGTTCCCCGGCGCGGCCGGGTGGGCGATCGCCCTGTCGCCGACCAGGCAGGCCCGCTCCTTGGCGAATCCGTCGGACAGCAGTTCGGCCAGGGGCACGCCGGGGATGTCGCCGACGTACTTGCCCCGGTCGGCGAAGGCCAGCCTGGACGCCTCCAGGTATTCGTGCAGGCCCACCTGCGGCAGGGCTTGGAGGATGTTGAGCGCCTCGCCGACCGTCGAGCCGCCGGAGGACGGGGGCGCCATGCCGTAGACGTCCATGCCGTTGTAGGAGACCTTGGTGGGCTCGCGCAGCAGGGCGCGGTAGGCGCGCAGGTCGGACAGCTCCATCAGGCCCGGCCTGACGTTGCGGGTGGCGCCGGGGGTGAGCGGCGGCCGCTTGACGGTGGAGACGATCTCCTTGCCGAGCTGCCCGCCGTACAGCCAGTCTGGGCCACGTTTGCCCAGCTCGCGGTAGGTGGCGGCGAGCTCGGGGTTCTTGAACGTCGACCCGACGGGCGGCGGGGCGCCGTTCGGCAGGTAGAGCTTGGCCGTGGAGGCGATGTCCTTGAAGCGGGCGGCGTTGGAGGCGGTCTGGTCGTAGAAGGTCTGGTCGACGACGAAGCCCTTGGAGGCGACCTCGATCGCGGGCTTGAGCGCCTCTTTGAGCGAGATCGTGCCGAATTTTCGCAGGGCCAGGTCCCAGTTCGCGACCGTGCCGGGCACGCCCGCCGACAGGCCGCTGGTGACGCCCTCCTCGAACGGGATGCCCTCGAGCGAGGTCGAGGTCATGGCCCTGGGGGCCGTCTCGCGGCCGTCGATCGTCGAGACCTTACGCCGCTTGGCGTCGTAGTAGACCATGAAGCCGCCGCCGGCCAGGCCCGCGGAGTACGGCTCGGTGACGCCGAGCACCGCACCGGCGGCGACGGCGGCGTCCATGGCGTTGCCGCCCTTCCTGAGCACGGAGATGGCGGCCTTGCTGGCGTCGAGGTCGACGGTGGCGACGGCGCCGCCGTACCCCTCGGCGACCGGGACCTTCTGTTGCGGCTCGGCTAACGCCGGCGGGGCCGACGCGAGCGAGACGATGACAACTGCTGCGGGAACGATCACTCGGCGCATGGTCTCCACGATGGCGCAGGTACGCCCGTCGTGGTAGGGCCTATTCACACACAGGGGTGATGCGCAGGTCAGAGGGCCTCGACTAGCGTAGGAACGTGCGCCGCAAGTACGGTTTCGACCCCTACCTCGCCCTGATCGTGGCCGCCGCGCAGTTCGTGATCGCCATGGGCGCCTCCTGGGGGCAGCGGGGGTTCAGGGAGCCGCTCGACCCCTACGCCTTCGGGCTGCTGCTGGTCGGCCCGCTGGCGATCCTCCTGCACCGCCGCTTCCCGCTGCTGTCGACCGTCTTCGCACTGGTGGCGTGCGATCTGTTCCTGGTCGGCGGGTACGCCTACGGGCCCAGCTTCATCAGCCCGGGGGTCCTGCTGTTCCTGCTGATCACGCGGGGACGCAGGCGGATCGCCTGGTTCATGGCCGCGATGACTGTGCTGTCCTTCGTCAGCTACGGCTTGCTGATCGGCGGCGGCAGCCCGCTGCACGACGTGGTGATCCTCACCGTCGTCCTGCTGCTGATGGTGGTGGCCGAGCTGGCCAGGATCGTCAGGGCCCGCCGGGAGGACCAGGAGCGGACCGCCGAGGAGGAGGCCAGGCGGCAGGCCAGCGAGGAGCGGCTGACCATGGCGCAGGAACTGCACGACGTGCTGGCGCACAACATCTCGCTCATCCACGTCCAGGCCTCCACCGCGCTGCACCTCATCGACGACAACCCGGAACAGGCCAGAACCGCCCTGGCCACCATCAAGACGGCCTCCAAGGAGGTCCTTGGCGAGATGCGCTCGGTCCTGAACGTTCTGCGCGAAGGCGCCCCACGCTCCCCCACCGCCGGGCTCGACCGGCTCGACGACCTGATCGAGCGGTCGGGCATGGACGTGGCGCTGAAACGCGTCGGCGCCCGGCCGCTGCCGCCGCAGGTGGAGCGGGCCGCGTACCGGATCGTCCAGGAATCGCTCACCAACGCCGCCAGGCACGCGCCCGGCTCGCGGGTGGACGTGCGCCTGGAGTACGGCCAGGACGAACTGACCGTCCAGGTGACCGACACCGGGGCGACCAAACCGGCCGTACTGTCGGAGTCCGGCAGCGGCAACGGCATCCCCGGCATGCGTGAGCGGGCCACCGCGCTGGGCGGCACCCTGGTCGCCGGCCCGACGGACGCCGGTTTCCAGGTCGAGGCCCGGCTTCCCCTACCCGAGGAGACCTCATGATCAACGTGCTGCTGGCCGACGACCAGGCGCTGGTCCGGGCGGGCTTCAAGGCGCTGCTCGACGCGCAGCCCGACATGACCGTGGTCGCCGAGGCCTCCGACGGCGCGCAGGCCGTCCGGCTCGCCGGCGAACACCACCCCGACGTGGTGCTGATGGACATCCGCATGCCCGGCACCGACGGCCTGACCGCCACCCGCCAGATGCCGCCGGGGCCGCGCATCATCATCCTGACCACGTTCGAGCTGGACGAGTACGTCTTCGAGGCGCTGCGCGGCGGGGCCAGCGGCTTCCTGGTCAAGGACACAGAACCCGCCGAGCTGATCCAGGCGGTCAGGGTGGTGGCCGCCGGCGAGGCCCTGCTGTCGCCCAGCGTGACCCGCCGGCTGATCGCCGAGTACGCCTCCCGCGCCAAGGAGCCCGTCGCCGCCGACGGCCTCGACCAGCTCACCGAACGCGAACACGAGGTGCTCTGCCTGGTCGGCACCGGCATGACCAACGACGAGATCGCCGCCAAGCTGTTCATGTCGCCCGCCACGGCCAAGACCCACGTCAGCCGGGCCATGATGAAGCTGCACGCCCGCGACCGCGCCCAGCTCGTCGTGATCGCCTACGAGTCGGGGCTGGTCAGGCCCGGCTGGTTGTGAGCCCGCACATCACCCGCACCGCCTCGGCCATCCCCTCCGCGCCCGCCCAGGCCACGTAGCCGTCGGGGCGGATGAGCAGCGCGTCGGCGGGCGGGTCCGGCGCGGCGGCCCGTACGACGTCGATCCAGCCGTCCAGGTCGTCCAGTTCGGCCCCGCCGCCCAGGTCCAGCAGCACGGGACGGGCGGCGCGCATCAGCTCGGCCACCCGCCGCCCGTCGTCCAGCACCAGCTCCGGCACGAACCGGCCGGCCAGCGGATGATCGGCGGCGCCGTAACGCGTGTCGGCACCGTGCAGCAGCCCGGCCAGGTGACGCAGCGGTTGCTCGTAGGCGAACACCTCGCCGAGCAGGGCGCGCAGCGCGGCGCCGTCCTCGCCCGCCACGCGGTCGATCGCCGACTGGGCCCTGGTCTGCAGCAGCGTGCGTTCCCCTGCGGGCCGCCGCTCTGCCTCGTACGTCTCCAGCAGCCGGTCGCCGGCCCGCCCGCGCAGCCGCGCGGCCAGCTTCCAGCCGAGGTTGACCGCGTCCGTCATGCCGACGTTGAGCGCCGAACCGCCCGCGGGGAACAGGTGCGCCGCGTCGCCCGCCAGGAACACCCGGCCGTCGCGGTAACGCTCGGCGAGCCTGGCCTGCGCGCGGGTGCTCGACATCCAGATCGGCTCCCCCAGCGGCAGCTCGCGCCCCAGCACCCGGTGCACGGCGGCGCGGAAGTCGTCCAGGGAGACCTGGCCCTCCGGCAGGTCGCCCCGCTCACGCACTCCGGCGATGAGCACGCCCTCGCGCAGCGAGGTGAGCAGCAGGCGCCCGTTCGGCCTGCGGGTCCAGCCGGGTTCCAGGCCGTCGCGCTCCAGCGACTCGAACGTGCCGGCCTCGGCCTTGAAGTGGCCGACCAGCAGTCCTTCCTCCTCGGTGTCGCCGGGGAAGCCGATGCCCAGGCACTCGCGGACGCGGCTGCCCGCGCCGTCGCAGCCCGCGACGTACCTCGCCCGCAGTTCGCCCCGGGTGGTGTCGAGCGTCACCCCCTCCTCGTCCTGGGCGAGCGAGCGCACCTCGCACCCCCGCCTGATCTCGGCCCCCAGCTCCAGCGCCCGCTCGGTCAGCAGCTCTTCCAGGCGCGGTTGCTGGATGAGCAGCAGCCGCATCGGGATGTCGTCCAGCCCGGCGAAGCTCAGCGGCACCGCGCCGAACGGGAAGCCCGGCGCGCGGCCGGAGAACGGGCTGCCCGCGCTGAAGCGCTCCAGCAGCCCTCGGTGGTCCAGTAATTCGATGATCTGCCCGCCCAGCCCGTTGGCCTTGGGGATGTCGCCGGGTTGCGGCCTTTTGTCCAGCACGATCGACCGGACGCCCGCCAGACTCAGCTCGCACGCGAGCATGAGCCCCACGGGCCCGGCCCCTACGATCAGCACGTCGTCCATGGCTGTCAGGCTAGATTGACAATTTCGCCGTTGTCAATCTAGCCTGACACCGTGGACGTTACAGAGCTGTCCGAGCGGATCAGGTCGACCGACCCCGCGATGGGCCTGCGGGCGGTGGGCGCCCTGCACCGGCTGGCCGAGCAGGTCGAGGCGGCGTCGGTGGCGGCGGCCAGGGAGCAGGGCTGGACCTGGGAGCAGATCGGCGACGCGCTCGGCATGTCACGACAGTCGGTGCACGCCAAGTACGGGAAGTGAGGGCCACCATGTTCGGCACGAAGAAGACCCCCTTCCACGTGGTCGTCAAGGCCGCGTTCGAGGAGGCCAGGCAGCGGGGCGACCGGCGGCTGGGCACCGAGCACCTGCTGCTGGGGGTCCTGCACGATCCCGACGCCGCGCGGGCGCTCGGCGTGGACCCAGCCGACGCGCGGGCCGGGCTCGACGCCCTCGACCGGGAGGCGCTGCGCCTGCTCGGCCTCGACGCCGGGCCCGCCGACCTGCCCCGGGCGCCGCGCAAACACCCGCCCGTCCCCAGCACCGCTCTCACCTCCAGCGCCAGGGCGGTCATCAACCAGGCCGTCAAGGCCACGACCATGAAGACGCGGGCGGCCGAGGCGCCGCGCCAACTCGTCCTCGCCCTGCTCGCCCAGGGCCGCCCCGATCCGGTGGCCCAGCTCATCGATCACCTCAGCATCGATCGGGCGGCCGTACGCGGCCGTCTTGCCTGACCCACACCGCCGCCCGGCCCCGTCGGGGAAAGGGTTGTCCTGTTGCCGGTGTCGTGGGGCGAAAATCGATTGAAGAGGGCGCGGCGGCGCTGACAGGGTCGGAGGATGCGGCGCACCTACGACGATCTCGTCCGCGAGGCGGAGACCGTGTCCGTGGACGGCTGGGACTTCTCCTGGCTGGACGGCCGGGCCACCGAGGAGCGCCCCTCATGGGGATACTCCCGGCTTCTCGGCGAGCGGATGGCCGGGGCGCGGGCGGCGCTCGACCTCCAGACGGGCGGCGGCGAGATCCTGGCCGCTCTGCCGACTCTGGCGCCGGTGACGGTCGCCACCGAGTCGTGGCCGCCCAACCTGAGGCTGGCGGCCTCCCGGTTGCGCCCGCGCGGGGCATGGGTGGTGGCCGACGACGACGAGCCGCGCCTGCCGTTCGGAACCGGGGTCTTCGACCTGGTGACCAGCCGCCATCCCGTGGCGACGTGGTGGGAGGAGATCGCCCGGGTGCTGCGCCCCGGCGGGACGTACTTCTCCCAGCAGGTCGGCCCGTGGAGCGTCACCGAGCTGACCGGCTATTTCATCGGGCCGCACGACGGCTCCTCCCGCGACCCGGAACAGGCCAGGGCGGCGGCCGAGTCGGCAGGCTTTGAGGTCGTGGACCTGCGTTCAGAACGGTTGCGGATGGAGTTCCGCGACATCGGGGCGGTGATCTACTTCTTGCGGAAGGTGATCTGGATCGTGCCGGGGTTCTCCGTCGAGCGTTACCGCGACAAGCTGCGGGCGCTGCACGAACGCATCGAGGCGGAGGGGCCGTTCGTCGCCCGTTCCGCCCGTTTCCTCATCGAGGCGCGGAGGTACGGTGGCCGGCCTGCATGACGTGGTGATCGACTGCCGGCATCCGGCGTCGCTGGCCCGGTTCTGGGCGGCGGCGCTCGACGGTTACGCCGTGGCGCCCTACGACGAGGAGGAATTGGCGCGGCTGCGCGCCAACGGGATCGACGACCCGGAGGACGACCCGACGGTGCTGGTCGAGGGCGGCCCACCGAGGCTGTTCTTCCAGCGCGTCCCCGAGCGTAAGATCGTCAAGAACCGGCTCCACCTCGACCTGCGGGCCGACGACCTCGACGCCGAGATCGCCCGGTTGACCGGGCTCGGGGCCACGGTGCTGGCCACGTACGACGACTGGGTCGTGCTGGCAGACCCCGAGGGTAACGAGTTCTGCGTCTCCTAGAATCCCCTCAAACGTTACTAAGGGTGCAACAACTGTCACTGGCCGCATTCATCAAGCCGCGTTACGTTGCGTATACGGCTTCGTAGAGAGTGGTGACAGGAATGCGGTCAATCGCCAGATTCTGCGGTTCGTGCAACTGCGGGTGCCCCGAGCTGTTCGTCGACCACTCGGCTCCCGAGGAGCGCCAGGTGATCATCACCGACGACTTCGGCCAGCGTGTGGAGATGAGCCTCGACCAGTTCAGCTCGATCGTGGAGGCCGCCAAGAGCGGATCCCTGGACAGCCTGGCGCTCGTCCACTGAGCGGCCAGGCCGCCGCCCTGCTCGCCGGCGGAGCCGCCGCCGGGCTGGTGGCGGGGACCGCCTCGTGCGCCGCTGCGCAGGGCGGGCTGCTGATGGGCCTGGTCGACCGCTGTCACGGGCGTGATCCCGTGCTGGTCGGCTGGTTCCTGGCCGGGCGGCTGGCCTCCTACACCGCGACGGGGGCGCTGCTCGGGCTGCTCGGCTCGGCCGTCAGCCTGCCGCCGAGGGCGCGGGCGGCGCTGCTCGTCGCGGCCGGGGTCATGGTGATCGTGTTCGCCGTCAGGCTCATGAGGCGCGGCCGGTGCGCGCCGCCGTCCGAACGTCCGGTCTCCAGGTACAAGGCGCCGCTGCTGGGTGCGGCCACCATCCTGGTGCCGTGCGGCGTGACGATCAGCATGGAGATGATCGCCGTCTCCTCCGGCTCGCCGCTGGCGGGGGCGGCGGCCATGGCGGGGTTCGTGATCGGCACGACTCCGGCGCTCGCGCTGCTCGGGTACGTGTTGCGGCGCGTCTCACGCACCCGCCTGGCCAGGGTGGCCGGAGTGGTGGCGGTGGCCGCCGGGCTCTGGACCATCGGCTCCGGGCTCAACCTGGGCGGCTGGCTCCCCACCGACACCACGGCCCCCTTGTCGACGTCCAGTCTGTCGGCGCCCACCCCCGCCCCTCGGGTCGTCACCGTGTGGGCCACCCGTGACGGCTACCGGCCCGCCTTCGTGACGGCCCGCGCCGGCGTGCCCGTCGAGGTGATCTTCAAGGTGGCGGAGCGGGGCTGCACGAGCACCGTCACCATCGACGGCCGCGACGTCGCGCTCCCGGCCACCGTCCGCCTGCCGCCCCAGCCTCCCGGGCCGCTGCGGTACGTCTGCGGGATGGGCATGTTCACGGGAATCATCAACTTCTCCTAGCGGCTGTCGGCGATTACTGTTCGCGATCGGGCGATCACGTGCCACGCTGTCGGAATGCCCTGGCATGGAGAGGTGGCGGCGCCGTCCGTTCCGGCGCCACGCGTGGGAGACGAGCCCGAGTTGCTGGCCGCCGCGCAGGCGGGTGACGCGCAGGCCGCGCATCGGCTCGGCAGGCTCTACGCCCAGCACGGCGACCGCGTGGCGGCCAAACACTGGTGGGAACTGTCCGCGGCGGCAGGAAACGTCGACAGCGCGTACAACCTGGGCGTCTGGCACGAGAAGCACGGCAGCCTGGAGGAGGCCGTCGCCTGGTACGAGATCGCCGCCGCCACCGGCGACGCCGAGGCGGCGGCCAACCTGGCCTCGCTCCTGCTGGAGCAGTGCGGCGACGCCGAGGGGGCCAAAAGGTGGTTCGAGAGCGCGGCCCTGGCCGGATCGCGGAGCGCCACGCGCAGGCTGGCCCTGATGTGCGAGGACTCGGGCGAGCTGACGGCGGCCCGCGAATGGCACCGCAGGGCGGCCGGCGACGGCGACGTGGCCAGCGCCCACGACCTGGGCTTCCTGGCCTACTCCGCGGGCGAGGACGAGGAGAGCGTGCACTGGTGGGAGTACGCGCTCAGGGGCGGCCACGCCGACTCCGCGTACTGCATGGGCCTCTACCTGCACGCCAGCCGCGACCCCGAGGGCGCGGAGGTCTACTACCGGCTGGCGGCCAAGAACGAGCATCCGGGCGCCGCCTCCCGGCTCGGCGGGATCGCGCTGTCCAGAGGCGACCTGCGTACGGCCCGCGCCTGGTTCGAGCGGGCGGCGAACGCCGGGCGCGTGGAGGATCAGCGGATGACCGCGTTCGTCTGCGTGGAGCTGGGCGACTGCTCGGCGGCCAGCCACTGGTTCGGCCGGGCGGCGGCCGGCGGGGACGCCGAGTCCGCCTTCAACTATGGGCTGTTGCTGATCGCCGAGTTCGGTGATCTGGCGGGCGGGCAGCACTGGTTCAGGCAGGCGGCGCGGGCGGGGCACCACCGGGCCGCCGTGGAGCTGGGCGGGCTGCTGTCGGTGACGGGCGAGCTGGACGAGGCGCGGGAGTGGTTGTCCGACCCGCCTCCGGCCGCCTGGGGCCGCCCTGCCGAGCCGGAGCTGGCCGCCAGGGCGGAGCTGGCCGCGGCCGCCACGGGCCGCAGGGGCGGCGTCTCACTGTCGGTGACCGACCTGACGGAGGTCCTGGCCACCTGGGACCTGGTGACCAGGCCGCTGCACGACCATTCGGACGTGATCGGGTGGCTCGTGGGGCGCAGCGGGGTGCACGCGAGCGCGATCGAGCATCTGGCGTCGGTACGCGGCACGCTCCTGCGTCCCGGCAGCGCGCCGTGGCCGAGCCCCGGCGAGATCCAGCACGTCCTGGCCACGGCCCGCGACCTTCGCCGGCGACTGGGCGTCCGCTAGCGATCGCGGGCCGTACTCTCCAGCCGATTAGAGCACGTCGGTGATCGGCGTGAACGGCAGCCCGAGCGCGTCGGCGACCGGCCGGTTGGTGAGCCGGCCGCCGTGCGTGTTGAGGCCGCCCGCGAGCGCGACGTCGCCCTTCAGCGCCTCGCGCCAGCCGAGGTTGGCCAGCTTGACGGCGTACGGGAGGGTCGCGTTCGTCAGGGCGTTCGTGGAGGTGTTGGCCACGGAGCCCGGCATGTTGGCCACGCAGTAGAAGACCGACCCGTGCACCGTGTAGGTCGGGTCCGCGTGCGTGGTCGGGCGCGAGTCCTCGAAGCAGCCGCCCTGGTCGATGGCGATGTCGACGAGCACGGAGCCCGGCTTCATGCGCGCGACCAGCTCGTTGGAGACCAGCGTCGGGGCCTTGGCGCCCGGGATGAGCACCGCGCCGATGACCAGGTCGGCCTGCAGGACCTCCTGCTCGATCGCGTACGAGGTCGAGACCAGCGTCTTGAGCCGGCCCTGGTAGATCGCATCGATGAAGCGCAGCCGGTCGACGTTGGTGTCCAGGACGGTGACCTCGGCGCCCATGCCGACGGCGATCTGGGCCGCGTTCAGCCCGGAGACGCCGCCGCCGATCACGACGACCTTGGCCGGGGCCACGCCGGGGACGCCGCCCGGCAGGACGCCCCTGCCGCCGTTGAAGCGCATCAGGTTGTAGGCGCCCACCTGCGGGGCCAGACGCCCTGCGACCTCGGACATCGGGGCGAGCAGCGGCAGGGCGTTGCCGACCTGCACGGTCTCGTACGCGATGCCCGTGGTCCCGGCGGCGAGAAGCGCGTCGGTGCAGGGGCGGGAGGCGGCCAGGTGCAGGTAGGTGAACAGGATCAGCCCGTCGCGCAGCCGGTGGTACTCCTCCGCGATCGGCTCCTTGACCTTGAGCACCAGGTCCGCCTCGCCCCATACGGCGTCGGCGCTGTCGAGGATCTTCGCGCCGGCCGCGAGATATTCCTCGTCCGTGATGTGCGAGCCCAGGCCCGCGCTCCGCTGGACGAGCACGTCGTGGCCATTGCGCACCAGTTCGTGAACCCCCGCCGGGGTGGCGGCGACACGATATTCGTGGTTCTTCACCTCGGCAGGGACGCCGATCTTCATGGTGGTAGATCCTTTCGGGAACCGGTACTTCGTCGTACCGGATGAAGGGGTACGGCGATTTTTTTACAAACGAGCCCACGCTTCCGTGAGCACGCCGCGCAGGATGGACCCGATTTCGTCGAACTCCCTCGGCCCCGCGATCAGCGGGGGCGCGAGCTGGATGACGGGGTCGCCGCGGTCGTCGGCGCGACAGTAAAGGCCCGCTTCGAACAGTGCCTTCGACAAGAATCCGCGCAACAACCGCTCCGACTCCTCCGCGGAGAACGTCTCCTTGGTGGCCTTGTCCTTGACGAGCTCAAGGCCCCAGAAGTAGCCGGATCCGCGCACGTCGCCGACGATCGGCAGGTCGCGCAGGTCGTCGAGGGTCTGCCGGAACAGCGGCTCGTTCTTCGTCACGTGACCCAGCAGGTCTTCGCGCTCGAAGATGTCGAGATTCGCCAGCGCTACGGCCGAGGATACAGGGTGGCCGCCAAAGGTGTATCCATGCGCGAACATCGTCTCGCCGCTCTTGAACGGCTCGAACAGCCGATCGTGCGCGATCATGGCGCCGATGGGCGAGTAGCCACTCGTCAGGCCCTTGGCGCAGGTGATGATGTCGGGCACGTAGTCGAACTTCTGGCCGCCGAACATGGTGCCGAGCCGGCCGAAGGCGCAGATGACCTCGTCGGAGACGAGCAGCACGTCGTATTCGTCGCAGATCTCGCGCAGGCGCTGGAAGTAGCCGGGCGGGGGCGGGAGGCAGCCGCCGGCGTTCTGCACGGGCTCGGCGAAGACGGCGGCCACCGTGTCGGGGCCCTCCATCTCGATGGCCTGGGCCACGCGGTCGGCGGCCCAGCGGCCGTACTCCTCGGGGGTCATGCCCGCGACGCCGCTGATCTCGTCGGCGCGGTAGTGGTTGGTGTTGGGCACGCGGACGGAGCCGGGGACGAGCGGCTCGAACATCTGCTTGAACGCCGGGATGCCGGTGATCGACAGGGCGCCCTGCGGGGTGCCGTGGTAGGCGACCTGACGGCTGATGACCTTGTGCTTGAGCGGCTTGCCGATCTCCTTGTAGTACTGCTTGGCCAGCTTCCAGGCGGTCTCCACCGCCTCGCCGCCGCCGGTGGTGAAGAAGACGCGGTTGAGGTCGCCGGGGGTCTGCTCGGCCAGCCGCTGGGCGAGTTCGGCGGCCTTGGGGTGCGCATACGACCACAGCGGGAAGAACGCCAGCTCCTGCGCCTGCTTGGCGGCGGCCTCCGCCAGTTCCTGGCGCCCGTGGCCGACCTGGACCACGAACAGGCCCGCCAGCCCGTCGAGATAACGCTTGCCGTGGATGTCGTAGATGTAGGACCCCTCACCGCGCACGATGGTGGGGATCTCGGACTGCTGGTAGGAGCTGTGCCTGGTGAAGTGCAACCACAGGTTGTCTTGCGCGGCCTTGAGGACGTCGTGTTCCGGCTGCGTCATGGTTATCTTCCCTCGTGTCTGAACTCCCCACAGTCTGCATGTTCACCTGCGCTTTGCCAAGCGAATCGGTAGCGACACTGTGCAAGATAATCGAGATCCGCAGAACCCTCATGTAACGGCAACGAAATCCGCAGGTAGATTGTCGCGCGGGTCAAGCCAGCGTTTCCGCACATTGGAACGTGGTGTGATCCAATGAGAACAAACTGTCCACTTATGTAAAGAACGATCCCCGGGGGACCGTCCGTGACTCCTGATCAGATTGAGAGCGCCGTGGCAGCTTCGATGCCACAGGCGATCGAAGAGCTCAAGCGACTAGCCGCCATACCCTCCGTCGCCTTCCCCGGCCACCCGGAAGAGCCCGTGTTCGCCGCGGCCAAACTGACGGAGGAGCTGCTGCGGTCGGTCGGCCTGCCGCGCGTCCAGCAGGTTCCCGTCGAGGGCAGCTTCCCCGCGGTCTTCGGCGAGGCCCCCGCGCCGCCCGGCATGCCGACGGTCCTGCTGTACGCGCACTACGACGTGCAGCCCGCCGGCGACCTGAACGCCTGGCGCACGCCGCCCTTCGAGCCCACCCTGATCGACGGCCAGCTTTACGGGCGGGGCTGCGCGGACGACAAGTCGGGCATCATTTCCCACGTCACCGCCCTGCGGGTCTTCCAGGGCCAGTTCCCCGTGGGCATCAAGGTCCTCATCGAGGGCCAGGAGGAGTACGCGGGCGAGCGTCTGGAGGCGTTCGTCGAGCGCAACCCCGACCTGCTGCGGGCCGACGCCATCGTGGTGGCCGACACCGGCAACCCCCGCGTCGGCGACCCCGCCGTCACGACCTCGCTGCGCGGCATGGCCGCCTTCACCGTCGAGGTCCGCACCCTGCGGGAGTCCCTGCACAGCGGCTCGTTCGGCGGCGCCGCCCCGGACGCGCTGGCGGCGCTGATGCGCATGCTGACCTCGCTCCACGACGACAACGGCGACATCCGCGTGCCGGGACTGCCCAGGGGGGCCTTCCTCGGCCAGGGGCCGTCGGAGGAGGAGTTCAGGAAGACGGCCGGGGTGCTCGACGGGGTCTCGCTGGTGGGGTCGGGGTCGCTGGCGGACCGCCTGTGGTCGTCGTACGCGATCACGGTCACGGGCCTGGACGTGCCGACGGTGTCGGGGGCGATCAACGCGGTGCAGCCGGCCGCGCGGGCGCGGGTGACGGTCCGCGTACCTCCCGCAGGCGACCCGAAGACCACGGTCAACGCGGTGGTGGAGTTCCTGCGGCAGGTGGCGCCGTGGGGCGTGCAGGTGTCGTTCGGCGACTTCACCGTCGGCTCGGGCTTCCAGGCCGACTCGGGCGGCAAGGCCCGCTCCGCCCTCAACAGGGCCATGGAATGGGCCTTCGGCCGCCGGCCCAGGGACGTCGGGGCGGGCGGCTCGATCCCGCTGGTGAACACGCTGCTCAAGCAGTTCCCCGCGGCCGAGATCCTGCTGTTCGGCGCCGAGGACGAGGACGCGGCCATCCACGCGCCGAACGAGCGGGTGAACCTGGATGAGCTGCGCCGCGTCGCCACCACGGAGGCCCTGTTCCTGCGCGAGCTCAGCCTGCCCTCGGCGCTGGGCGTCTAGCCGCTCGCCCGTGCGGGAGGCGTTCCCACGCCTCCCGCACCAGGAGCCTCGATGAGCAGCCGGTGCGAGCCCTGTGTCCCCTCCGGCAGCTCACCCGGGCTGAACCAGGCCGCCTCCAGCACCTCGACGGGGTCGATCCTGAGCGTGCCGCCGGTGAGCACGGCCTCGTACGCCACCTCCACCCGCAGCCTGAACCCGCTGCGCACCCGGATGAGCCGCCCCACCTCCACGGTCAGGCCGGTCTCCTCGAACACCTCGCGCACCACGGTGTCCTCCAAGGTCTCCGACCTGTTCGCGTAGCCGGTGGGACATCCCCACTGGCGGCCTTCCGGCCACAGCCGGTGCTTGAGCAGCAGCACCCGCCCTTCCGCGTCGCGCACGACGCCGGTGACGCCGATCATGAACGTGGCGTGCTTCAGCCACACCAACCGCCACTGCAGACGCCCGTCCAGTGACCTCCACACCCGCGTGAGAAGCCGCAGCACCGTACCCCTCTCCTCCTGTGCGGCCCACCGTACAGATTCATGGAACCGCCGTCCGCCTTCGCGGCAATTACCCGTGTCATGACGCAGACACAGGAGAGACAACAGATGCGACAGGAGAACCGGGCGGACGCGCCGCCGGAGTGCGGTGCGACCTCCCGCCAGACGCCGGGGATTCGGCAGTCCTCGGCTCGGGGATCGTGGACCGGGCGGGGGACGTGCCCTGATCACCCGTGGGCGGCGTGGCGGCGTTGCACGAGGCGCAGGCCGGTTTCCACCAGGATCCAGCCGAGGCGGGTGCGCCAGGTGTCGCCGGTGCGGGGACGGCGGTGGCGCCGGGCCTCGGCGCGTAGTTCCTGGGCGCGCACTCGCTCGACATAGAGGAATAAGTCGGGATACATCAGGAACTGCCTCTCTGCGGAGATCCGGTACGGTATGGGGCCCCTTGCACGTGCACGGAGACCTTCTCCCGGCCCGCCACGTCGCCCGCCTCCTGGGCATCCTTGGCACGAGCCCGCCACCTCGCGAAGAGCTCCTCGATCTCCTGCCCCAGACACCGCAGCTCGTCCGCCGTCAGCGACATCATGGAGCCGGAGTTGAAGGCCGCGTCGCGCCAGTCGTCGCTCCAGGAGTCCTTGGTGTCCAGGTAGTGCTCGTACATCTCGCCGAGCTGGCGGGCCCACAGCCGTGACGTGGCGGTGTGCACGGCCTCCCCCTCCGGCGAGTCGCGCCAATCCTCGTCCCTGGTGCTGATGCCCTGGGCGATCGGCTGCCACCAGCGCTCCCTGGCGTCGCCGCGGCCCTCCGGCGCCTCCTCGATGATGCCGTGGGCCGCCAGCTTGCGCAGGTGGTAGCTGACCAGGGAGACGACCTCACCCACCTCGTCGGCAAGCTGCGAGGCCGTCGCCGTGCCCGCCACGTAGAGGGCTCGGTAGAGCTTGATGCGCAGCGGATGCCCCAGCGCCTTGAGGGTGTCGAGGTCTGTGACGCGATGGGATTTGTCGGCGGCCATGCCCCAACCGTAGAAGCAAAAGAAAATTTGCGCAAATAAGTTTTCGCAAGCCGCCGGCAGTTTGCGGTGTCGGTCCTGGATGCGAAGGTAGGGGTCATGAACGAACTGGTGATCGAAGGAGAGCAAGTATGACGACGTTCGCGCTGATCCACGGCGGTGGCAGTTCGGCGTGGGACTGGCACCTGGTGGCGGCGGAGCTGCGCGAGCGCGGGCACGACGTGGTGGCGGTGGACCTGCCGATCGACAAGGAGTCCTCGGGCCTGTCCGACTACACCGACGCCGTGGTCGAGGCCGTCGGCGAGCGCCGTGATCTGGTCGTGGTGGCGCACTCGTGGGGCGGCTTCGTCGGCCCGCTCGTCTGCGCCCGCGTGCCCGCCGACCGGCTGGTGCTGGTGGCGGCCATGATCCCGGCTCCCGGCGAGCCGCCGTCCGACTGGTGGGGCAACACCGGTTTTTCCGGGGGCGACATGGACGACGAGATCGCGCTGTTCATGCACGACGTGCCCAAGAAACTGGCCGAGGAGGCGCTTGCCCGAGGCCGCGACCAGGTGGGCAGGGCCGAGCGGGAGCCGTGGCCGCTGGAGAGCTGGCCTGACGTGCCGACGAGTTTCCTGCTCTGCCGCGACGACCGGTTCTTCACGCCCGCGTTCATGCGCGAGGTCGTGCGCGACAGGCTCGGCGTCGTTCCCGACGAGATCGACGGCAGTCACATGGTGATGTTGTCCAGGCCGCGCGAGCTGGCCGACTACCTCACGGGCAGGTCGTAGACGCGGCGCACGCTGCTGCCCAGCCGGAGCACGTTCGCGCCGTAGACGTGCAGCGACACCCCGGTCTCCCCGCTGGTGTTGCGGACCTCGTGGATGTCACCGGGCGGGGCGAACCCGCTGACCTCGCCCGGCCGGTTGTCGGCGCGGCCGATCTCCACCAGGTGGTCGCCCATGTCGCGGTAGAGGGTTTCGTGCTCGATGCCGCTGATGACCCCGAACGCGCACCACGACACGTGGTCGTGGATCACGGTGTCCTGGCCGGGCCGCCACACGACCGCCAGGATCGAGAACTCCTCCCGCGCGTGGAGGATGTGGGAGGCGTACCCGTCGGGTGAGCCCTCGCGTTCGGCGGGCGTGAGGAGGTCGAGGCCGGGCAGCCGGTCGCGGAGCAGGTCGGCGACGGCGTACGCGGTGTGCCTGCGGTCGAGCCCGCGGGCGACGATCGCGGAGATCCCGGTCACGAGGGCGTCGAGGCCCGGCCTGGTCGTGGTGGCCTTCATGACATCCCCCTAAGTGCGGATACTTCCATTCTTCCCCTTCCACGGGAGCGACCGTGACCCCGGGACCGGTCCCGGATGTCCGGCGTTACCTTGCATCGGTCAGCGGCGAGAAGCGGGAAGGGACGTGCGGACGTGGCACTGCTGAGTTCCATAAGGGCGCGGGTCCGGCAGCTACGGCACCCCAGGGAATTCCGCATCCACGCCGCGGCCTGGCCCGAGGATGCCCTGGCGGCGTTCGAGCGTCTCGTGGCGAACAAGCCCGCGGAAATTCCGGACGACGGTCTCCGCGGCCCCTCGGTGGCCGAGGTGGTGACGAGCATCTGGCGGCTCGATCGCCGGGTGCGGCGACTCCCCGGGGAGTCCCGGGTCATGACCCGCTACCTGGAGATGGCCTGGGACACCTTCACCAAGGCCGGCATCACGGTCCAGGAGCACATGAACGACCCGTTCGACCCAGGGCTCGCGATCGAGGTGCTGTCCTACCAGGGTCAACACGACCGAGGGGTACCAGCGGTCTTTGGACCTCCTCGAGCCCGCCCTCGCCCTGGCGAACACGGAATCGGTCCGTGACCGTGTGCAGAAGAACATCAAGATCATCAACGACAACCTCGCCTATGCCTCCTGCTTCTTCTGCGGGCAGGACGCCGACGAGGCGTGCGCGAGAAAAGTGCCCATGCACGGTGGCGTCAACCGCGAGACCACCGCGTACTACCAGACCCGGATCACCTGGCGGACGATCACGGTCGAGGTGCCGCGCTGCCGCCGGTGCAGGACGAAGCGCGGCTGGCGAATCGCCGCAGGAGTGCTGCTCGGCCCCTTGGTCGCGGTTATGTCGGCCGCGTTCTTGATGGACGCCGTCGCCCTGGGCGCCGTCCTGATGGCGGTCGCGATCTTCATGATGATCTGGCTGATCGTCGGCTCGCAGCGCGACCCCACCGACTTCGGGCCGGTCTTGGAGCTGTTCGCCGATGGCTGGCAGCGCGGTGACCGTCCGCCGGAGGCCAGGCAATGAAACGCCTTTGACGCCACCTCTACGATGACCCCATGCCGGACATCTCAACACTTGCTTTCTTCTGCGTGGTCACGCTCGGCCTGCTCGTGGTCCCCGGGCCCGCGGTCCTGTACATCGTCACCCGCAGCGTCTCCCAGGGCCGCCCCGCCGGCCTGATCTCCGTGCTCGGCGTGCACGTCGGCTCGATCGTGCACATCGTGGCGGCGGCGCTGGGCCTCAGCGCGCTGCTGGCTGCCTCGGCCACGGCGTTCACCGTGGTCAAGTACGCGGGCGTCGCCTACCTGGTCTGGCTGGGCGTGCGCAAGCTCATCCAGCGCGACGAGGGCGAGGAGACGGTCGAGCTGCGCGTGCAGTCGAACAGCCGGCTGTTCTGGGAGGGGTTCGTGGTCAACGTGCTCAACCCCAAGACCGCGATCTTCTTCCTGTCGTTCCTGCCGCACTTCACCGACCCCGCCGCCGGCCCCATCGCGCCGCAGATCCTGCTGCTCGGGGCGATCTGGCTGGCGCTCGGGATGGCCTCCGACGGCACGTACGCGCTACTCTCCTCGGCCCTGGCCGGGCGGGTGCGCGGTTCGGCCCGTGCCCGCCGCCGCATCGACGTGGGCAGCGGGGTCGTCTACCTCGGGCTGGCGGCGTGGCTCACAACGTCCAAGGCCTGACAAGCCAGGAAATTTCCGGGCCGAAATGCCATAGTGAGATCATGATGGGGAGACGGCACGTCGGGACGTAGCTGAGGGGCGGACCCCATGGACACGCCACCACACCGCCTCGGGCTCGAACGGGTCGTCGAGGTCTACTCCGGTCATGACGACCTCGTCGGCGTGACCGGCTCCGGATACATGATCGGCGCCGATCTGGTGCTGTCCTCCTGCGACGTGGTCGATCCCGACGCGCCGTGCCAGGTCCGCGCGCCGTGGTCGGGCCGCTGGTCACCGGCCGAGCAGGTGTGGCGCGGACGCGGCGGCACGGGCGCGGTGCTGCTGCGGGTGCCCGACTCCCCATGGGCCGAACTGCCCGGCGTCGAACACGTCCGCTGGGCCAGGGTGGCGGACGACGTCGAGGGCCGGTTCCGGCTGCGCTGCGTGGCCAGGGGCTTTCCCCGGGTGGGGCAGCGGGCCGGGTTCAGGGACGCGCAGACACTGGCGGGCCTGGTCGACGCCCCCACCGGCGCGGTGTCGAAGGCGCTGGCGGTCACCGTCCTCACCCCCGACACCCCCGTCTCCCTCTGGCAGGGCATGTCGGGCGCCGTCCTGCTGGCCGAGCCCACCAGGCAGCTCATCGGCGTGATCGCCGCCGGCCGCGACGGGCACGCCCAGCGCCGCCTGGACGCCGTCCCCGTCACCGCCCTGCTGAGCGACCAGCGGTTCCGCGAGCTGACGGGCGTGCCGCCCGGCACGCTCGAAACCGTGGCGGAGGGCGACCCCGCGACGCTGCTGCCCGCCCTGTCCGTCCCCGCCCGCGAACGCCTGCCACAAGACGGCCCCGACTGGACGCTGCTGATGCCGCGGCACGCGGTGGTGCCCTTCGTCGGCCGGGACGAGGAGCTGGCGCGGCTGCGCGAGTGGACCGCCGAGCCCGCCGCGCTCTCGATCGCGGTGCTGACCGGTCAGGGCGGCACGGGCAAGACCCGGCTGGCGGGCGAGCTGTGCGAGGAGCTGGCGGAGGCGGGGTGGCAGAGCGGGTTCCTGCCGCTGGACGCCGCCTGCGGCCCGCTGGCCGACCCGGCCGCCACCCTGGACGCGCTGCGCCCGACCCTGCTGGTCGTCGACCAGGCCGAGCCGTCCGCGCCGCTGGTCGGCGAACTGGTACGCCGCCTGGCCAAGCACCGCCACAACCCCCGCGTCCGGCTCCTGCTGCTGGCCCGCGAGCCCGCGGAGAGCGAGTGGTGGCGCCGCCTGGACACCGCCGCCGGCGGCTGGCTGCGGCGGCTCAACAGCACGACCGTCCAGCTCAACGCCCATCCGCTCACCCTGGCGGAGCGGCGGCAGCACGCGCAGGCGGCCATGAAGGCGTTCGCGCCCAGCCGGGCCGCGCTGCCCGCGCCACCGCCGCTCGACGACCCCGAGTACGGCCTGCCGCTCCGCGTCCACCTGGCGGCCCTGGTGCGCCTGCGCGACGGGGACGAGCGGAGCCACGATGAGCTGGTCGGCCGATTCCTCGCCCGCGAACAGGACCAATGGGCCCAGATCTGGCCGGACGGCCGCCCTGACCAGGCGACGGCCAGGCAGGCGGCGGCGCTCCTGACGCTCACCGCCCCGACGACCGCCGAACTGCCAGGGCTGCTGACAGCCGTTCCCGGTCTGTCCTCGCCCGGCGGCCTGAACGGCCGGGTCCTGGACGTGGCGGCCTGGCTGGGCCGGATCTTCCCCGGCGGCGAACGGCCCGCGCCGCTCGGGCCGGACATCGTGGCCGAGCGGCTCCTGGCCGAGACGGAGGGCTTGGAGACGCTCGTGCTCGCCGTGCACGATCACGAGGGCCGCACCACCCGGCACCTCGTGCGACTGCTCGACGTCCTGCGGCTGTGCGCGGACGCCGAACGCGTCAGGTCCGCGCTGCGGTCGCTGGTCGTGAGCCGGATCGCCAGCCTGGTCGCGCAGGCCGCGGCGGCGCCCGCCACCCGGCTCGGCGACGTGCTCAACGCGGCGCTGGGGCTGTTCGCCGACGATCGGCGGATCGCCGCGGCCGTGGCGGCGCTGCCGGTGCGGCGGGACACGCGGCTGGGGCTGCGCGCCCTCGACGTGACGCTCGGCGAGCTGGCCGTGCGGCACCTGCGGGCGGGCGACCGGCCCATGGCGCTGGCCGGGGCGCTGACGACGCTGTCCGGCCGGCTGGCGGCCGTGGGCCGGGTGGGCGAGGCCGTCGTCGCCGCGACCGAAGCCGTCGAGATCTTCGCCGCCGCTCCCCCGTACGAGGAGGCGGTGGGACGGGCCGAGGCCCTGTACGACCTGGGCGCCTGCCTCCTGCTGGCCGGTGAGGCGTCCCGCGCGCTCAAACCCGCCCAGGAGGCGGCGGCCAGGTTCCGCATTTTGGCCGAGGAGGACGCCCGGTACGCGGAGCGGGCCGCGCGAGCCCACCACAACCTGGCGTGCGCGCTGATGGAGGCCGGGCGGACGCACGAGGCCGTCACCGCGTTCGAGACGGCCGGCGGCGACCCGGCCTTCGCGGCAAACCTGGCAGACGTCCTGTCCATGGCCCCGCAACCGGCACCCTTCGAGAACCCGGACACCAAGAGACCGTCACCACCGTTCGGGGAGCCAGGCGTCGTGGGACCGTCGGCGCCGTTCGGGGAGCCGGGTGGTGGGGTGTTGCCCAAGCCGCTGGCGCCGTTCGAGGAGGCGGATGACGCGGCGCTGCCCGAGCTGGGCGCCTGTCTGGCGGGGGCGGCGACCAGGGCCGTCAGGTTCGCGGCGCCGACGGACCGCGACCTGGCCCACCGGCTGCGGCTGCTCGCCTCGTGGTTGCACGAGCACGGCAGGGTGGCCGACGCCCTGGCCCCCGCCGCCGAGGCCGTCGTGCGCCTGCGTGCCCTCGCGCCGGAGGAGCCGGAGCTACGGTTCATGCTGGCCGAGGCCACGGCCTTACTCTCCCGTCTGCACGCCGACCTGGACGACCTCGACGCGGCCGTCCGCTCGGCCGCCGAGTCCGTCCGCGACCTACGCGCCCTGGTCACCCTCGAACCCGCCGAGCACCGCCCCCGCCTGGCCGGCCGGCTCCTCGACCTCGGCGAGCTGCTGCTCGTGGACGACCGCCCCGAGCAGGCGCTCGACCCGCTCCAAGAGGCCATGAGCGCGGCGTCCGAGCCGCACACGCAGGCCAGGGCCCGGCATCTGCTGGGCCTGTGCCTGGACGAGCTCGGCCGCGCGGCCGACGCCCACGCCCACCTGGAGGTCGCAGCCGAACTGTACGAAGGCGCCGGGTACACGCGCCACCTGGCCGAGGTGCGAGCCAGGCTTGACAGGTCGCCGAGCCAGGAGCGGCGCGAGGAACCACGCTGGATGCCGACCGCCCTCGACGGCGAGGAGCCCGCCACCAGGACCGAGTCGGACGAACCAAGCCCCTCGCCGGGACCCGAGCCGGCCGGGCCGCGTGTGCTGGAGGAGGGCCAGGCCGCCGGTCTTGCGCCGCACGCCCAGTTGCTGGAGCTGCGTCCGCTGCCGGGGACCGATGCGCTCAGAACCCTCATCGACGGACTGTCTACCTACTTGGCCGACATGTCGGGCGACGCCGAGCCGGCCGTGCTGCTGCCACCGCTCACCGCGTTCACCGAGGCGCTCGAACGGCAGGTGCCGCTGAGCGCCGACCTTGATTTACACGACCGGTACGCCCGCTGCCTGACCCGCTTCGGCACCGCCGCCACGCGGGCGGGCGACACCAAGAGCGCGGTCCTGGGCGCCAAGCTGGCCGTGCACGTCTACCGAGGTCTGGCCGCGTTCTCCGGCACCTACCGGGGCCGGCTCGGCCTGGCGCTGGCCGCCCTGGCCAAGCTGGACCGCGCCGACCTGACCGCCCTGGAGCAGGCCGTCGACCTGCTCGGCGACGAGAGCAGGGAGCTGGCCTCGGCGCTCGGCGCGTACGCGGTCGAACTGCTCGAACGCGGACGCGCCGTGGAGGCGCTGGCGCACTGCGAGCGGGCCGCCGACCTGTGCGACGAGCTGGACGACCCGGCCGTCGCCGCCACCACCTATGCCCGGCTCGGCTCCAGCCTGGCCCTGCTGGACCGCCCGCAGGCGGCGCTGGAGGCGGTCACCTGGTCGCTGGCCGAGCTGGAGCGGGCCAAGGAGCGCGGGCAGGAGCTGCCGGCCGTGCGGGCGCAGGCGATCCAGGTCGAGGGCCAGGTGCTGCGCACGCTCGGCAGGAAGCAGGAGGCGCTGGCACAGCTCACGGAGGCCCTGCGGATCCACACGCGGCTGCGGAACCCGGAGGCCGCGGCCGAGGTCGCCGCGGTGCTCGCCGACGACCTCCTGGCCGGTGGACGGCCGGAGGAGGCCGCCGAGTACGCCGTGATCGCCACAACGGGCCACCCTGAGGGCACGGTCAAGCACGCGCTGGCGGTGCAGCGGCTGGCCAGGTGCCACATGATGCTCGGCGCGCCGGCCAAGGCGCACACGCTGGTGGAGGAGCTGATCCCGCTGGCCAGGCGGTGGCCGGACGACCTGACGTACCGGGCGATCCTGGCCGACTCGCTGGCGCAGAGCTCCGAGCTGCTGCCCCTGCTGCGGCTCGACGGCGGCACGGAGGCCGAGGCGAGGGCCAGAGAGGCCATCGCGATCTACGACGAGCTGCTGACCTCGGGCATGAACGCCCAGGCCCTGCACACCAGCCGCGCGGGGGCCTGCCTGACGCTGGCCTCCGCGCTGCGGATGCGGGGCCTGGCGGCCGACGCCGTGAAGCCGCTGCGTGAGGCGGTCGCGGCGCTGGAGCGGTACGCGCCGGGGAGCCCGCCGCTGTCCGGGCTGCTGGCCAGGGCGATGCTCATGCTGGGCGACGCACTCATGGAGGCGGGCAGGGCGCTGGAGGCGAGCCTCGTCTTCCACCGTGGCACGCAGGTCACCCGCGACGCGCTGACCAGGGCCGTGGCGCATGCCCGGCTCGGCTTCTGCCAGCGGGAGCTCGGCAGGGACGACGCCGCGGAGGCCGCGCTGCGGGTCTCGGCCGATCTGCTGCGCGACCTGGTGACCGACGACCGGGACGAGGGCCTGGCCGACCTGCTCCGCGACGTGCTGCGGGCCCTCGCCGAGCCGCCTCAGGCGTCGCCGAGGGACTCGACCGTCCGCCGCGCCCAGCGGTAGTCGGCCTTGCCCGCGGGCGAACGCACCATTTCCTCCACGAACGCGTACGACCGTGGCACCTTGTACCCCGACAGCAGTTTCCTGCAGTGCGCGTCCAGCTCGGCGGCCGTCAGCTCGACCCCCTGGCGCGGCTCGACCACGGCCGCGACCCGGTTGCCCCACCGCTCGTCCGGCACTCCGGTCACCACCGCGTCGAACACCGAGGGATGCCCCTTGAGCACCGCTTCGACCTCCTCGGGGAAGACCTTCTCACCACCGGTGTTGATGCACTGCGACCCCCGGCCGAAGACGTTCACGGTCCCGTCGGGGTCGACGCTCGCGAGGTCGCCGGTCAGCAGCCACCGGGTGCCTTCGTCGTCGGTGACGAACGTGCGGGCCGTCTTGTCCGGGTCGTTGTAGTAGCCGAACGCCACCCGTCCCGCCCTGGCCAGGGTCCCGAGCTGCCCGGAGCCCGGCTCGACGGGCCGGTTGCGCTCGTCGAGCACGGCCAGCCTGACCACGGAGTTCGGCTTGTACCGCAGACCCGCCTCGGGCGACGACCCGGCCACGCCAGAGGCGGTGTAGCCGGACTCGGTGGAGCCGAAGTTGTCGAGGATCATCACGTTCGGCAGCAGCTCCTGGACGCGGTCGCGGACCGCGCCGGACAGGATCGCGCCGGTCGAGCTGATCACCACCAGCGAGGAGACGTCGTAGGAGCCGCGTTCCAACGCCTCGGCCAGGGGCCTGGCCATGGCGTCGCCGGTGATGTTCATGGTGAACACGCGCTCGCGGCCCACCGCCCGCCACACCTCGTCGGCGTCGAACTTGCGGACGTACACGATGGTCGAGCCCATCGCCCAGGCGATGAACGTGGCCATCTGCGCGGCGCCGTGCATCAGCGGCGGTGCCGCCATCATCACCATCGGGCCGGCCTTGACCGCCTCGTCGACGACCTCCTGCGGGGTGGCGCGCGGCTCGCCGTACGGGTTGCCGCCGCCGAAGGCCATGAACAGGTCCTCGACGTGCCACATCGCGCCCTTGGGCATGCCGGTGGTGCCGCCGGTGTAGATGATGTACACGTCCTGCCCCGAGCGCGGCGCGAAGCCCCGTTCCGGCTTGCCCCGCTCCAGAGCCGTCTCGTACGGCACCGCCGAGCCGATCGCCGACGGCCCGCCGACCGAGACCAGGTGCTCAAGCAGCGGGGTCTGGTGCGCGACCGCGGCCACCCTGGCATCGAACTCCACGTCGTAGACCAGCACCCTGATGTCGGAGTCGCGGTACAGGTAGAGCAGCTCGGCCTCGACGTAGCGGTAGTTGACGTTGATCGGCACGGCTCTGATCTTGAGCGCGGCGAGCAGCCCGGCGACGTACTCGATGCCGTTGTAGAGCTGCAGCCCGACGTGCTGGCCCGGCTGGACGCCGAGGCCGAGAAGGTAGTGGGCGAGCCGGTTCGCCTCGGCGTCCAGCTCGGCGTAGCTGCGCCGGTGCTCGCCGCAGACGACGGCCGTGCGCTCCCCGATCGTGTCCGCGAGCCCCTCGAACAGGTCGGCGTGGTTGAACTCCATCAGGGTCTCTCCCGTCCGACGATCCACATCGCGAAGAACTGGGCTCCCCCGCCGTAGGCGTGGCCGAGCGCCGTGCGAGCGCCGTCCACCTGGTGTTCGCCGGCCATGCCGCGCACCTGCAGCGCGGCCTCGGCGAATCTGATCAAACCCGAGGCCCCGATCGGGTTGCTCGACAACACCCCGCCCGAGGCGTTCCAGGGGATGTCGCCGTCGAGCGTGGTGGCCCCCGACTCGGTGAGCTTCCATCCCTCGCCGTCCGCGGCGAACCCCAGGTTCTCCAGCCACATCGGCTCATACCAGGAGAACGGCACGTACGTCTCGGCCACGTCGATCTGCCGCCGGGGGTCGGCGATGCCGGCCTGGCGGTAGACGTCGGCGGCGCAGTCCTTGCCCGCCTGCGGGCTGACCGTGTCGCGCCCGGCGCGGAAGATCGGCTCGGAGCGCATGGCCGCGCCGTGGACCCAGGCCGGGGTGCCGGTGACCGCCGACTCCGAGGCCAGGACCATCGCGCAGGCGCCGTCGCTGGACGGGCAGGTCTCCAGGTAGCGGATCGGCTCCCACAACATCGGCGTGGACTCGACCATCTTCCTGTCGATGCCGGGGATCTTGAGGTGGGCGTAGGGGTTCCGCACCGCGTTCAGCCGGTCCTTGACCGCCACCAGCGAGCCGATGTGGCCGGGCGCGCCGGACCTGCGCATGTACTCGCGGATGTGCGGCGCGAAGTAGCCGCCCGCGCCCACCACCAGCGACGCGCTGAACGGCAGGTGCGTGGACAGCGCCCACGTGGCGTTCGACTCCGACTGCTTCTCGAAGGCCACGACCAGCACCCGGTCGTGCACGCCGCCCTGGACGAGACTGGCGCCGACCAGCGCCGTCGAGCCGCCGACGCTGCCGGCCGTGTGCACCCGCATCATCGGCTTGCCCGCCGCGCCGAGCGCGTCCGCCAGGTACGACTCGGGCATCATCACGCCCTCGAACAGGTCGGGCGCCTTGCCGATGACCACGGCGTCGATGTCCTTGAACGACAGCCCGGCGTCCTCCAGAGCCCGCAGGGCGGCCTCGCGCACCAGCCCGGCGATCGAGACGTCCCTGCGGCTGCTCCTGTAGTGCGTCTGCCCGACGCCGATCACCGCGCAAGGGTTGCCCATTTCACGCCTCCAGGACCGTGACGAGGTTGTGCTGCAGGCAGGGTCCGCCGGCGGCGTGGGCGACGGCGCGGCCCGCGCGGCGGTCGATGATGCGCTGCGCGGCCTCGCCGATGCGGATGAGGCCCGTGGCCATGACGGGGTTGGCGGCCAGCGGACCGCCCGAGGGGTTGATCACGGTGTCCGCGGGCAGCTCAAGCGCCTCCCGCAGGATGATCTCCTCGTGCGGGAACTGGGCGTGCAGCTCGGCCACCTCGACGGGACCCTTGCCGACCCCCGCGGCGCGTCCGGCATCGGCCGCGGAGGCCGACCGGGCCAAATCCCGCATACCCAGGTAGTGCGGCTCTATGCGGTGCGCGATGCCCTTGATGTAGGCGGGATCGGGGCACAGCTGCCTGGCCAGGTCGCCGGCCGCGAGCACGATCGCGGCGGCGCCGTCGGTGATGGGCGGCACGTCCCTGGCCTGCAGCGGCAGGACCGCGACCGGGTCGTCGGTGGTTTCCGGCTCGGGCAGGTCGAGCGCGTACGGGTTGCCGCGCCCGTCCGCCCGGCTCCGCCGGACGATCTCGTCGAGTTCCTTCCTGTCCGCGCCGACCGCACTGGCCTGGAGCGCGGCGTAGGAGTGCAGGTCGAGGCCGAGCGGGGCCAGATAGTACGGGTCGAGCTGGAGCGTCATGATCGTGCGCAGGTCGCCGAGCGACGACTTGCCGAAGCCGTAGACCAGGGCGCTGTCGACGTCGCCGTGCTGGAGGCGCACCCAGGCTTCGTACAGGGCCCAGGCGGCGTCCATCTCCACGTGGCTCTCGGAGATGGGCGGCCAGGCGGCCAGCGCGTCGAGGGCCGAGACGAACGAGAACGGGGCGCCCGCGAGGTAGTCGCAGCTCCCCGAGCAGGTGAAGCCGAACCGGTCGAGCCCGGTGCGCTCCTTGACCGCGTCGATCACGGGCAGGATGAGCTCGGGCTCGGTCAGGCCGGTGTCGTGGTCGGTGTGGTGGGTCTGGGCGAAGGCGACGATGGCGACATCTCTCATGACAACTCCGCATCGGGCTCGCCGGTGGGGGCGAACCAGCGGATGTTCGCCATGGACGCCGTGCGCTCGCTCTCAGGGACCCAGACCGCCTTCACCCGCATGCCCTGGCGCACCTGGTGGGCGGGTATGTCCCCGACGAGGGCGATCATGGGGATGTCGGCGTTGTCGAGCAGGATGTACGCCGACACGAACGGCACCTCGGGGGCGCGCGGGTCGGGCAGGTTGTTGATGGCGAACGTGGTGATCGTGCCGGTGTCGGGCAGTTCGAGCGGCTCGGCGATGGTCCTACCGCATTGGGGGCAGGCCAGGCGGTAGGGCACGTACACCTTGTCGCAGGTTTCGCAGCGTCCGCCGAGGAGGACGCCGCGTTCAACACCTCGCAGGAAGACGCGCAGGGCTCCGCCGGCCTGGAGGCGGTATTCGGAGCGCACCGGGGACACGATCTGCGTGACCTCAGGCACGAAATACGAAATATCGGTTATGTGGCCGGTGGGGCGCTCTGCCCACATCGGCCACACCCTGGCGCCCGCCTTGAACAGCTTGACGTTGCCGACGTCCACCGCATGCACGAGAGCGGTGTCGGCGCCGTCCAGCCTGATCAGCGCCCAGGCGAAGGGACGGTCGAGCGGGTGACCTTCGAGCGGCTCGTGCACGTAGGACCAAGCGGTCACCGTGCCGACCGGACCGACCTCGACGTACTCGCCGGTGACCGGCTCACCGGTCGCGGGGTCGTACTCAAGAGGCGGCACGAGCACGCTGCCCTCCTTCGTCCGGACCCCGACGATGCGGCGAGCGCGTAACTCGCTCAGGAACCGGCCGACCACCGGACCCGTCGTACGCGTGTAACCGCCGGGGAACTCCAGGACGTGCTGGGCCGCCAGGGGGTCAGATGGCACGGTCATGTCCCTCCCAGTACGGGGCGCGAAGTTTGCGTTTGAGCAGCTTGCCGTTGGGCTCTCGGGGCATTTCCGCGATGAAGTCGATGCTCTTGGGCCACTTCATCCTGGCCAGGCGGCCCTCCAGCGACGCCAGCAGCTCCGCGGCCAGCTCTGGGCCGGGCTCGGCGCCCGGCGCGGGCTCGACCACGGCCTTGATCTGCTCGCCCCACTCCTCGTCGGGGATGCCGAACACGGCCACGTCCGCCACCTTCGGGTGGATCATGAGTTCGTTCTCGATCTCGGCCGGGTAGATGTTCGCCCCACCGGAGATGATCATGTCGACCTTGCGGTCACACAGGTAGAGGAAGCCCTCCTCGTCCAGGTAACCGATGTCTCCTACGGTGAAGTAGTCCTTGAGGCGGTTCGCGGCGGTCTTGGCGGGGTCGCCCTTGTACTCGAACTGGACGCCCATCATCTTCATGTAGATCGTGCCTGGAGTGCCGGTCGGGACGGGTTCGCCCTGATCATCCGCGATGAGCAGCTCGCTGATCGGCCAGGCCGTGCCGACCGTGCCCGGGTGCGCCTTCCAGCCCTCGGGCGTGGCCAGGGTGCCGCCGCCCTCGGTGGCCGCGTAGTACTCGTACACGCAGTCGCCCCACCACTCCAGCATCGCCCACTTCACCGGGACCGGGCAGGGCGCGGCGGCGTGGATCATCCACCTGAGCGAGGACAGATCGTAGGCGCGGCGGGTCTGCTCCGGGAGCGCGAGCAGGCGCTTGAAGTGCGTCGGGACCAGGTGCGAGTTCGTGACGCCGTGGCGCTCGCACAGCCGCAACATCTCCTCGGCGTCCCACTTGTCCATGTAGACGAGCGTGTGACCCAGGTGCAGGGCGGTCCCGCCGAACTGGGTGACGGCCGTGTGGTAGTTCGGGCTGGTGACCAGGTGGGCGTTCGGGCGGCCCGGCGTGATGCCGAACAGTCCGAGCAGGAACGTCATCAGCTCGGCGGAGTCGTCCGGGTCCAGGCCGTTCAGCGGGCGTTTGACGCCTTTGGGCTTGCCGGTCGTGCCGGAGGTGTAGTGCATGGTGGCGCCGGCGGTGCGGTCGGCGGGGGCGCCGTCCGGCTGACCGTCGACGAGCTCGCCCACCGGACGGAACCCGTCGATCCCCTCCCCCAGCAGGAACCTGCGGTCCGGCTCGATCGCCTCCGCGCCCCGCCTCCCCTCCTCGGCGTAGCGGGGGTGCACGAAGAACGCCTTGGCCTCGCTGTCGGAGACGATGTAGGCGATCTCGGGCCCGGCCAGGTGCCAGTTGATCGGGGTGAAGTACCAGCCGGCCTGGAGCGCCGCCAGGTAGAGCACCAGGCTGTCGGCGCCGTTCGGGGCCAGGCCGCAGATGCCGTCGCCAGGCCGCAACCCGAGCGCTCGCAGGCCGTGGACGAGGCGGTTCGAGCGGGCCAGCAGGTCACCCGCGCGGTGCTCCGTGCCGTCGGGATCGACGGCCGCGATCCACTCGGGATCCGCCTGCGCGAGCCTCCAGAAACCGAGCGTGCCCATTGCCGCTCCTCGGGTCAGAAAACAGGAACCTGTTCTCGTTCTGTGCTGGGAGCGTATCCTTGGGGCCAATCCTGAGCAAGCGCTTGATTAGACACTGCGGAGGCGTACGTGGAGCTCCTGCCGATCAGCACCCCCCACTGCCGGATCGAACGCGACGGCCACGTCCTCATCGTCACCATGAACCGGCCGCAGGCCCGCAACGCGCTCTCCTCGGACATGCTGATCGGCCTGGCCTCGGCCTGGGCATACGCCTCGGAGGAGCCGGACATCCGGGTGGCGATCCTGACGGGCGCGGAGGGCACGTTCTGCTCGGGCGCCGACCTCAAGGCCATGGGCCAGCCGTCGGAGGACCCGCAGGTCCAGGCCAGGGCCGCCCAGATCCCCAACTTCCACTGGAAGGGCCTGCTGCGCGAGGACCTGCCGACCAAGCCGATCATCAGCGCGGTCGAGGGCTACGCGGTCGCCGGAGGAACGGAACTGCTGGTCGGCACGGACCTGCGGGTGGTGGCCGAGTCGGCCACGCTGGGCCTGTTCGAAGCCAAGCGCGCACTGTTCCCCATGGGTGGCAGCGCCGTACGGCTGCCCCGCCAGATCCCCTACTGCCACGCCATGGACCTCCTGATCACGGGCCGCGCTATCACGGCCGCGGAGGCGCTGTCGATGGGGCTGATCAACCGCATGGTCCCGGACGGCCAGGCCCTGACGGCGGCCCGCGAACTGGCCGAAGACGTCGCCGCCTCAGGACCGCTGGCGGTGCGGGCCATCCTGCGGACCTACCGCGACACGCTCGGCATGCCGGAGGTGGAGGCGTTGAAGGTGTCGGACGAACTGGGCTGGCCGGTGATCGGCTCGGAGGACGCCAAGGAAGGCACCCGCGCCTTCCGCGAGAAGCGCCCCCCGACGTACCACGCCCACTGACCCGAGGTACCTGCGCACGACGCAGCTTCGGGTGCGGAGAACCTTCTGAGGAGCGCCGGTGCGGATTGCCTGCTCCCGCTCATCCACTGCGACCCAGGCGCGAGACCCCCAACCACCCGAGGCCGATCCCGGAAACGGCACCCGGCAGACTGGCGTCCGTGAGTAGGAGGAAAGAGCGGGTTCGCACCGCGCTGGAAGCCATCGCGCTGCGGCCGATGGAATTCCTCGGCTCCCGATGGCCGTGGCGGGCTTTGGGCTACCTGGCGTCCAGTGCGCTTTTGTGCGGAATCGTGGCGCTGGTGGCTGTGGGGATCGGCAGTCTGGAGCACGTCGAGGTGAGGGTCGCGGCTGGCCTGGTGGCTTTCGGCGTTGCCGTACCTTTTGTGGGTTTGTTTGAGCGTTGGCGCCTGACCTGGGTGGACACCACGGCAAGCCGTACTGTCACCCACAACACCTCGGCGCCTACCCCAACCCATCCCACGCCGGCTCATCCCGCGTCCACCCCAGCCCATCCCACACCCACCAACGCCCACAGCAGTCCCGACCGCCCCAGTCGGGGTCGAAGCGCGCTCGAATGGCGGGTAGCGGGGGCGGGGCTGGCATCGCTGCTGGCGCTGAGCTGGATCGACGTGATCATGTTCGGCCTTACCTTCGGCGGGCCGGTGCTGCTGATGCTCACGCCCGTGGTGCAACCGCCTGAAGCCATCCCGCCCGGCCCCGCGGTGGTGGTGGCGGTGGGGAGCTTGCTTCTGGTCCCGCCGGCCGTCTACACCTTCACGGCCTGGGCGGGTGCGCGGGGGGCGATGATCCGAGGGCTGCTGGGCGGCAGGGACGCGGAGCTGGATGAGGTCCTGCGCTCCCGCGCCCGCCTGGTGGACGCCTTCGAGGTCGAACGCCGCCGTATCGAACGAGACCTCCACGACGGGGCCCAGCAGCGCCTGGTGGCCCTGTCGATGCGGCTCGGCCTGGCCAAACTCGACCTCCCGGATGAATCCCCCGCCGCGGAACAAGTCGCCCTGGCGCACGAGGAGGCCAAGCGTGCGCTCAACGAACTCCGCGAGCTGATCCGCGGCGTTCACACGCAGGTCCTGACCGACCGGGGCCTGCCCGCAGCCGTCCGGGAGGCGGCCGGCCTGTCGGCGATTCCCGTGGACGTGGACATGGTCATCGAGCAACGCCCCGCCACAGCGGTGGAGGTGGCGGCCTACTACGCCGTCTCGGAGTCCCTGGCCAACATCGCCAAGCACAGCGGCGCCCACCGTGCGTCGATCCGCGCCCGAATTCAGGCCGAGACCTTGACCCTGGAGATCGAGGACGACGGCAGAGGCGGCGCGGACCCCGCCCACGGCACCGGCCTCATCGGCCTGTCGGACCGCCTCGCCGTAGTAGACGGGACAATTGCCGTATCAAGCCCCTTGGGCGGCCCCACGGTCGTCCGTGTCGACATCCCGGTCACGTGACCGGGCTTGCTCGAATCGAGGAAGGATGCCCATGCGGGTGGTGATCGCCGAGGACGATGTGCTGCTACGGGAGGGACTCGCCGGGCTGATCTCCCGTTTCGGCCACGAGGTCGTCGCCTCCGTCGGCGACGCCGCCGCCCTCCCCGACGTGGTTCGCGAGCATCGCCCCGACGTCGTGGTGACCGACGTGCGCATGCCTCCGGGCTTCAGCGACGAGGGCCTTCGGGCCGCCGTCGCCCTCCGCGCGGAGTCGCCGCTGCCCGTGCTCGTGCTCAGCCAGTACGTCGAGCAGACCTACGCCGCCGAGCTCCTGGAGTCCGGCGACGGGGCCGGGGTCGGTTACCTGCTCAAGGACCGGGTCGGTGAGGTGGCGGAGTTCGTCGACGCCCTCACTCGGGTGGCTTCCGGTGGCACCGTCGTCGATCCTGAGGTGGTACGGCAGTTGCTGCGCCGCCGCCGGGGCCCTCTCCAGCGCCTCACTCCACGCGAGCTGGAGGTTCTCGGGTTGATCGCCGAGGGGCGCTCCAACGCTTCCATCGCCAGGGAGCTCGTCGTCACCGATGCCGCTGTGGCCAAGCACATCGCGAGCATCTTCGCCAAGCTCGACTTGCCTCCCACCAGCGACGGCCACCGCCGTGTCCTGGCCGTCTTGACCTACTTGGACGCCTGACCCCCCGCAGCCGGCCGAGAGGTAGTGCCAGGTCTACCTCCAACCCTCGCCTGTCCGCCAATGTGCGCTCCGACCTGCGCCGGTTGAATCGTGGCCATGATGACGAACGAGGGTTTCCCCGGCAAATGGATCGAAGGCATCGGGTTGGTCCTGGGGCCGATGCTGGTAATGATCGGCGTCCTGCTGAAGCTCGGCCACGACGCGTTCTTCCCCGATCAACTCGCCGCCTTCGCCGGCAGCCCCGCACAGATGACGGCCGCCTACAGTTGCTTCGTCGCCGGGATCGTGCTGCTGTCCCCCGCTGTCCTGGGTGTGGCCAGAAGGATCGGCGCCACACACCCGCGCCTCGCCCAATGGGGCCTGGCCCTCACCCTGGCAGGCCTGTTCGCCCGCACCTTCCACGCCGGCGTCAGCCACCTGGCCTTCCAACTGGTGGACGTTCAAGGCTTGGGTACGGCACAGCGGGCGATCAGCGAGCAGTACGGCTCGTTCCACGTCTTCCAGACGATCAACCTGGCCACGATGGTGGGCTGGGTCGTCTTCGCGGTCGGTGCGTGGCGCGCGGGCGTGCTTGGACGGGTGCAGTCGTTGGGGTTGGCGTTGATGACGTCCATGCCTGTCGGGGTGCTCAAGGGCACTGGCGTGATGTCGATCGTCGCTGCGGCCGGATTGTGCGTCGCCCTCGTCCCGCTCGGCATCAAGGTGCTGTCGCAGGGACCGGCGCCCAGGTGGTGGACTTATCCCCTGGCCGCCGCCATCGCCGCCGCCGTCACCCTGGTCAGCCTCGTCGGCTAGCTGGACGTTGGTCAGGCGGGGAGGTCCCAGGAGGGGCCATCAACGTCGCCCAGCCATACACGCTGCCAGCTTGGAGTGACAGTCAACCCGAAGCTGGACTGATGAGGGGAGCCTGCTTGCCGCCATATCCCTATGGCGTCCTCAACCGCGTCCCAAAGACGCAACGGGCCATGCTGCTGCACCACCCACCCGCCATCCGCAGCTTTGCGGGTGCTCGCTTGTGAGCCGGTGGCGACATCGAGCAGAATTGTCTCGTCTCCCAGACCTGCGCGCTGGGCCGACGGTGCGCCCAACTGGGCGACGAACAATCCTGTGCTGTCATCGAGGATGTTGGGATCAATCCTGCTCTCTCGTGGCTCTCCTCGCGGTACCAGAGTAGACGCCAGAGGATGAGGTAGGTGTGGACGCGCGGTCATGAAATAAAGATCATCACTCAGAAAGCGTCCGTTTGCATTTCCTGCATCGTCGAGGGTCAGATGAGCGAACGCGACGCCGCCCATCCATCCCGCCATCGGGGTCGTAATAGTCCCACCATCGCGCACCTGCCACATCCAAGGCACCGGGATGTAGCGCACGGAACAGGTGGCGATCAGGCGATCGTATTCAGCGTTATCCGCATACCCTGCCAGTCCGTCACCCACAGCGAGCGTCGGGGCATATCCGGCGGCTTGGATCGCATTGTGAGCGCGAGCGGCTACCGCAGGGTCGTACTCGATCGAGGTCACCCTGCCGTCTCCGAGTCGGTAACACATCAGAGCGGTGGAGTATCCGGTTCCTGTTCCGATCTCCAATACCTTGTCTTCCTCGCGGATCTGGGCAGCCTCCAGCATCCGGACAACCAGGCTGGGCATGGTGGACGAGGAGGTAGGCACGCCTGACGTCCGGCCGGTCGCCTGCTCCGCCATGATGCCGTTCACCTGGGTAACCCAAGTGACATCACGGTAGACCAGACACAGCCAGTCATCCGCACTCATGTCAACGCGCCTGATGACATCCCAGCGATCCCCGCGCTCCGTGCTCTGGAAGACCGCATTTCCCAGGAAGAGTTCACGCGCGACGAAATCAATCGCATGGCGCCACGAAGAGTTGTTGAAGGTATCGGCTAGAGCATTTCGAGGCGAAGGAAACACTGTTGGCTTTTGCGGGGTGTTCATTTGAGATCCTCCAAGAGAAGATCGGCGATGGCGGCAGATATCGCTACTCCCGTTTCATCCTCAATCCACTCCCATTGCCCATTGGGGCTACATTCAAGAAAAACCGGACCATCCGCCGCCTTGTCCATCCGAGTTTGAAATAGGTGCGGCGCGAACCTCACTCTCTCGTCCAATTCGGTCGGATCTAAAGTAGACGTCCAGATAGCACAAAGTGCGCCGGTGGAATCAACGACGACTGCACCCCATCCTCGCACTCAAGCATTAACTCCGACCTACAGAGTTGTCAATAATGCTGATAGCATCAGCGCATTATAGAGGGCTATTTGGATGCGCGACAATGCGACCCTGCGACTTGTCGCGCGTTCACCCATACGACAAGGCACAGGGATTTCCCATAACGAAATAATTGGCTTGTTTTTGTATTATTCTTCCGTAATCACATCCTTATCGATCGATCCACGAGATCACACGGGTGGCAACGCGGGCACTCAACCCGGCGGCGGTGGGGAGCATCAACCGCGTTGCCACCCGGAAGGGTGCGATGATCCGGCAGGCTTGACCTCCCGCTGTCCCGGGCGGGACGCCAACAAATCACCACACCCCGTCTCATGGCTCTCTACCGGGGGCACCGTCCGCCCACGCACGGTGATTGCGGAGGAGGGCAAAGCTGTTTCCCTGGTTGAGGAGGTCCGAGATAGCTCAGGTCGCGTGAGGAAACCGACCAACGCCGTACGTCCTTTGGCCAATCCCATTCGGAGCCAGGGCAGGGTGCCTCCTGGCCGACGTTGACGATGCACCGCACGCACCGGGCTCATCGGGCGTGCCCCATCAGCAAGGCGGTCCACCACGCCGTCGCCACTCCCGTAGGCCAGCGCTCGGTCTCATGGATCGCACAGCCGCCACGCTCCCTGCGAATCCGCCGAATGAACGCCGAGCCGCCCACCTGCCGCAACTCGAAGAAGACCCCTGCGCAGTCGCACGTCCACCGCAGGGCGTACCCGTCAGGCTCGGACCGTCCTGGAACGGTCCACTTGAGCCGATCGCCATGCGACGCAAGCGGCATGACGTGAGCACCGGAACACCGACGCGGCATCCACCCCAATCCACCGACCCGCCCATCCGAGGCCATCACTCCGCCGCCACTCCCAGCGACACCAACGGCGCAGCAGGAGGCGGCTGATCCTCCACGGTGGGCACCTCGGCCCACACCATGAAGCCGGGAAAGCTTCGCCTCGCACCCCACCGGGCGGACAGTGCCTCCACCAGTTGCAGGCCACGCCCGAAATCCTCATCGTCGCCCGCTTGACGAGGACGCGGAACGGTCCCCGCCCCTTCGTCAGTGACCTCGATCCGCGCCAGGCGATCACCGATGCCCGAGATCTCCACCGTGACCAGCCCGCCAGGATCGCCTGAACGGGTATGCATCACGGCGTTGTTGAGCAACTCGCTAAGGACGAGAAGCACAGCGTCCAGGTCTCGGTGTCCCGCCGCCGTCAGTACCAGCGTGACGTAGCGCCGAAGCAGCGACACCGAAGAGTCCAAGCCCGGGGTCACCACCTCAGAGAGAAACCGCGTGCCCATCGTGCGTCCTCCCAGATCCTGGCCAAAGCCGCCATCCGCACCGCCCTGTCCACCGTGCCTACGCCCACTACGACACCGCCCTCTCGAGGATCTTGAGCGCCGAATCGCTCCGTGCCACCGGGATACGCGCCCGGCGCCACCGCCCCCACGAGAAGCCGCAATCGCCCCGGCATCTCTCGACCGCAACCCAAAGCGCCCGCCGCTGTCCCGAGGGGGACCGCACCGGCAGATCGGGACACCTCCCGATGAGCCCGCCGGCAATGACCGCTTTTACGCACAAAATAAAAAGGCCATCCGCAAACTGCGTCATGTATGCCATTCGTCGCACTTCGTGAGCGCTGTTGGGCATGACGAACCTTCTTCCGTGCAGGGGAATCGCTGTTTTCGCCCTCGCCGTAGGCCACGCCGCCGCTCGCCACGAAGACGACTAAGCCGACTCCCGGAGAACCCATCATGAACGACCAGCCGTGGACGGCCGGCGATCTCGTCGCCCTCGACCTCGAGGGGACCGGTGCCCAGGACCACCAGGACGAGGCGATCCTGGAAATTGCGGTCGTCCCGCTGGCCGAAGGCCGCCCCTACATGGCGGCGGCCTGGCATAGCAAGATCAACCCTGGCCGGTGGGTCAGCCCGCGCCCGTGGGTCTCGCGCGAACTAGGCGGGCAGATTCCAGGAAGGCCCGTCAGAATCGCCGAGCCACACCCTTTGCCCTTCGCGCGTCACGGTGAGCCCGAAGCCCGATTGGTGCGGGCTGCCCGCGCCTTGCCAGGTCAGGATGGCATCCTCCACGGCGTGCCACAGCTTCAGCGGACCGTGCTGCCGGACCAGCCACCCCCCGCCCTTCGGATTGCGGCGCGTGGTGGCCTGGGAGCCGGTTGCCACATCGAGCAGGATGACTTCGTCTCCGAGCCCCAGCTTCTCGGCCGAAGGTGCACCGAGCTGGGCAACGAATCGCCCCGTTGAGTCGGCCAGAATGTTCGGGTCGATCACGCTTTCACGTTCGTCGCCGATCCCGATCACATACGACGCCCGTGGCGGGCGGGCATGCGGGCGGGCGTACATGAAGGAGACGTTGTCCGGCAGGAACCGGCCACTGGCGGTTCCGTCATCGGCCAGGGTGAGGTGCGCCAGCGCATTGCCCGGCATCCACCCGGACAAGGGCGCGGTGATGGTGCCGCCGTCGCGGACCTGCACCATCCACGGCAGCGGGATGTAGCGCACTGAACAAGTCGCGATCAGGCGGTCGTACTCGGCGTTCTCGTCGTAACCGGCCAGGCCGTCACCGACAACGAGCGTAGGCGCGTACCCGGCGGCGTCCAGCGCCAGGCGGGCACGAGCCGCCGCGTGCTGGTCGTACTCGATGCTGGTCACTTGCCTGTCGCCCAGGCGCTCGCACATGAGCGCGGTGGAGTATCCCGTGCCAGTTCCGACTTCCAGAACTTTGTCACCGTCGCGGATGCCCGCTCGCTCCAGCATTTTGACGACCAAGCCGGGCATCGTGGAGGAAGATGTCGGAGCGCCGACGATCGTCGTGCCGGCGGCCTCGGCCGGGACTCCGTTGACCTGCGTGACCCATGTCTCGTCGGAGTAGGCCATCTCCAGCCACCTCTCCTTGGGCATGCGACCTCGCAGCATGGAACGCCACTCGTCACCGGCCATCCCCTCGTCCTGGTAGAAGATGGCCTCGCCCAGGAACATCTCGCGCGGCACGTTCTCCACCGCCCGACGCCAGCCCGGATCGGTCAGGGCTCCCTCCTCCTCCAGCAGCTTGGCCAGCTCTTGGCGTAGGTGTCTTGCGGCGGCGCTCATGACGGTCCTTTCGAGCTGATCAGCACGTCAGCGATGGCGCTGGCGATCTGGGTGGAGATGCGGTCATCGAACCACGCCCATTGGCCATTGGGATTGGATTCCAGGAACACCCATTCGCCGTCGCCGGTCACGCAGAAATCGAACGCCCCGAAGACCAGACCGAGCTGGTCCAGGTACGCGCGCATACCGTTGACGACGGCCGGAGGAGCCTCGATCAGCTCGTACGACAATGAGTCGTAGTGCAGCCGCCAGTCCAGCGCGGGGGCACCGTTGATGCGGACCGGGAAGACGTGGTCGCCCACCATCGTCACCCGAACGTCGGCAACCTTCTCCACTTGTTCCTGGAACAGGTGGGCCGCCTCGGCAACCGTCTCGTCCAGTTCCTTGGGATCGATGGGGTGCGCCCATATGGTTCGCCACTTCCCATCTTCGTTCTTGAAGGGCGTGGACCACAGCGGCTTGAATACGGTGCCGGCGAGCCGCGAGGAGAATGCGCGGACGCTGTCAAGCCGGTTCGTGACCAGGGTTTTCGGGATGGTCAGGCCACAGGTGGCGGCCGTGACGAGTTGGAGCGGCTTGTACTCGGCATCCCGATTGCGGAATGGGTGATTCAGGTAGAACGCACCAGGAAGGGCCGCCAGAACCCCGCCCAGTCCATAGCGCGCTTGCTCGGCCACCCATGTTGCGCTGCTCTTGTCCAGCTCCAGAGAGGGTTTGTAGGGCGTGGGCTGACGCCAGTAGACGGCGCTCACACTGGACAGGTCCAGGCGGCGCGTGGGCGTCTCGATCGACCCGGTCAAGCCCAGGCCGTCGAAGTAGGCGGACAGGGCGATCTCGTCGGGGAAGTCGGCGCCGGGGTCGAACCGCACGGCTGGGACATCCCGGCCGTGCAGTTCGCCCAGCACCAAGTCAGTGGTTGGGTCATCCAGGCAGGAGACCACCAAGACAGGTGCCTTCATCCGGATCAGTCCGATACCCAGTCCGTGGTGCTGTCCGGCTTGCCCTTGGGCGCGTTGCCGTCGCTTCCATCGCCGGTCGGCGGCTCGGTGGGGCTCGCCTTCTGCACATTGGTGCCGTGCTTGGCAGCCTCGATCGGCTTGTGGGTGATCGGGTCGGCGTAGACGCCCATCTGGGTCACGGGGTCCAGGTAGACGCGATAGGGGACGTGGGGAACGCCTTCATCTCGTCTGGGAACGGGGCCATCTGCGACACTCCCCACGGGCGGGGTCTGCCCACGGGGAGGTTTCCTCGCTGCCCTGTCTCGAGTTTTGCGGGGGTGAGGGCATCGGTCGCTTGCATGTTCTCCTCCATCTACTTCGGGTGTGCGGTTCTGAAGGAAGCAATGAGCGTCCCCGGCGGGACTCGGGGAAGACATCAAGATGCGTAGTACGGGGCAAACGCATCGCGCCCGCCGGGGACGGCTTGTTGGGGCCGGCCTACAGGCGGCCGTCTGACCGGCCCCGGTCCTTCCGTGTGCGGAAAGACGGCTATCGGTGGCACTGAATGCCGGGGTGGTCGTCATCGTGTGCCAGCGAATTAGGCCGAAGCGACCAGTTGATATGTACTGGTTTCGCCGGGGGGAAGCAGATCGAACACGTGGGATTACCGCACGCCTCAGGACAGGTTCCTTGACCACACCAGTGGGGGGAGCGCGGCTTGGTGGCGAATCTGGTCCCATTGCACGGCCTACTCCTCCTGTTGCTCCGGCTGGCCCTCGATCTGGGCCAGTTGCGCCTTGATCTGGAGTCGTAAGCCCTCGGGGCAATCGGCGGTAAGCACGCCCGCTCGGATGCCGATGATCTGCTCGCGCGGCATGGCGAACCAGGCGTTTAGCGCCTTCGCTTCGCTCAGGCCACGCCAAACGTGGTACCTGGTGCCGAAGCCGGCCTTCAGACCCACTAGTGCCTCAGCCTCGGCGGCGAGATCTACAGCCGCCGGGGCCTCCTCCTCGGAGTGGCCAAAGCCATGCAGGTCGAATCCTCGTGCGCCCATGACGACAAGGTACGGCGAGAGTAACGAACGATACACAGACAGTGCGTACGCTTTAGAAGCGGTCTTGGCCGCTACCCGTACGCTGCGTACGGGTTACCCCTCGAAAACGCTGACCAAGTCGCGTAGCGAAGCTGAAAGCCGCTGACGATGGTCAACCAGATCATCAACGACAGACCGGGCGAACCCTTGGTGACGGAACCACTCCGCTGACACGGCTTTGGCTTCCGCTGCCGCCTCCTCGGCGGCGTCCGACTTATGCAGCTCCAGCAGAGCCCGCGCATCGTTCAACCGGTGACGACCCCACTGAACCGGCAGAAGGTCTTCACGCCGGACAGTGCCACTCGCCTTCAGCGCAACGTCAGGCCGGTTCAGTGCGGTCATGATGTGCGTGGTCTGGACCCCCACATGCGAAGGGCCAAAGCTCACCCAGTAGTCGTGCCGGTCGGCCCCCACTCTGGCCGCGCCAGCCCTGGCCACGCTGAGATACTCCTCAGCCTGCGCACGGTCCCCGCGGGCTCCGCACGCGACAGCAGCATTCAGGACGAGACCGCCCCATGCGGTGAGCTGGTTCGGGACAGCCCTGGACATGGTCGGCTCGATCTCCTCGGCCGTGCGAATGGCGATCTCCTCGGCCTCCGCCAGGCGGCCCTGGTGCAGCATCACCCACGAATAAGTGCCGTACATGGTGGCCAGTCGGTAGGGGTCGTCACCGGTTTGTCCTACGCTGATCGCCCGCTCAGCCGCGATGGCGGCAGCATCGTCTCGGCCAGTGTGGACCAGGACGCAGGCGGCAAGTTGCCACGCGTGCGCCAACACGGCTGCTCCGGCCGCCCGCTCGGCGGAGTGCAGGACCCGGCAGCGGTGGATCAGATCAGGCAGGTCGGCGGCCAGGACGCCGAACTCGCCGCCGAAGTACGCGCCGTATCCGCTTTCGACACGCCGCCACAGCTCAGCCGTGTCAGGCTGCTCCTGGCCTCCCTCGGGGCTCATCTTCGGCAGCAGGCCGGGGTTGATCACGGCATCGCGTACCGCCAGCGCCGCAGCGCCTGGCACCGGCTCCAAGTACGACCCCTTGCCCGCGATGACGCCGGGATCAACGTCCAGCGCCCGTGCCAGCTTGACCATGCTGGCCCACGACATGCCTTTCCTAACGTCCCGCTCCAGGGCGGAGACCAGATCCACGCTGACCCCTGCAAGCTCGGCCAGCTCCGCCTGCTTGTAACCGCGCCGGAGGCGAAGTCCACGAATGCGCTGTCCCGGCGTCGTCGGCTTGGTCTGCGGCATGGGATCGCCTCTCGCCCGTGGGTTGCTGCCTGCCTTCAGAGTAAGCCGCGTAGACGATGGCGTGCCGCCCGCTGCACATAACGGCTGACGGTAGTGGAGCCAGCACCGGACTTTTCGCTCAATCTTGTGGGAACCCCCTCGGGTCGAGCGCCGCGCTGCGTGCCTTCGGTCCGCTGGACTCACCGTAGACTGACCTGACGCTTCTCAGGGTTCAAGGCCGACGGGCCGTAGGTACCCGGCGATCCGCGGGGGCCGGTCAGTCCTCGGTCATGCGGTCCAGGCGGTCCAGGGCCTCGCCGTACTCCTCCACCAGGCCGAAGACCACGTCCTTGGTGGAGCGCACCTGGTTGGTGAGGCCGATGACCTGCCCTGCGGGGAACGTGGCCAGTTCCGATGACTCCGAGCGGCCGATCCGGCGCAGCGCGTCCGAGACCAGCATGAACTGCAGCGGCATCGGCAGCGTCCCCGGTGACTCCTCCGACTCCCATGCCTCGGTCCACTCGTTCCTGAGCAGGCGCGCGGGCTTGCCCGTCCAGCTCCTGGAGCGGACGGTGTCGCGGGAGGTGGCCTCCAGGATGCGGCGCCTGGCCATCTCCGGCGTGTCCGCCTCCTCGACCGTGAGCCAGAGGGAGCCGGTCCACACGCCCTCCGCCCCGAGGGCGAGCCCCGCCGCCATCTGGCGGCCGTTGCCGATGCCGCCCGCCGCCAGCACGGGGACGTCCACGGCGTCCACGACCTGCGGGATCAGCACCATGGTCGAGATCTCACCCGTGTGCCCGCCGGCCTCGGTGCCCTGGGCGACCACGACGTCAACCCCGACCTCCACCTGCTTGAGCGCGTGGCGGGGGGTGGAGGCGAGGGCGGCGACCTTGACCCCGTGGGAGTGGGCCAGGTCGACCACGTCGGCGGGCGGCGGGCCGAGCGCGTTGGCCAGCAGCGCGATGGGGTGCCGCAGGGCGACCTCGACCTGCGGGCGGGCGGTGGCGTCCGTCCAGCCGAGCAGGACCTTGCCCGCCTCGGCGTCGGACGACAGCGCCGGTACGCCATGCCTGGCCAGGAGGTTCTCCACGAAGGCCCGGTGGCCGTCGGGGATCATCGACTGCAGGCGGCCGACCAGTTCCTCGGGGGCGAAGTCGGCGCCCTCGTACGAGGCGGGCATGACGACGTCCACCCCGTACGGTTTGCCGTCCACGTGGTCGTCGATCCACTTGAGCTCCGTTTCGAGCTCTTCCGGCGTGAAGTACAGCGCTCCGAGCACGCCCATGCCGCCCGCGCGGCTGACGGCTGCGACCACATCCCGGCAGTGGCTGAACGCGAAGATCGGGAGCTCGATTCCGAACATGTCCGTGACACGTGTCCGCATGGCCCGACAATACGTCCGCCCGACAACAAACTGCAACGCGTTCTAGACTAGAACCTTTTGTCGGTACCGACCGGTAACATGTAGCGATAACACGTTCCAGTAAGGCGTTCCGACAGAAAGAAAAAGGGCCCGCCGACGCGGGCCCCTTGAATGCGCGGCGGACTACCCGGCGGCCCTCGGGCGGCGCCCCAGGACCGCACCGGCCAGGACCAGCACGACGCCGACGATCAGCAACACCAGCGGGATGATGTTGCGCAGCAGGTTGATCGTGTTCTTGCCTTCCTGGGCGGTCTTGACCAGGTCGTCCACGGTCTTCTCCGTCATCTTCGCGGTGGCGGCGAAGGCGACGCTGCGCTCGATCCCGTCCTGGGTCTTCAGCACCTCGTGCCGCTGCATCTCCTGCCGCACCGGCGAGCCCGTGACCGGCTCGACCCAGTACGTCGTCTTGCCGTCGTACCAGCGGTCCACCTGGACGTCGCCGGTGGTGCCCGTGACGCCCAGCACGTTGGCGGGCGCGGTGCGGGTCTCGGTCTTGGTGGGCGGCGCGGTCTGCTCGAAGACGTACACGGGCAGGCCGTTGACCTTGTCCTCGCGGACGAACTTCGTGTCGAACGCCTTGCCGGCCGTGGAGTTGAACACCTTGTAGGTCTTCTTCTCCACGTCGAACGGGAACTTGTAGATCTGCCCCTCGAGTGTCACCGGCGCCTTCTTGATGCTGCTCCCGCAGCAGTTCACGCCCAGTCCCGTGTACCGGTCGAAGGCGCTGCGCCGCTCGGAGATGTCGATCTGCGGACGCTTGTTGGTCACGTCGTTGACGACCGTGGCCTCGTCCCAGACGACCCGCTGGGAGTTGGCGTCCTTCACGTCGCCGCGCGTGGTGACGATGATGTCCAGGTCGCCGGTGAGGACCTTCAGGTCCTGCAGCGAGAAGTACTGGGCGCCTTTGGCCTCCAGTCGCAGGATGCCGAACTGGGCCGCCGGCGCGGAGACGATCTGCCCGGCCGCCCAGAATTTCAGCAGCGGCGCCAGGGCGATGAAGAAAGCACCGAACCCGATGAGGACGAGCGTGGAGATACGACCCATCGAGGCCTCCGCATTAGTAGAACGTGTTGTCGTCTGGTGCCCGCGTCGAGCAACAAAGTATGACAGTGAGTGATGCGCGTCACTGGGGGGTATGCCACCGCAACCAAATCGATAGAAACAGGTTCTATCGTGGTTTGGTCGACGAAAGCGGGAAAGTGGAAGCAGCGATGAAGAGCAGGGACGCCGCCCTCGACGGCCTCCGCGCGTTCGCCGCCCTCGGCGTCTGGCTGCTGCATGTCGGAAGCAACACCGGCGTCATGTACCGGGAGGGCATGTACGCCTGGATGATGAGCCGACTCGGCATCGCCGTGCCAATCTTCTTCCTCCTGTCGGGCCTGCTGCTCTACCGCCCGTGGGCGCGCGCGGTGATCGAGGATACGCCACGACCCAAGCCGCTGCGCTACCTGTGGCGCAGAGTGATGCGGGTCATGCCGGTCTACTGGATCGTGACGGGCCTGGCGCTGTGGGCATGGAGCTCGCTCGACTGGCTCGGCTGGGTCAAGTGGATGCTGCTGCTGCAGAACTTCTTCCCCGGCGATCCCCCGGTCGACGGGCTCTACCAGATGTGGACGCTGCCCATCGAGATGTCCTTCTACGTGCTGCTGCCCGTGCTGGCCTGGGCGCTGCACCGGTGGGCGCGCGGCGGCAACCGGCCGGTCAGGCTGCTGGCGGGCATCGCGGCGCTGCCGGTGGTCTCGGTCGCGAGCGTGGTCGTGGCCCGGCTGTTCGAGCAGCCGCAGATGGCGCTCTGGCTGCCGTACAACCTGGTCTTCTTCGCCTGCGGGATGGCGATGGCGGTGTTGTCGGTGTGGATCGGGCACAGCCGGATCGTCGACGCGCTGGCCCCCCAGCTCCTGGTGTCGGCCCTGCTGCTGTACGCGCTGCTGAGCACCGACCTGGCCGGACCGCGCACGCTCGCGCTGCCGACCATGCAGCAGTCGTTGCTGCGGGTGAGCCTGGAGGCGGCGGTGGCCGTGCTGGTGGTCGCGCCGTTCGCGCTGGCCCCCAACCCCGGCTCGCTCCGGCACCGCTTCCTCGGCAACCCGGTGACCGCCTACCTGGGACGCATCTCCTACAGCTTCTTCCTGTGGCACGCGCCGGTGATCACGCTGCAGCTCAAGCTCACCGGCGCGCAGCCCTTCCAGGCCGACTTCCCCAGCGTGGCCATCGTGTCGTTCGTGGTGACGATCCTGCTCAGCATTGCCAGCTACCATCTCGTCGAAGTCACCGCCCTCAAACTCACCGCGCGCCGATCAGCACCTGCTCGGCCGCCGGACGCTCAGGCTCCGGCGCCGGTGGCGCCGCTCGCCTGACGAGCTGGCCGAACAGCACGCCCACGGCCACGCAGGCGGCGAGCTGCGGGGCCTGGTCCCGCAGCACCTCCAGGTCGATTCCGCGCTCGCGCAGCGCCATCGCCGCCGCCAGGCAGAGCGTGGCCGCGCCGAAGGCCGCCGCCGCCAGCCAGTGCGCGGGCAGTCCCCTGGTGCGCAACAGCAACGTCACCAGGACCGCGCCCAGCACCGCGAGCATGCCCTGCCAGCTCGCCGCCCAGCCGCCGAACGCCAGCGCGAGCAGGACCGCGTACGGGGCGCGCAGGCCGCTCAGCCGCGAGGCCGAGGCGGCGGCGGTCTCGCGGACGTGCTCGGGGCGCGGCCCGCGCAGGACCAGCGCGATAAGCACGAGCAGGGCGATCCCCGCCAGCCCGAACACGAGCGCGAACCAGTAGGCGCGGTCCGGCAGGTACTCCAGCCTGACGGTCCCCGACGTGCCCGCGGGCAGCTCCCAGCCCTGCTTCCAGCCGTCGATCCGCACCGGACGCAGCGTCTTGCCGTCGATCTGGGCCCGCCAGCCGGTGTTGTGGTTCTCGTTGACGACAAGGAAGGCGTCCTTGGGGGCGCTCACCTTGAGCTCGCGCACGGACGGCGTCCACTCCCCCTGGACGACGGCGCCCTCCACCCCGCGCGGCTTGTCGGGCAGCGAGCCGACCACGAGGTCCTCGATCTGGAAGGGATCCCAGCCCGCCACCCTGACCCGGTTGTCGCCCGCCACCAGCTTCGCCTTCGAGCAGCCGAGGATCTGCACGGGCCGCTGTTCGAGCAGGTCGGCGTGGGTTCCTGCAACCTTGGTGTCGATCGTCTGCCCGGCCACCTCGATCTTGGGACCGAGGCCGCAACCGAGCCTGAGAGGGACGTCGCCCGGCCGGCTCACCGGGTTCACCCCGGGAATGACCAGCTCGGTCACCTGCAGCCGCTGGGAGAACGGGACGAAGCGGAGCTTGAGCCGGGTGGTCGAGATCGGCTTGAACGTGAGCCTGCCCTGCGGGTCCACCCGGCCGGCGCGGACGACGCCGCGGTCGCCGGTCACGATGACATCGAGCGGCTGTTTGTCGCCTCCCGGGCGGCCGATCCCGATCTGGGAGATGGTCTTCCTGCCCTTCCAGGCCAGCGTGAGCGTCGGCTCGGTGTCGCCGTTCTCCGGGATCCAGGTGGTGCTGGCGTCGCCGTCGAAGGCCGACCTGGGCGCCACCACGGGGTCTTCGGTGAGCGCGGACGAGCCGGTCACGCTGGTCAGGCCGGTAGCAATGCGGGTGAACCGGTCGGCCAGCTCCGGGCTTCGCAGGATGGCCGATCCGCGCACGTTCACGGTCGCGGCGGACTCCGCGCTGAAAGTCCGGTCGAACCCGGTCTCTTCGCCCTGTTTGGCCAGCGCCACGTCGTTGCAGATCCACCGGTCCTGGTTGCGCATGCAGGCGGGCCGCTCGTCGAGCCCCCGGTCCATGACGAACACGTCGCCGCCCCGGCCCGGCAGCCTGATCGTGCGGCCGGCCGTGATGCCGGGGATCGACAACTCGATGATCCCGACCCGCTGCCCGTAGCTCCACTGTCGCGAGACCGTGTCGAGCACCTTGACCCGCACCCAGCTCGTGGGACCGTCGGGGACGCGTAGCCGCTGCGGGTCCTGGCTCTGCCGGACGTCCTGCGCCAGGCTCCCCGACTCGGTCTCCACGGCCACGCGCCTGACGGCCTGGCCGAGCAGCAGGTCAGGGGTGAACATGACGTTCACGTACGGGATGGGCGAGCGTCCCCGCAGGTCCACGCGGAGCCACTCGCCCTGGGGCGGCTGGGAGCCGTCGCTCTCCCAGCCGGTCTCCGCGTTGCCGTCCATGGCCGCCCACGGGCTGCGGCCCGTGGTGCTGATCCCGGCGATCGCGTTCGGGTCCGCCACCGACGACGAGGCCGAGATGCCGGCGATGCCCTGGTACTCGGCGGTCGCGGTGCCGTCCAGCCAGCCGTCCTCCAGCAGGTCGAGCTCCCTGACCCCGGAGAAGTCGGACTTCCTGTCGGCGGTGAGGGTCGGCGACCAGTTCGACCTGATCTCGCCGAACGAGCGCTCGCGCAGCCGCAGCGCGTCGCTGACCACGGTCGGGGTCTCACGCGTGCCCGCGTCGCCGTTGACCAGCACGGGTCCGTCGCGCAGCAGGCCCAGGTCGCCCATCGCAAGCAGGGAGTCGGGCCCGCCGCGCACGGCCAGGGCGTCGGCCGCCGACTGCACGGAGACCAGGTCGGAGCCGCCCGCCACCTCATACAGGTCGAGCGCGGGGAACGGCGCGTCCAGCGAGTTGACGGCGTCGTCGGTCTCCCTGTCGCCGATCGGCTCGCCGAACGAGCGCACCTTCTCGATGCCCGGCGACTCGCGCAGCGCCTCGAAGACCCGGGCGGGCCAGGCGCCCTGGAGGTTCTGCCTGATCAGGTCGTTCCTGACCAGCAGATAGCGCACGCCCATGCGACGCAGCACGGCGGTCAGTCCAGGGGAGCCCTCGCCCGCCGTCAGGCGCTGCTCGATCGCGTCCAGCAGCCGGGTCAGGCCCACCGAGCCCGGGGGTGTGATCTGCCTGGTGGTCCAGCGCACGTTCGACAGGGCCTGCATGGGCTCGTCCATGGGACGGCCCCAGACGTACTCGCCGAACTTGGCGCCCGGCACGACGAGCACACCGTTGTCACCGGCGTTCCTGTCGAGCCAGGTCGCCGCCTCGCGCCAGTGCGCCGGCACCTCCTTGAAGTCGCCGGGCGCGGCCAGGCCCTGGTTGAAGACGGGCAGCACGAGCGCGGCGAAGGCCGCCACCGCGGTCGTCCGCAGCGGCAGCCTGGCCTTGACCAGCAGGTGGGCCAGGCCGAAGGCGAGCGCGAGGCGGACGAGGGGGTCGAACTTGCGCAGGTTGCGCAGCGGTGCGAGCGGGCCGTCCAGCAGCCAGCGCACCGGCTCGGCCACGATCGGCTCAAGCGCGCTGATGTGCCCCGCGACCATCACCGTCACGCCCACCAGGAACAGCACCACCACGAACCCCTTGGCGGGCAGGTCGCGGCGGCAGAGCCCGGCCAGGCCGAGCGCGGCCAGCAGGCCCGTGACGGCGACCATGGCGGCCGAGGTGGCGATCGCGTAGCCGGGCGGCTGCTCGAACACGCCGCTCAGCGGCAGGTAACGCACCCAGTCGGAGGCGCCGCGCAGCACGTTGGTGAGCGAGGTGGTCAGGGTGGTGACGCCGGAGGTCTCGGTGTACGGCAGGAACGAGAACGCGTACCGGCCGACCAGCAGCAACGGCAGCCACCAGAACAGGGTGGCGACCGAGACGGCGGCCGTCCACCAGCCGAACAGCCGCCAGCGCGGCACCGGGCGCGGCCTGGTCAGGATGTAGAGCACGGGAGCGACGAGCACGGCCAGCACCGCGACCGCGTTCACGCCGCCGCACAGCGCCACCGCCAGCGCCGACCTGATGGCCCCGCGCACCCGCTGGCCCGTCTCCGAGGCTGTGAGCAGCGGGATCAGGATCCACGGCAGCATCGCGGCGGGCAGCCACTCGATCGAGATCTCGCCGAGGATCGACAGCGTGCGCGGAGCCAGCACGTACGCCAGCGCGCCGACGATCCTGGTGCCCGGGGTGCCGATGCCGAGCTGCCTGCCCAGCCGTTCAACCCCGAGGAAGGCCACGCACATCAGCAGCGTCAGCCAGAGCCGCTGGGTCACCCACGGCGCGATGCCCGCCAGGTCGCCCAGAGCGAAGAACGGGCCCATCGGGAAGACGTAGCCGGCCACCTGGTTCTGGAGCTGGCCGAAGTGCTGCAGGTCCCACAGGTGGGCGGCGCGCTCCAGCCAGCCGACCGGGTTGAGCGCCAGGTCCATCTTGGTGTCGGAGATGAGGTGGCCGGGCTTGGTGGTGAACGCCAGCAGGCCGAAGCCGAAGCAGCACACCAGCAGCCACCACCGCTGCCGCGCCCGCTCGCTCACCGCCGGCCTGACCCGCGCCCGCTCACCGGCGGGCACCTCGGGACGCGTCCGCTCAGACCGGGACGACTCGGAGCGGGACGACTCGGAGCGGGGCGGCTCGGGGCGTCCGGCTACCAGCCGATCGATCGGCGGTATCCGGGTCACCGTGCCTCCCAGCCCGGCTCGACGTCATGGCCGAGCATCAACTCGGTGAGACGTTCCGCGCTGCGGTCCCAGGAGAAGCGGTCAGCCCATGCCCGACATTTCACGGTATAAGTGTGGTCCAGCTCGTCGAGTGCGACCGCAATGCCCTTGGCCAGATCCGTCCCCTCGGGCAGCAGCCACCCGGTCTCGCCATGCCGTACGGCGTCACGCAGCCCGTCCACGTCGAACGCCACCGTCGGAACCCCCAGGGCGGCGGCCTCCAGCACGCTCAGCCCCCACCCCTCGCCCTGCGACGCGCTCACGTGCACCCACGCCTGGGCGACCAGCCGGGCCTTGTCCTCCTCCGGCAGGTAGCCATGCATGGTGACGCCCTCCGGCAGCCTGGCCCGGAGCTCCGCCTCCCCCGGCCCTCGGCCGACGATGTCCACGACCAGGTCGGGCCAGCGCTTCCTGAGCTCCGCAACAGCGTCGAGCAGCAGGTGGACGCGCTTGTGGGCGACGAGCCTGCCGAGGCAGACGAGCCGCGGCACCCGACTTTTCACGACATTTTCTGGCTGAGCGATGCTCACACCATTCGTAATGATGTGCACCGGCCCCGTCCACCCGAGCCGCTCCCGCATGGCCCGCACCGTGGACGGCGAGACGGCCACGCTCTGGTGCCGCCGGTAGCTCCACCGGGACACCGGCCCCTCAAGGAAACGCCCGAACGCCGCCAGCCACCCCGGCAGGTGCAGCCCGAACTGCCGGTCGTGCACGTGGTGCACCACGCAGAACACCCTGGTCCGCCGCCGCACCACCCAGGGGGTGAAGAACGGGATGCCGTTCTGGCAGTCGAGCACCACGTCGAAGCGGCCCCTGCGGACGAGCAGCCAGCCGAGCACCAGCGGGTAGACGGTGAACACGCCGCCCATGCGCACGACGCGCACCCCGTCGGCGCTCTCTACTCGGCTCTGCCCCGGCGCGCGGGCGGTGACGAAGCTCACCTGGTGGCCCGCCCGCGCGAAGCGGCGGGCCAGCTCCCAGGCGAACGTCTCGGCGCCGCCCGCCAGGGGATGCCACGGGTCACGCCAGTTGACGACAACGATTCTCACGGATATCCGACGGGGTCGAGCGGTGGTTCCCAGGCCGGGCGCGCCGGGGTGCGCGACTGGGCGCGCAGCCGGAGCCAGATCCTGCCGAGCTCCAGCACGATGCCGAAGGTGTGCCTGGCAGGGGAGAAACTGGAGCCCGGCTTGTCGTGCCAGCGCACGGCGATCTCCCGCACCGGCGAGCCGCGCCCGACGCAGCGCGCGAGCAGCTCGACGTCGAAGGCGAAGCCGGGGGTGCGCAGGAGCGCCGCGGTCTCGCGGGCCAGCACGCCGTCGAAGAACTTGAAGCCGCACTGGGTGTCGCTCACCCCGGGCACCAGCACGCCGGCCAGCGCGCGGAACCCGAAGGCGCCCAGCTCGCGGATCTTGCTGTGGCGGTTCTCCACGTGGGAGCCCGCATGGCCTCTGGAGCCGATCACCACCCGCTCGCCCGACAGCAGCAGCCCGCAGGCCGCGTCGATGGCGTCGAGGTCGGTGGCCATGTCGGCGTCACAGAAGCCGACGAACGGCGCGGTCGTGCCGAGCAGCCCGGCGCGGACGGCGGCGCCCTTCCCCGGGATCGCGCACCGGAGGAGCCGGATGGGCACGGCGCCGCGCGGCCAGTTCTTGACGATCTCGGCCGTGCGGTCGGTGCTGTTGTTGTCCACGACGATGACGGCGGTCGGGAACGGCATTCGGGCAAGCTTCGCGCACAGCTCCAAGAGCCCCCCGGGAAGTCGCTGTTCCTCGTTGCGCGCGGGAACCACGACCTCGAGCAGTGGTGGTCGGCTCGCCCTCTCGTCCCCAGGTTGAGAGGGTGGCATGGCGGTCGGTCTACCGGTCGCCGTAGTTGTAGAGCGGCTGGTTGACCGGTGTCGCGGTGGCGCCGGTGAGGGAGACCGTGGTGACCGTCGCCACGAGCGCCGCCACGGCGACGCCGATGATCGCTGCTAAGAGGATCTTGATCACGGGGGTTCCTCCTCGGAGCGGGCAATGGAGCGGGGGCTTCCCCAACCTAGAACCAATTCTTGCTACTCGGAAGTAGCTCTACGAAATTTTAACAAATCGCCTGATCAGCGGGCTTGTACCGGCCGAACCGCCGCGATCGGCCCGTCCAATCGGTAAAGTCGCAGGTCACCCGTGTCGACCACGGCCCTCGCGCTCTGTAGCCATACACCGAACTGCCGCCGTTCGTCCCCTGTCCCCGCATCGACTATCACGTAGCGAAATCCGGCCCCCCGAAGATCAGGAGAAGGCCCTTCTAGTACGTGTTCTACCGCCAGGGCCCGCGAGTCTTCACTCTTGACGACCATGTCGCCGACCCGTACGGCGTCGTTGGCGACCACCCGCCGCCCCGGCACCGCGAAGAAGCGCTGCGCGGGATCGAGCACCGGCCGCCCGCCGTTCCACGGGAAACGCCGGTAGGCCTCGAACGGCAGCACCAGCACGTCGCCCGGCTCGGGATCGCCCTTGATGGCCTCGCGGGCAGCCGTCCAGCTCTCGGGGTAGGAGACCGACCCGAGCGTCCCGAGCGCGCCCCAGGCCATCGTCGGCAGCACGGCCACCGGCACGAGCACCATCGCGCCCACCCAGACCCGGTGGCGTGCCACCGCCTCGGTCAGCAGGCCGAGCCCGAGCGCCGCCGCCAGCGCCAGCGGCGCCACGAACTGCTGGGCGTCGCGGAACACCGCGAACCCGCCCCACACCCCGACGAGCTGCTTGAACGCCTCCCTGCCCGGCTCGCTCACGCCGACGAGCGCGATGCCGAGCCCGACCGCCCCCGCCACGGCCAGCCCCTTCTTGTACGGCACCGCGCCACGCAGGAAGAACACCACCCCGGCGAGCGTGAGCACCAACCTGGCCACCGCCCCGAGCAGCGTGTCGTAGCCCGGCGGAACCGCGTGCGCGTTCCAGATGCCGCCCAGCGACAGCAGGCTCCCCACTGCCCCGAACGGCGTGTCGGCCCTGGCCGCGAAGGCGTCCACGCCGACAGGATCGCCGTCGATGCTCTGGGGCCGCTGCGCGGTCGGGATCAGCCAGGGCAGGCTGAAGAGCGCCAGCAGCCCGGCCACCCGCACGAACACCGGCAAGCGAGCCACCTGCACAGCCTTGGGCGCCCCGGTCGCGATCGCGGTGGCCGTGATCGCGGTGACCGTCATCGCCGCGAACCCGCCGACGGCCGCGGGCAGCATCGCCAGAGCCACCCGCCGTCCGGACCACACCGCCCGCACCACCCAGGGCAGCCCTGCGTACCCGAGCAGCAGCGCCCACTGCCCCATCAGCAGCCGCTCGGCCACGTACGGGTTCCACACGTAGAACGCCCCGGCCACCAGCCTCGGCCCGAGCGAGTCAGACGGCACCAGCAGCGCGGCCCCGCTGCAGCCGAGCACGAAGATCCCCAGCAGGATCAGCTTCTGCACCAGCTCGCCCGGCAGCACCGCCGACAGCGCGGTCACCACGGCGTCGCTCGGCACGACCCGCGCGGCCCCGCCCGCCAGCCCGAACGTCCACGCGGAGAAGGCGGGCTCCGGCACGAAGACCATGTCGTGCAGCAGCGTGAACCCCCAGCCCAGAGCGGGGCCGAGGGCCAGGCAGCCGAGCACGAGCCCGAGGAGCGCGGAGACGGGCCCGGCGCGGGTCGTGTGCGGCATCCCGCTATGACATCACAAGCCCGACACGGCTGTTCCCCACCGCCCTGCCCCTGGTTACTCTTCGCCGGGGGGTGTGTGATGGCGATCGCGACGATGACCGGGGTCCGCCGGCGCGTGTACGGCGGCGACGCCGTGCTGGCGGCCGGCCTCGTCATGATCGTGGTGCAGCTCGTGTGGAAGTTCGACCTGGTCAGTCGGACGTACTTCCGCCAGGACGACTTCATGTTCATCGCCAGGGGGCTTGCGAACCAGCTCTCCTGGGACTACCTGATGCGCATCGACTTCGGCCACCTGATGCCGGGGGCGTTCGCGCTCCACTGGGCGATGGGGCGGCTCGGCGTGCACAACGACGCGCTCGCGCACGCGATCACGATCGGCCTGCAGGCGGCGGCGAGTCTGGCGCTGCTGCGGCTGCTGAAGCTGCTGTTCGGCGCGCGCCCGGCCATCCTCGTCCCGCTCGGGTTCTCCCTGCTGACGCCGATGACGATCCCGGGGCTGTCGTGGTGGGCGGTGGTGGCCGAAACGCTGCCGTTCCAGATCGCGCTGCCGATGGCGCTCGGCTCGCACGTGCTCTACACCCGCACCGGGCGCTTCAGGCACGCGGTGGCGGCGGCCGGGTGGACGGTGTTCGGGATGGTGTTCTTCGTCAAGGCGCCGTTCATCCCTGTGCTGGCGTTCGTGCTCACCCTGGGCTGGCTCGGCGGACGCCGGCTGTGGCGCGCGTGGCTGCTCTACCTGGGCGTGCTCGTCCCCTACGCGGTGGTGTTCTTCCGTCAGCTCTTCACCTCGGTGCAGCTCACGAACGAGACGTTCCAGCCGGCGTTGCCCAGCGCCGAGGTCGCCGCGAAGTCGGCGTGGACGCTGCTGACCGGCTCGCTCGTGCCCACGTCGATGGGCGGGCCGTGGCGGTGGCAGCCGATCGGCGAGGACTACGCGCTGGCCGCCACCCCACCCGCGCTGGTCTGGGTGAGCCTGGCGGTCGCGGTCGCCGCCGTGACCGTGTCGGTGATCTGGCGGCGGCGGGCCTGGCTGGCCTGGCTGACGCTGCTGGGCTACTTCCTGCTGGCCGACGTGGTGCCGATCATGCTGGGGCGGGTCGAGCTGCTCGGTCCCGATCTGAGCGGGTTCGAGCTGCGCTACATCTCCTCCACCGCCGTGGTCGTGGCGCTCGTCATCGGCCTGGCGTTCATCCCGGTCGCGGACGAGCAGCAGCCATGGCGCCGTCCGGCGCACCGGCTCGGGTGGGTGTGGGTGCCGCCGGCGGCGGTGTTCGCGGCGGGTTCGCTGTGGTCGGTCGCCGCCTACGCCGACCGGCCGCTCGGTGTGAACGTCAAGAGCTACGTCGAGACGGCCACGCAGGCGCTGGCCCGCGTGCCGGCCGGCGCGGTCGTCCTGGACACGCACGTGCCGGACAAGGTCGCCTTCCCCGCGTTCTTCTACGACTACGCCCGGCACTCCAAGGTGCTCGGCCCGGCCGCGCCGCACCCGATCGCCTGGACCACGCGGCTGTCCGGCCCGGTGGCCAACCCGCTGATCTTCGACCAGCAGGGCAGGCTGCGGCCGGTGGGCGTGGACGGCGTCACGATCCCCGCCAAATCCGCCTGCACCCCCGTCGGCCGGACGGAGGTGCGCTTCCGGCTGCCCGCGCCGATCGCGGGCGGCGAGCACACCGTCCAGATCTCCTACCTGAACGGCGCCCCGACCACCCTGAACGTGCGGCTCGGGCTCGCGCAGATCGCCGTACCCGCCGGCAAGGACCTGGGCACGACGTTCGCCCCGATCACCGGTGGCGGCACCGAGCTGGCCGTCCGCGCGATCGGGCCCGGCTCCTGCGTCGGCGAGATCAGGATAGGCGCTCCCGTGCCGGCTGACTCCGGTGCGCCGATCCCCCCGCAGCCGGTGCCGGGTTAGAGCTCGGCTCCGGGTCTCTGGGCAGGCCCAGCATGCGCTCGGCGATGATGTTGAGCTGCACCTCGGTGGTGCCGCCGTAAATGGTCATCGCCCTGGTGGCGAGCACCGCCCTGTTCCAGTAGCCGGGGTCGCCGAGCGTGATGTCGGCGGCGACCGTGGCCGCGACGCCAAGCAGTTCCACGGCGGTCTCGGAGACGTGCTGGGCGTGTGAGGTGGACAGCAGCTTGCGGACGGAGGCGTCCGCGCCCGGCTCGGCCCCCGCGAGCTGCTTGAGCGTGACCCGCAGCGACAGCGCGTTGATCGAGTGGCCCTCGCAGACGACCTCGGCCACCTTCTGGGCCTCGACCGGCGTGAGCTCGCGGCCGAGCCGGCCGATCAGGCCGAGCAGGTCGGGCACGGACGCGCCGGTGCCTCCTGAGCCGGACGACAGCGAGACGCGCTCGTTCGACAGCGTGTTGCGGGCCACCTTCCAGCCCTGACCGACCTCGCCCACGACCAGGTCGTCGGGGACGAAGACGTCGTCGAAGAAGACCTCGTTGAACAGGTTCTCGCCGGTCATCTCGGTCAGCGGCCTGACGGTGACGCCCGGGGCCTTCATGTCGACCACGAAGTACGTGATGCCCTCGTGCTTGGATCCCTCGCTGGAGTCGCGGGCAATGCAGATGCCCCACTCGGCCACGTGGGCGACCGAGGTCCAGATCTTCTGGCCGGTCAGCTTCCAGCCGCCCTCGACCTGCTCCGCCTTCATCTGCAGCGAGGCCAGGTCGGACCCGGCGCCGGGCTCGGAGAAGAGCTGGCACCAGATCATCTCGCCGCTGAGCGTCTTGGGCAGGAAACGTTCCTGCTGCTCAGGGGTGCCGTAAGCGGCGATGGACGGCACCACCCAAGCACCGATGATCATCTGGGGCAGCTTGACCTTGGCGGCCTTGAGCTCCTGCGCGATCAGCACCTGCTCCAGCGGCCCCGCCGCGCGACCCCACGGCCTGGGCAGGTGGGGCATGACGAAGCCGCGCCCGGCCAGCGCCCGCTTCTGCTCCTTGCCCTCCAGCCGGGCGATCTCCGCGATCTCGGCGCGGATCGACTCGCGCAGACCCTCGGCGTCGTGGGGCAGGTCGATCTCCATCTCGCGGGAGACGCCCCGCAGGGCCAGCTCCGTGACCGTGGCCGCCCACTCGGCCGACGAGCCGAGCAGGGCGCGCAGGGTGAGGGCGCGGCGGTAGTAGAGGTGGACGTCGTGCTCGAAGGTGTAGCCGATGCCGCCGAAGGTCTGGATGGCGTCCTTGGCGCACTGGACGGCGGCGTCGGGGGCCATCACGCCGGCGATGGCGGCGGCGTACTCCCGTTCCTTTCCGTCCACGCGGGTGGCGTCCCAAACGGTGGCGCGGGCCTGCTCCAGCGCGACGAGCATGCGGGAGAGCTTGTGCTTGATGCCCTGGAACTGGCCGATCGGGCGGCCGAACTGCACGCGTACCTTGGCGTAGTCGGCGGCGGCCCGCACGCACCACGAGGCCAGGCCCGCCGCCTCCGCGCCGAGCAGGATCGCGGCCAGGTCACGCACGTCGGAGCCCTGGACGCCGCCCAGGATGCCCTCGGCGGGCACGGTCGCCTCCGACAGCTCGACCCTGGCCACCGGCCTGGTCAGGTCGAGGGACTTGAGCTCGGTGACGGTGGCGGAGGAGGCGTCGATGAGGATCCACTCCTCACCGTCGGGCGTGGCGACCGGCAGGACCAGCGAGTCGGCCAGCGAGCCGCCGAGCACGGGTTCGGCGGTGCCGGAGACGATCAGGGAGCCGTCCTCGGTGCGGGTGCCGCTCAGCGTGCCGGTGAGCGCGACCGCGCCCGTGAGCGTGCCGTCGGCGAACGACTCCAGGTGCTCGGGGCGTTTGGAGGCGTTGATCACGGCACTGGCCAGCACGGTCGGCACGAACGGACCGGGGGCCATGCGCTCGGCCAGCGCCTCGACGGCCACGGCCGCCTCCAGCAGCCCGTAGCCGGAACCGCCGTGCTCCTCGGGAACGTGCAGTCCGAGCAGGCCCTGCTCGGCCAGGCCCGGCCAGAACGCGGGACGCCCGCCGGCTCCGGCGCGCAGCAGCTCCGAGGGGATGTTCCGCTCGGCCCAGCCGCTCACCGATTCGCGGAGCGCCTCGTGCTCCTCGCTCAATCCGATCGCCATCGCTCATCCTCCAGCCGGGTCCTGACGCCTTCCCAGAATCATATTCTAGAGGATGTTTCTGGCCTAGAGCGGGCGCACCTGCTCCGCCAGGGTGTTCAGGTCGCGCCAGCGGGCCTTGTCCGACTCGGGGATCGAGGCCAGCAGCATGGCCGGCTTGGTCTTGCCCACCTCGACGACCGTCACCATGGCCTGGGCGACCTGCTCCTTGCCGTCCTGGGTGAAGGTCACCTTATAGCCGAGCGTCCAGCCCTTGCCGACCGCGATCTTCTTCGAGGCGGTCCAGGAGAGCGTGGCCCCCGCGGGGTACTGCGTGCGGATCGTCCAGCGCACGCCCTCGGCGGCCAGTGCGCGGTAGTCGGCGTTCGTGGCGGGCTTCTTCTCCGGCGACTCGCCGGGGAACATGGCCGAGCCGATCACCGTGAACGGCAGCTCCACCTTGCCGATGCGCTGCGCGACCGCGTAGGGCGGGTACGACCTGGCCTTCCACGGGGCGGCCAGCCTCGGGTAGCTGATCCCGGTGTCCTTGTCGGTGATCGTCCCGATGACCGCGGCCGCCGTGCCCGGCAGGTTCTCATACGTTTTGCTCTCCGGCACCGGCGGCAGCACGACCGGGCTCTCGGAGGCGGTCGGGGTCACCGACGACAGGGCGGCCGACGTCGAAGGCAGCGGCGCGACGCGTGCCACCTGCTCGCCCTGACTCTGGTTGGCGGGCACGTCGCCGGAGAAGAGCGTGAAGATCAGGAAGACGGCCAGGACGGTGGCCAGGATGGCGCCGAACAGGTAGACGACCCTGACCGGGATGTCGCCGAGGCGGCGGGGCGGGGGCGGCGGCAGTGGTGGCGGGAGCTGTTGGCTCGGCCGGTCGGTCCCGATCGTCTCCGCGGCGGGCAGGACGATCTTGCGGAACGGGGTGGTGGGTGAGTCCATCGAAGGGGTCTGGTCGCCGACGTCCGCCATGACCTTGAGGCTACGCCAACACGCTGGGGTATATTTCCACTACTCCCCTCGCAGAACGTAATTCTGTATGGTCAGCGGACATGAGGGGTTTTTTCGAGATCGCGGCCGACGACCCTGAGCGCCCCGCCCTCCTCGGAGACCCGGGCATTTCATACGGAGCTCTCCTCGCCCGGGTGAACCAGGCGTCCAACGGCCTGCTCTCGCGCGGCGCGGGGCCCGGCGAGCGCGTGGTGACCGTGTTGAAGAACGGCCTCGACGCGCTGACCATGATGCTGGCGACGTACCAGGTCGGCGCGTACCTCGTCCCGGTCAACTGGCACTTCACCGCCGAGGAGATCGGCTACATCGTGGCCGACTGCGAGGCCAAGGTGGTGATCTCGCCGGACGCCCTCACGGTGGACGAACTTTCGGCAGGACACCCCGGCACCGCGCCCGCGCACCGGCGGGCCGGGTCGATGATGCTCTACACGTCGGGGACCACCGGGCGGCCCAAAGGTGTGCGGCGGCGGCTGCTCGACCTGACGCCCGAGGAGCTGCACCCGATCCTCATGCGTAAGAGCTGGCGGCACTTCGGGCTGCCGGCCGGCGGGGTGCACCTGGTGTGCTCGCAGCTCTACCACTCCGCGCCCTACGGGCAGGCCATGATGGCGCTGCAGCTCGGGCACACGATCGTGGCGCCCGAGCGGTTCGACGCGGCCGAGACGCTGCGGCTGATCGAGCGGCATCGGGTGACGAACGCGTTCATGGTGCCCACGATGTTCCACCGGCTGCTGGGGGTGCCGGAGCGGGAGTCGTACGACCTGTCGTCCCTCACCCACCTCTACCACGGGGCCGCGCCGTGCCCGCCGGCCGTCAAGCAGGCGATGATCGACTGGCTCGGGCCCGTGCTGTGGGAGTACTACGGCTCCACCGAGGCGGCCGTGGCGACCATGGTGTCGTCGCGGGAGTGGCTGGCCAGGCCCGGCACGGTCGGCAGGGCGCTCGACGGGATGACGTTCACGATCGTCGGAGAGGACGGCCGGGAGGCAGGGCCGGGCGAGCCGGGCCTGGTGTACATCGGCGGGATCAACCGGTTCGAGTACCACGGCGACCCCGCCAAGACGGCGGCGGCCATGCGCGGGCGCGACTACACGCCCGGCGACATCGGCTACCTCGACGCCGACGGCTACCTGTTCCTGCTGGACCGGCGGACGGACCTGATCATCTCCGGCGGCGTGAACATCTATCCTGCCGAGATCGAGGCCGCGCTGCTCGAACATCCCTCGGTCGCGGACGTGGCGGTGATCGGGGTGCCCGACCCCGAATGGGGGCACAAGGTCGTGGCGCTCGTCCAGCCGGCGGACGGCGTGGCAGGCGGGGACGAGCTGACGGCCGAACTGTTGCGGCACTGCGCACCCCGGCTGGCGCGGTTGAAGCAGCCGCGGGTGATCGAGTACCGGGAGTCGTTGCCGCGTACGCCTACAGGCAAGCTGAGCAGGCGTAATGTCCGGGAAGCGTATCTTTCCGACTGAGTTGGGCAGGAATCTGCCCATGAAGGGGATCGTCGCAGCGCTGGCCGTTGCCGCCGCACTGGCGTCCGGCTGCGGGCCGCCTCCCCCCGCCTCTTCCACGCCCACTGCCGCCACGCCCACGCCCTCCGCGCCCGCATCTCCCACGGCGAGTGCCGTGGCTCCCCTGCACCCGATCGAGACGGCCTACGAGAAGGTCATCGCCGACGTCCTGCCCTCCATCGTGCAGATCACCACCAAGGTCGGGCTCGGGTCCGGCATCGTGTACGACTCGGCCGGACACATCATCACCAACGCGCACGTGGTCGGACAGGGCACCGAAATGAACGTCACCACCGCCACCGGCGGGACGGCGCGCCCGGCCAAACTGGTCAAGGCGTTCAGCGCCGGGGACCTGGCCGTGATCAAAGTGGACAACGCCAACGGACTGCGACCCGCCCGGTTCGGCGACTCCTCCAAGCTGCGGGTCGGTCAGATCGTCCTCGCCATGGGCAACCCCCTCGGCCTGTCGGGCAGCGTGACGAACGGCATCGTCTCCGCCCTCGGCCGAACGGTCAGCGAACCCCAGAACCCCGGCTCACCCGGAGCCACCATCGCCGGCGCCATCCAGACCTCGGCCGCCATCAACCCCGGCAACAGCGGCGGCGCGCTCGTGGACCTGTCCGGCCAGGTGATCGGCATCCCCACGCTCGCCGCCATCAACCCCGACCTCGGAGGCGGCGCCGCGCCCGGCATCGGCTTCGCCATCCCGAGCAACACCGCCACCGACATCGCCCGCCAGATCATCACCTACGGCAAAGTCACCAACAGCCACCGGGCCGCGCTCGGCATCCGCGGCAGCACCATCGTCGACATCGACGGGCAACCCATCGGGGTCAGCGTCGCCCGCGTCGAGCCCGGCGGGGGCGCCGACAAGGCGGGGATCCGGGTCGGGGACGTCATCGTGTCGATCAACGGCAAGCAGACGCCGACCATGGCCGCGCTCTCCGAAACCCTCACCACCCTCAAACCCGGCACCAAAGCCCAGGTGGGCGTGATCCGCACAGACGGCACCCGCCAAACCCTCACCGTCACGCTGAGCCAGCTACCCGGCGAATAGCCCTACCCGCCAACCGCATCCGAGGATCGTCCCCGTGACCGGGCCGAGAGTCCGCGTGGTGGTGCACGTCGTGCCCAGAGGTCCGTGCGTCCCTGGGCTGTCACTGCTTGGCGGTGAAGACGATTTCGACGCGGCGGTTCTTGGCGCGGTTCTTCTCCACCGGACGTCCGTCGACCATGTTCGGCACCGTCGGCCGTTTCTCGCCGTACCCGCTCGCCTCGAGCGTCACCCCCGCCCCGGTCAGGAGCCCGCGCATCGCCGTCTGCACGGCCTGGGCCCGCCGCTGCGACAACGTCACGTTGTAGGAGTCGCTGCCCTGATCGTCCGTATGGCCCTCGATCTTGACGACCCCGCCCGCGCCCTCGCCGTCGACCTTCTCGGCCACCTGCTTCAACCGCTGCCGAGCCTTGGCGGTGAGCTGCCACTTGTCCAGTTCGAACAGCACGTCGCTGGTGAGCGCGACGGTGACCTGCCGCCCCTGCTTGGTCTCGCTCTCCGTGCCGTCCATCGACTCCATCTCACCGATGATGTCCTCGACGGGAAGCACCAGGTTCTCGACCGCGCCGGTGGCCTCTGGCGGCGTACTGGGCGTGGGGGACAGCGCGAGGGCCAGGGCGACGCTAAGAGATCGGAACATCGGTGAACATGCCGATCATCGGCATCTCGACGTTGACCTTCGTGACGTCCGCGGGCGGGGCCGCGAAGACCGCGTACAGCGTGGACGCCTGCCCCGACTCCAGGAACTGCCCCTGAGTGCCTGAGCAGACGCATTGGGCGTCCGGCCCGGTGCCGTTGCGGGCGACCCGGTAGCGCTTGGCGTTGACGGGGTCGATCAGCGAGACGTTCGAGACCGTGTAGTTGAGCGTGCCGGTGCTCATGCCGTTGTGCATGTTGACCTTGCCCTCGGTGGCGGTGATCGTCCAGTTGAGGCTGACGGTCCTGCCCTGGCGCTTGAGCGCGGTGATCTCGGCACGGGCCTTTCCGGACATGCCGCCCGAGCTCACCTTGGCCTCACGGGTGGCGATCACCTCGTTCTGCTGCGGAGGGGCGCTGCTTCCCTGCTGCTGCGGCGCCTTCGACGTGGGCTTCTGCTCGGGGGCGGCCTGCGTCTGCTGCTGCTCCTCGCCGCCGCTGCCTTGCTGGCCGGGGAGCATGCCGCAACCGGACAACGCGACGGCCGCGACCGCCAGGGCGATCGTCTTTCGCATGTTCTGTGATCACTTTCGTCGTCGGAGATGTGGCCTTCACCGTAGGAAAGCGACCTTCAGGATGCGCATAGTCCGCTATATCCGCTGACCACGCCGCCTGTGGGCCTCCGTCCGGAGCCGTTCGGCCTCGGACCTGCTGTGCGGGTCACCTAGGCCGTCAAACTCTCCCATAGCACGCGTAAGGGCATCAACTGCGCCGTCTGCGTCGTCGAGATCGAGGGCGGCCCTGGCCAGCGTGAGAAGGGCGTGCGCGGTGCTCCTGCGGCTCCCGAACGCGGTGAACGTCTCCAGCGCCTCACGCGCCTCTTGCGCGGCGACGTCCGGCACGCCTTCCGCCAGCGCGATCTCAGCCAGGACGAGCCGCGCCACCGCCTCCGGCAACCGGTCACCGAGACGGCGGTTGATCCGCAACCGGCGTTCCGCGCAGTCGCGGGCCCGGGGGTGCCGCCCGGCGGCGAGGTGCAGTCTGGCCAGGTCCAGCAGCGCCTCGGCCTCGCCGCGCGGGTCACCCAGGTCCTGGTAGGCGGCCAGGCTCTCGTTCAGCGGGGCCTCGTCCTGGCGCAGGGCGCCGAGCGCTCGTAACGCGTCCGCCCGGCCGCGCCGATCCCCGGCCTCCTCAAAAACCCGCAACGCCCGCACGAACGCCCGCTCAGCCTCCCCCAACCACCCCCCAAAACCCGACCACCCCTCCGCCTGCCCAGGACCAGGTTGTCCCTTCGCTGGCTGTCCGGAGGCGGGCTGCGTCTTCTTCGTTAGTTCTGGGGTGGGGCGTGCTTCTGCTTGGACCAGGCCGAGGCGGAGGGTGATTCTGGCCAGTTCCAGGCCCTCGACCAGTGGTTGCGCTGCTCGCAGTGCTGCGGCGGCGGCCTCCGTGCGGCCCTCGGCCCGGTGCAGGTCGGCCAGGCCGCGTAGCAGGAGGGCTTCGCCGTGCCGGTGACCGGCGGCCCTGGCCGCGTCCAGACCGGTCGCCGTCGTGGTGTGCCAATCGTCGTGGTGGGCGCCCAGCTCGAACAGCGGCGTCAGGTAGAAGGCCAGGCGCCAGGACTCCTCGTACAGGCCCGCGCGGAAGAAGTCCTCGACGGTCGCCACCAGGAACCGCCGCTCCGCGCTCAACCACCGCGCCTCCTGCCGCAACCGCCCGGTCTCCAGCCATCCGACTCCGGTCGCACCCATGCCCGCCTCGCCGGGCCGGACGCTGTACGGGGCGGGCGGGTCTGCGGGTGTGTCCGTGTGGACCTCGGTGCGGCCCGTACCGGGCTCGGCGGGTAGCAAGGACTCCCTGGCCAGCCGGGTACGTTCCAGGATCGTCCCCGCCCTGGCCGCCAGAACGGCAGCAGGCCCTCCGTCCTCCTCGGCCAGGCGTTCGGCGGCATAGAGGCGGGTCAGGTCGTGCCACCCGTACCGTTCCTGACCTGCCTCGTCCAGACCGCGCGACTGCAGCAGGCCGGCTTCCGCCAGAGGTTCCAGGTCCGCGCCGAGCGCCCAGGGGGCGAAGTCGGGTGCCGAGAGCGCGCCGAGCGCACGCAGCAGCCGCCGTTCCGGGTCGGGCAGGCCGCGGTAGCCGAGCGTGAGACTGCCGCGTACGGCCAGGTCACCGGCGCTGAGCTCGTCGAGCCTGCGCCGCTCGTCGCTCAGCCGTCCCGCCAGGTGGTCGAGCGTCCAGCCGGGCTTGCGCGCCAGCCGCGACCCGGCGATACGCAGGGCGAGGGGCAAATAACCGCAGAGTTGGGCGATGCGTCGCGCGGCGTCGGGCTCGGCACGTACCCGTTCGTGCCCGGCCACCCCGCCGAGCATCGTCACGGCCTCATCCTCGTCGAGGACTCCCAGTTCGTAGGCCCGCGCCGCCTCCAGCCCGGCCAGCGGCGACCGGCTCGTCACCAGGGTGAGGCTGCCCGGCCCCGTGGGCAGCAGAGGGCGAACCTGGGCCTCGTCGGCGGCGTCGTCCAGCACGACGAGCAGTTTCCTGCGGGCCGTCATGCTGCGGTAGAGGCGTACGCGCTCGTCCAGCGCCGGTGGCAGCGCGCCGTCGGGGCAGCCCAGCGTGCGCAGCAGGTCCTCCAGCACCGCGCCCGGGGGCCTGGCGCCGAGCGAGGCGTAGAGGCGGCCGTCGGGGCCGTCGAGCGCGGTGGCGGCGTGCACCGCGACGGCCGACTTGCCGCAGCCGGGCGGGCCGTGCAGGACCAGGTGTACGGGGGCGGAGTCGTGGTCGCGGACGGTGTCAGCGATCCAGTCGAGTACGGCGTCCCGCCCGGCGAAGTCGGAAATATCCGGCGGCAGCTCATTGGCCGCCGCCCGCCCGACACGAAACCCCCCACTCGGGGCAGCCCCGTACGAACCAGAACCCTCATGGGCAGGCCCGTACAAGGCAGGACCCTCGCGGGCAGGCCCGTAGAAGGCGGAACCCGCATCGCCGGTTCCGTGCTGGGCGGGGCCCCTGTGGGTGGTTTCGTCGGTCAGGACGCGGTGGTGGGCCTGCGCCAGTTCGGCCCCCGGCTCCAGGCCGAGCTCCTCCACCAGGACCCGCCGCGCGTCCTGGTACGCCCCCAGCGCCTCCGACCTGCGCCCGGCCTGCTGGAGGGCCTCGATGAGACGTACCCAGGCACGTTCGCGCAGCGGATGTGCCCCGACCAGCGCCCGCAGCTCACCGACCACCTCGGCGCCCCGGCCCAGCCGCAGGTCGAGCTGCACGCGTTCCTCCAGCGCGGTCAGCCGCAGCTCCTCCAAGGGCACGCCGTACGCCCTGCGCAGCACCGACGACTCGACGTCGGCCAGCACCTGACCCCGCCACAACCCCAGCGCCGCCCTGAACCCGTCGGCCGCCTCCCCCACCTGACCCGCCGCCCGTGCCTGCCTGGCCCCGGCGACCAGCCGCTCGAAACGATGGCAGTCGACGTCGTCCGGCTCGACCTCGAACAGGTAGCCGCCCGGAACGGTACGGATGCCGTCCACGAGCTTGCGCAACGCGCTGACGTACACCCTGAGCACCGACTCCGCCGACGCGGGCGGCCGGTCGTCCCAGACCACGGACATCAGCCGCTCGACCGGCACCCGCTCGCGCGCCGACAGCAGCAGCGCCGCCAGCAATGCCCGGTGTTTGGCCGGTCCGGGCGTCCGCCCACCGTCGACGCGCAGCGGGCCGAGGACGCCGAAGCGCACGCTCACCCGCCCGCCGGTCTCATGGCGAACGAGTCGAAGCGCACGCGCGCGGATTCGGTGGCGGTGGAGGCGGCGTGGACGCCCGCCTCGTTCGGCCGGTAGGGCTCACTGGTGTCGGAGGCCTCGGCGACCAGGCGCTCGTTCAACCACATCCGCAGCGTCACCTTGCCCCCGCTCTGGTCGCACTCCGCCACGATGCGGTTGGCGGTCTGGCGCCGGGCGTCCGCGGGGCCGAACAGGGTCCTGCCCTGGGTGCCCGTGCGGCGCTTGACGATCGTGACCTTGCCCGCGTCGCTCACCCCGAACTCGTAGCGGTCGCCTGAGCCGGCGGAGCCGTGACACCACACACCGTACTCCCCCGCGCCCTCCTCCAGGGTGGCGTTCGCGCTGATGACCACGCCACTGTCCGGCTCGTACCTGGGGGCCGACTTCCACAGCCGCCAGCCGGCCTTGGCGGTCAGCTCGTACGCGGTGCCGGAGCGGCGCGCGTTCCCGCCCTGCGACGCGCCGATCGCCCATGCCTCGCCGAAGTCCGCCTCGTACGGCCAACTCTCCTGCCGCAGTCCAGGCACCGACGCCACAGCCCAGGCCAGCAGGGCCACGGCGACCACGACGGCCCCCACGACCCACGGCCACCGCCGCCCGCGCTTACCCGCCCTCCCAGCGGGCGACGCGTCCGTCCCGGCTCCCGGCACACCCGGACCAGAACCAGACGCACCCGCCTCCGGACCCGACGCACCCGCTCCTGGACCTGACGCAGCTGGCCCGGGACCCGGCGTGCCTGCCCCGAGAGGTGACGTGGCCGAACCAGGACCCGGGCTGCCAGGACCGGCTGTCCCCGCCGCGCGCGCCGCCGCCCCAGCCGCCCCAGGAGAAGCCGAAGAACCCTGGGAGCCTTGAGAGCCCGGGGAACCCGAGGGGTTTGGCGCGGGCGCGGTCGTCCCCGTCCATGTGCGTTCGACGACTTCGGTGGCCGTGGTGAGGCGGGTTCCGCCCACCAGGTCCGCCAGCAGCCGCTGAGCGGTCGGCCGCGCCCGGGGGTCCTTGGCGAGCGCCCGCTCCACCACGTCCCTGATCCCGTCGTCGAGCCCGTCCAGCTGGGGCTCTTGCTGGGTGATCCGGTACAGCACCCCGCCGGGCGCCCCGCCTCCGAAGGGCAGCCGTCCCGTGCCCGCGTACGCGATCACCCCGCCCCAGGCGAAGACGTCGGCGGCGGGTGTGAGCGGTTCCCCGCGCACCTGCTCGGGCGCCATGAACGCGGGCGTCCCGAGGATCGCCTGGCTGGCCAGGCTGTCGTTGCCGACGAGCTGGGCGATGCCGAAGTCGATCACTCGGGGCCCGAGCGGCGAGAGCAGCACGTTGGAGGGCTTGAGGTCGCGGTGGATCACCCCGGCCCCGTGGATGGCGCTCAGCGCGGTGGCGATGCCGACGGCCAGCGCCTCCAGGTTCCCGCCGGACAGCGGCCCCTGATCGCGTACGGCCTGCGCCAGGTCCGGACCTTTGACGTATTCGGTGACGAGGTAGGCGACGTCCCCGTCGATTCCGGCGTCGAGCACCGGCGCGGTGCAGAACCTGGCCACCCTGCGGGCCGCGGCCACCTCCCGCTCGAAGCGCCGCCTGAACGCCGGGTCTCTGGCCAGCGCCGGATGGATGACCTTGAGCGCGGCCAGGCCGCCGGTGGGCGTGGTCGCGAGGTGGACCTCGCCCATGCCGCCCCGCCCCAGCAGGCGCCGGAGCGTGTACCCACCAATGACCTCGTTCATCGCAGACAGATTAGCCAGCTCCGGACATTTTCCCCATCCCACCGATGCGGTTATCCGGCCACCGAGGACTGAGTGAGGCGGTAGCGCGAGGGCGGGATCCCGTACCGGTCGACGAAGGCCTGCCGCAGCGTCTCGGCCGTGCCGAACCCGCACCGCACCGCGATCGCGGGCAGCGGCAGCGACGTGGAGGCCAGCAGGTGGGCGGCGGCCTCGGTGCGGGCCTGCCGCACGTAGCGCCCCGGCGTCTGCCCCAGGTGCTTGAGGAACAGCCGGGTGAGGTGCCGCTCGCTCACCCCCGCCTCGGCCGCCAGCGTGACCGTGCTCAGGTCGTCGCGCAGGTGGGAGCCGATGTGTTCGACGGTCCGCCTGACCAGGCTGTTGGCCGGGGAGGGTGTGCCGACGAACATGCTCATCTGCGCCTGGTTGCCGGGCCGCTGCAGGTAGGTGACCAGGTTGCGGGCCACCGTCCTGGCCAGTTCTGCGCCGTTGTCCTCCTCGACGAAGGCGAGCGTGAGGTCGAGGGCGGCGGTGACGCCCGCGGACGTGGCGACGTTCCCGTCGCGGATGAAGATCGGGTCGGGGTCGACGGTCACCTCGGGGTAGCGGGCCGCCAGGTCCTGCGCCTGCTGCCAGTGTGTGGTGGCGCGGCGCCCGTCGAGCAGCCCGGCGGCGGCCAGGATGTACGCTCCCGTGCACACGGAGGAGACCCGGCGGCTCTCGCGGGCCAGCCTGCGGACGTGGCCGACGACGAGCGGGTTGGCGGCGGCGTCCGCGTAGCCGATGCCGCCCGACACCACGAGCGTGTCGATCGGCCCGGTGATGCGCTCCAGCGTCTGCTGAGGCTGGAGGACCAGGCCGGTGCCGCTGGTGACGGCGTGCCCTCCGGGCGCGGCCACGCGCACCTCGTAGCAGGGCGCGGCGCCGTGCCAGTTGGCCTCCTCCAGCGTCGAGGTGACGCAGGCGACGTCGATCAGCGCCACCGCGTCGTAGGCCACGACCACGACCCGTCGTACGTCCATGGCGCCGACTCTAGGTCCGATGGACCAAGAACCCAAGTTTCCGGACCTCCATGGCTGTCCCCTTTGTCCCTGGGCCGCCGTACCGGACACAGTCGGCACATGACCACGACGACAAGCACGAAGACCAACCGCCGCTGGGGCCGGTTCGCCCTCCACTACCTCGAAATGATCATCGCGATGTTCGTCGGGATGTTCGCGCTCGGCATGCTGCAGTCGGCCGTCGGGCTCGGGCTGTCCTACGACGAGCAGCCCGAGCCGGCGTATCTGGCGATGGCCTTCAACATGTCCGTCGGCATGGCCGTCTGGATGCGGATCCGCGGCCATAGCTGGGCCTCGACGCTGGAGATGGGCGCCGCGATGTTCGTCCCGATCGTGCCGCTCTTCCCCATGCTCTGGCTCGGCCTCATCGACGGCGACGTGCTGATGATGGTCTCGCACGTCGCGATGTTCCCGCTCATGCTGGCCGCGATGCTGCGCCGCCTCGACGAGTACGCGGCCTGCCACTGATCTCAGGCCGTTCAGGGGGAGATCGGTCAGCCGCGGGGGACCGAGCCGGCTCCCGGCCGGGTCCTGATCTCGCCGAGCCGCAGGTGGTTGCCGCGGATGTCGGTGATCAGCACGTACGCGACCAGCAACAGCCCCAGGCAGAGGGCGTCGGCCGCCCACCAGGGGATCTCGGCCAGCAGCAGGTTGCCGTCGCTGTCGCTCAGCGACCTGATCACCACCGTGACCACGGCCACCACCACCGTCACCATCAGCCAGCTTCGCAGGCGCGGCAGGTTGCCCTTGTTCCACAGGCGCAGGCGCCAGCTCATGAACACCGACACCACACCCAGCAGCGCGCAGAACCCGATCAGCCACCAGGGCAGGGCGAAGGCGGTCTGCTCGGCGATCTGCGCCTGGGTGGTGCGCAGCTCGGCCTCGGCCTTCTGCTTGGCGGCCAGGGCGGCGTCAAGCTGCCGTTCGAGCTGGGCCACGCTCTTCTGCTGGCGCGGCGGCGGCGTGGCGTCCTCGGTCGGCAACACCCGCGCCACCATGGTCAGCATGATCGCGATGAACGACAGCGCGAGCACGATGGACATGAACAGGTCGATGAAGCGCAGGTCGAGCGGTGGCGCGAACGATCTGACGGATCGTTTCCTCACGGCTCCCTCACCAGCGTGTACTTCTGCGGCCGGCTCTCGACGGCGCTGAGCCGCTCCACGGCGGTGCGCAGCGCGTCCAGGCCCTTGACGAGCTCCTCCGTCCTGCCTCTGGAGTGGGCCAGCTCCTGCGTGAGCCCCTGCATGGCGGGGGCGGCCTGCGTGGCGGGCCCGGCGTGCTTGCCGGGCAGACGCGCGATGTAGATCAGGAACACCTCGTCGGCGGCCACCACGCTGGCCCGCTCGTACCGTTCGACCAGGGCCATCGCGCCGAACGAGACCACGCTCAAGAACAGCGCGATCAGGGTCACGCCGAACGCGGAGGCCAGCTCGGGCAGCACGTGCTGCTTGAGTGCGGTGATCAGCACGGTGGGGTCGCCCTGGCGATCGAGGGCGCCGGAGAACGAGGTCACCATCGCGGCCATCGTCAACGCGGTGCCGATGAAGCCGAAGACCGGCAGCGCCCAGATGAGCGCGTGATCGAGATGGTGCTTGTTGGCCATCTCGCTGTCGTCCAGCGCGGAGCGGGCGCTCAGCACGGCCTCGCAGTCGCTGCCCGCATCGGCCGCCTCCTTGAACAGCTTGAGGCGTCGCGCGACGAGCGTGTCGTCGCCTGCTTTGACCGTCTGGATGTTCACCACGGCCCGAGCCGTGGCCTCGCTCTCCCGCCGGATGTCCGGCACGGCCCTGACGATCCGGAGCACGGCGGTCACGAACACCGCGATGATGAGCGTGACCACGAGCTCCGCGGCCACCGGAGCCGTGGTCGCGCCCACGGACACCAGCAACATTTCCACCACTCCGGCCACCAGTAGCAGCGCGGAGACCACCAGGCTCACCACAGGCGCGAACGCCGAGTGACGCCAGCCGAACCCTGACACCCGTCAACCCCATCCGACACACAAATAGTCAAGGACTACCTAAGCACACGCAAAGCAATCTTTGGTGACGGAGAGGATATCTGCCTTCTAACTCCCGAGGATCACTCAAGCTCCGCTAGAAACATCTCAATCTGGTCAGCTTCTGGAACGCCCAGCTCGGCGTACAGGTCCAGCGCCCGTTTGGCGTGGTCGCGGGCCGCGTCGATCCGGCCACCGTCGCCGTGGACGCGGGCCAAGCCCTCGTGGGCGCGCGCCTCCTCGGGCCGGTCGCCCAGCTCGCGTGCGATGGCCAGGGCGGCGCCGTGCCGCGCCACGGCCTCGTCGGGGTCGTCGAGGCAGCGGGCGACCTCCCCCAGCCCGTTGAGCGGCGCGACCTCCTCGCCCCTGGTCCCCAGCTCGCGGTAGAGCTCCAGCGCCTGCCGGTGGTGGTCGCGGGCCCGCTCGTGCTCTCCCCGCCGCCGGTGGACCTGGCCGAGAAGGTCCAGGACGCGGGCCTCGCCGTTCCTGCTCCCGAGCCGGCGATGCAGCTCCAGCGCCCGGCGATGATGGCCGAGGGCCTCTTCGAGGCGTCCCTGACGCTCGTGGCTGATGCCGAGGTTGGCCAGCGCGTACGCCTCGCCGACGGGGTTGCCGATCTCGCGGCTCAGTTCGAGGGTCCGCGTCAGATGGCGCTCCGCCCGCTCGTAGGCGTGCCGGCGCAGGCACACGTTGCCGAGCGTGTTGTGCGCCCGCGACTCGCCGAGCGGGTCGCCGATCTCCCGGCACAGCTCCATGGCGGGGACGCAGGCGCCGGACGCCTCCTCGTAACGGCCCTGCCGCCAGTACGTCCACGCCAGATCGAGCAGCGCCAGCGCCTCGGCCGCCTGGTCGCCCCTGCGGCGGGCCGCCTCCAGCGCCTTCGTGTGCAACGTGATCGCGTCGGCGTGGCGGGCGTGGCCGTCGAGGTAGGGGTGCAACGTGGTCGCCAGGTGCGCGGCGTGGACCGGCCATCCGTTGTTGGCCGCGTGGGAGGTCGCGGCGGCCAGGTTGGCGCGTTCGGCGTCCAGCCAGGCGATCGCCTCGGCGGCGTCCAGGAACGGCACGCTCTCCGCCGCGGGCACGGCGGGCCTGCGCCGCCCTCCGAACGGGTAGACGTGGCCGATGGCCGCGACCGCCGTTCCTCGGTAGTGGTCGAGCAGCCGGGTCAGGGCGGCGTGCCGGGCCTCGTCGCTCTCCTCGGCTGCCGCGGTGCCGTGCGCGTGCTCGCGCAGCAGGTCGTGGAAGGTGTAGCGGCCAGGCTCGTGCTGCGTCAGGACGTGGGCGTCCAGCAGGTCCTCCAGCAGCGCGTCGGCGTCGGCGACGGGCACGTCGGCCAGCGCCGCGGCGGCGGGGGCGGCCACGTCGCGACCCGGATGCGTGCCCAGCAGCCGGAACATCCGCCGGGCCGCGGGATCGAGGTGTTCGTAGGACAGGGTGAACGCGGCCGCGACGCCCCTGTCGGACGTGGACAGCTCGGCCAGCCTGCGCCGCTCGTCACGCAGCCGGCCCGCCAGGTACGCGACGCTCCACCTCGGGCGGTGGTGCAGCCGCGCGGCCGCGATCCGCACCGCCAGCGGCAGGAACCCGCACAGTTGCAGCACGTCGAGGACCGCGCCCGGTTCGGCCGCCGCGCGTTCGCCCGCGATCGAGGCGAACAACGCCGTGCCGTCCCTGAGCGGCAGGACGTCCATGGACAGCGCGTGGGCGCCGTCGAGGTCGACCAGCCGGCGGCGGCTGGTGATCAGGACGAGGCTGCCGGACGCGCCGGGCAGCAGGTGTCGTACGTGGTCGGTGTCGGCGGCGTTGTCCAGCACGATCACGACCTGGCGTGTGGCGAGCTCGGCCCGCCACAGCGCCGCCCGTGCGGTGAGCGAGGCGGGGATGCGTTCGGCCGGCACGCCGAGCTGGCGCGACAGCGTCTCCAGCGCGGCCGCGGCGTCGAGCGGCTGCTGCCCCGCGGTGTGCGCCCGCAGGTCGACGAAGAGCTGCCCGTCGGGGTAGCGGTCCGCCAGGCGGTGCGCGGCGTGGATCGCCAGCGCCGTCTTCCCGATGCCCGCCATCCCGTCGATGGTCATGATCGCCGGCCCCGACCCGGCGATCCGCTCCAGCTCGCCTGCCCGGCCGGCGAAGTCGGGGATGTCGTACGGCAGGTAGTTCGCCCGCCGCCGCGGCTCCCGTACGGGCTCGTCGGCCGGCTGGACCCGCAGGTCAGGATCGTCGCGGAGGATGGACTGCTCCAGGGCCGCGAACGCGCGTCCCGGGTCCAGCCCCTGCTGCTCCACCAGCCGCTCGCGGAACGTCCTTGCCACCGACAACGCCTCGGCCTGCCGCCCGGCGCGGTGCAGGGCGAGCATGAGCCGGCCGGAGAGCCGTTCCCGCAGCGGATGCGCCGTCACGTACGCGGACAGCTCGTCGATCAGGTCCTCGTGCCTGCCCAGCGACAGTTCGACCTCCGCCAGGCTCTCGAACGCGGCCAGCCGCCGCTGTTCGAGCCGGTTCCTGGCGCTTTCCACGTAGTCGGCGTGCAGGTCCGCCAGCGGCTGCCCCCGCCACAGGGCCAGCGCGTCGCGTAGCCGCCGGGCGGCGGCATCCGGGTCGTCGTCCCGCTGGGCCGCCTGGCGGGCGAACTCCTCCACGTCGAGCCACTCGGGGTCGATCGTGTACCCGCCCGCCCTGGTCGCCAGCCGCTGCGCCGCTCCAGCCCCGCGCAGCACCCGGCGGATGGTCGTGACGGCGGCCTGGATCTGCGCGCGGGCCGTGTCGGGCGGCGTCGGGCCCCACAGCGCGTCGATCAGCTGCTCGACGGTGAGCACGGTGCGGGCGTGCAGCAGCAGGTACGCCAGCACCGCACGGTGCCGCGGCGCCAGACCGGTGAGCTCCCGTCCGTCGGCCACCACCTGGACCGCGCCAAGGAGGGCGAACCGAACGCCCACTCCCGCCTCCCACAAACCACATAGAACGCCCATCGCGGACGCATCGCGAATGTATCAACTCCACCGCCCATGCTGAATTCGCAGCTCAACGCGGCAAGAAAGGACATCTCAGTCATGGAAGCACGTATGAAGAACCCGGCCTTCGTCCTCCCCGAGGTCACCAACGGGTTCCAGGCCATCTTCAAGGGCATCTACGCGGGCGGGGTCCCTCAGGAACTGCTGGAGATCGTCTCCCTGCGCGCCAGTCAGATCAACGGCTGCAGCGCCTGCGTCCACTCCCACGTCCACAACCTGAAGAAGTCGGGCGAGTCTGATGAACGCGTGGGCAACGTGGCCGCCTGGCGCGAAGCGCCGTACTACAGCGACGTCGAACGGGCCGCGCTGACGCTCGCCGAGGCCGTCACCCGGCTGGCCGACCGGTCGGGCGACGCCGTCGCCGACGACGTCTGGGACAAGGTCGCCGACCACTTCGACGACAAACAGCTCTCGGCGATCATCCTGACAATCGCGATGACCAACTTCTTCAACCGCATCAACGCCACCATCAAGGAGCCGGCAGGCGCCGTCTGGGGCTGACGGGGAAGGGCGGACGGGTGGGTCAACCGGGTGGCGCACCCGCGGCCAGGGCCTTTGCTGCCGCGGCCGTCACCTGCCTCCCGCCGACGCCCCAATCGCCGCTCTTGACCTCCTCGATGATGACCAGGGTCAAAGAGCGCAGGTTCTCACCCTCGATGGCGACCATCACGTCGGTCAGCTTCTCCACCATCTCGGCCTTCTGGGCGTCGCTGAACACGCCCTCGATGACCTTCACGTTGACGAGCGGCATGACAGTCGCCTCCCCCCGATGCGGTGCACCCACGGCACCTCACGCCATCCCCGCCGACATGCCCCTGCGCGCTTCCGGCAAACCCCGCTCCACAACGCGAACCGCCCCTGCCCCGCCGACGTTTCGGCAGGACAGGGGCGGTTCGAAAGGGGTGGAGGTGGCGGGAATCGAACCCGCGTCCTTCAATCCCAAGTCAGGGCTTCTCCGGGCGCAGCCTGCTGTGCTTTTCTCAGCCCCGGCGATCACGCAGGCGAGTCGCCGACGGGCTCAGCCACTGTTTGATTTCCCGATCTCCCCCGTGGCCGGGTCGATCGGTTGAGCCTTCTAACGATGCCAGACACCGGGCCGAAGGCACTCCCGGGCTGACAGTGGTTTCGCTACTTAGGCAGCGAGGGCCAGGGTGTCCTGGCCGACCACAGTGCGCTTGGAATTGGCACTTGTAGTTTGCGGTCACAGGATTAACGAGGTTATGTCCGCAGTCCTCGGCCCGCTTCACCTGGCTTGCAAGACCGAAGTCGAAGCCAGTCACCCCCTGTGCAATTGTCAACACGCCCTCCGCGAGGAAGACGAGCAACATGAATCTACATCGATCAACGCCCTCAACGCCAACTTAATTCCTCATGGCGAAACCCCCGGGAGCACGGCACAGCAGCTCGCGCTCCCGGGGGCCGACCGGCAGGGTCGAGCCGGTCCGGACGGCAGGACTTCCCCCGAGATGAAGTCCTGATCTCATCACGGCGACTGGATCCGCAACCCCCCGAGCGGGCCCAGTCACTCAGTAAGACGCCCTGGGAGCCCCGGATGGTTGCTCCGGGTTAAGAGATTTTCACGGAGAGTTGTGGAGGGCTGAGAAGAAGCCGCCCGCCACCGCTCCCGCGTTGTAGTTCTTGGACAACACCGCGATGGCCACATCACCCTGCCAGCCCACGAACCAGGTCATCTGGTCGCCCGCCGTCGCCGTCACGCCGTAGACCCTGCCCTTGCCCGCCTGGGCGTTCGTGCCGGCCGCGCCTGCCCGCATCATCGTGGTCAGCTCCTTGCGGATCCGCGCGTCGACGGGGACCGGGCCTGGCTGCGCGGCCGGCACCACCTCTGCCGTCGGGTCGGGCGTGGTGGGGTTGGTCACCAGCACGGGCGGGCGCCAGGTGCCTGAGGAGACCGCCGCGGCCACCAGCGCCATGCTCAGCGGGCTCACCTCGACGTTCTGGCCCGCGATGGCCTTGGCCTTGTCGGCGTCGCTGGACAGCGCGGGCATGCCCCCGCTGAACGACTTGAGCGGCAGCCGCCACGGCTGCCCCAAACCGAACGCCTTGGCGCTCTCGGTCAGGTCGGCGGCCGTGACGCGGCGGGCCAGCGAGGCCAGCGCGGTCACGCAGCCCTTGGCGAATTGCTCCTGGAACGTGGCAGACGTGGTCGTGCCGGTCATCTGCCCGACATGCACGAACTTGGCGCCGCCGACCGTGCGCTCCTGCGGGCAGGCCAGCCGCTGCTTGGTGCTGACCTTGTTCTTGAGCAGCGCGTCGGCGGCCACGATGGAGAAGGCGGTGCCCGCCGGATATTTGCCGGCCAGCGCGTCCTTCTCCTGGTGCATGCCCTTGGTGGCGACCGCCCTGATCTCCCCGGTGTCGGCCTGCACCGCGACCATGGCGCTGGCCTGGCTGTCGGCCACCGCCTGCTCGGCCGCCTGCTGGATCTTGCGGTCGATCGTGGTCTGGACGGAGATGTTCTGCCGGCCGGGCCACTCCATGAGCTGCGCGACCTGCTTGCCGGTCTTCAGGTCAAGGGTGATGACCTTGGTCTGGGTGGAGCCGGTCAGGTAGTTCTGGTAGGCCTGCTGCAGCCCGCTCCTGCCGACCGAGTCGCCGGCCCGCTGCGGGCCGCCGAGCTCCTGCTCGGTCTCGGGGGTGAGCGCGCCGACGCTGCCCACGATCTGCTTGGGCGCGTCGGGGTTGACGGGCTGCTTCTGCGGCTGCACCTTGATCCCCGTGATCGCCTCGAGTTTCGCCTGCACCGCCGGGAAGCGCGAGCGTCCGAACGTGACCAGCGGCACGAACCTGTCGGGCGGCGACGACCGGATGCGGCTCAGCAGCCGGTCCTGGGCGTAGCCGGTGGCCTCGGACAGCTTGGCGACCACGGACTCGGCCTGGCCGCCGAGTTGCGACGGGTAGACACCGGCGACATAGAGAATGGTGTCGCTCTGCAGCGGATCGTTGTTCCTGTCGGTCACCGGCTGGCGCGACCTCGGCACGCTGTCGACCGCGAACCGCTGCCCCTCCTTGAGCTGCGGATGCAGCACGGAAGGCGACCAGCGCACCTTCCACGCCCCGTCGACCAGGTGGAGCGGCAGGACGCCTTCGTACTCCCACAGCGGGTTGTTCTCGCCCAGGTCGACCTCGGCGTGGAAGTCGGCCTTGGACTCCTCGCCGGTCATGCTGAGGCTCTTGATCTCGAAGCGGAACGAGGCCGCGTCGAGCTCCAGCTTGGTGTCGGCCAGCGCCTTGCGGACCTTGGCCACGTCGCCGTCGGTGCGCCCCGCGGCCAGGTCGTAATCTCCGGACTGCCAGCCGACGAGGAAGTCGCGCACCGCGTCGTGCGGTGACGGCTCCTCGAAACAGCCGGTCAGGGTGGTGCACGCGATCGCCAGTGTGGCGGTCGCGGCCAAAGTGCGGCGGGCGCGTCTCATCGCTTGAGCTGCCGGCCTTTCATCGGTTGCGGTGCCGCAGCGCGCGGGCCATCTCCCGCTTGGCCTGCTGCTCCGCCAGCGACTGACGCTTGTCCCAGTCTTTCTTGCCTCGGGCGAGCCCGATCTCGACCTTGGCCTTGCCGTCCTTGAAGTACAGCGACAGCGGCACGATCGTCAGCCCGCCCTCCTTGGTCTTGGCGGCGAGCTTGTCGATCTCCTTGCGGTGCAGCAGCAGCTTGCGCTTGCGCCGGGCCGCGTGGTTGGTCCACGTGCCCTGGGAGTATTCGGGAATGTGCACGTTGAGCAGCCACGCTTCGTGCCCGTCGATGCTGGCGTAGCCGTCGACGAGCGAGGCGCGGCCCTCGCGGAGCGACTTCACCTCGGTGCCCTGCAGCACGAGACCAGCCTCGAAGGTGTCCTCGACGTGGTAATCGTGCCGAGCACGCTTGTTCTGGGCGATGACCTTCCGCCCGGTCTCACGTGGCATGCTTCGACTTTACCGGCGACCGGGGCGAGGTGATCCCATGAGCACGGCTGCTACACCCTGAGGTAGCGGCGCAGCGTCACGAAGGAGGCCAGGACACAGATCACGACACCGATGGCCATGGTGATGGTGATCGTCTGCGCCACGTCGTTCCAGCCGATCTGGCCGCGCCCGAAGAAGCCGGAGTTGGCCAGCTCCTCGAAGAGGAAGACCTTCGTCACGATCAGGATGATCGCCGAGAAGACGCCGCCGATCAGACCGGCGATGACGCCTTCCATGACGAACGGGAGCTGGATGTACAAGTTGGAGGCGCCGACCAGCCGCATGATGCCCGTCTCCCTGCGCCGGTTGAACGCCGAGAGCCGGACCGTGTTGCCGATCAGCAGGGCCGCGGCCAGCACCAGCGTGATCGCGACCGCGAGCGAGGCGAAGGCCAGCTTGTCGAGCATCTCGAAGAACGGCGTGATGAGCTGCGCCTGGTCGACCACCGACGAGACGCCGGGCTGCCCCTGCACGGCCTGGAGGACATTGCCATAGTTATCCGGGTTCACCACTTTGACCCGGAACGACTGCGGCATGTCCTCGACCTTGGTCGCGGACACGAAGGCCTCGTTCGACTCGTAGGCCTTCTGGAAGTTCTTGTACGCGGCGGCCTGGTCCTCGAAGAGCACTTCCTTGACGCCCGGCGTGTTCTCGATGTGCGTTTTCAGCGCCTTCGACTGTGCGGGCGTGACGGCCTTGCCGTTGCACGCGGGGATTGCGGATCCCTTGGTGCAGAGGAACACCGAGACCTCGACCTGGTCGTCCCAGAAGTTCTTCATCAGCCCGACCTGCGTGTTGATCAGCAAGCCGACGCCCAGCATCGCCATGCCGACCATCACGGTGATGATCACCGCAATCGTCATGGTCAGGTTGCGACGGAGGCCGATCCAGACCTCGGAGAAGATGAAATTCGCCCGCATGTTAAGTCTGCAGCTCCCTGTCAGTACGCCTGGCCGTATACGCCACGCGACTGGTCACGGACGATCTTGCCGTCCTCCAGCTCCACCACACGCTTGCGCATGGAGTCGACGATGGCCGCGTCGTGCGTGGCCATGACGACCGTGGTGCCAGTCCGGTTGATGCGGTCGAGCACCTTCATGATGCCGATGCTCGTCGCAGGGTCGATGTTGCCTGTGGGCTCGTCGGCCAGCAGGATCATAGGCCGGTTGACGAACGCGCGGGCCATGGCGACGCGCTGCTGCTCGCCACCTGAAAGCTCGTCGGGCATGCGGTGGGCCTTGCCCTCCAGGCCGACCAGCTCGATGACCTCGGGCACCACCTTGCGGATGAAGCGCCGAGGCTTGCCGATGACCTCCAGGGCGAACGCCACGTTCTCATAGACGTTCTTGTTCGGCAGGAGCCGGAAGTCCTGGAACACGCAGCCGATGCGGCGGCGCAGGTGCGGCACCTTGAAGTTGGAGAGCCGGGCCAGATCCTTGCCGGCGACATGGATCGCCCCGGAGTTGGGCCGCTCCTCTTTGAGGATCAGGCGCAGGAACGTGGACTTGCCTGATCCCGAAGGACCGACGAGGAACACGAACTCGCCCTTGTCCACGTCTACGGATACGTGGTCGAGAGCGGGCCGGTTCTGGTTCGCGTAGACCTTGATGACATTATCGAAATGGATCACGAGAGCATCACGGCATGCCAGTCTAGGGGTCAGGACGGAAGCGAGGGTGGCACATGCCCACTTCCCGCCGCCGACCAATCGGGGACGTGGTCTTTACTGATGATCGACGTTCCGATTGGCCAGACGACAGTCTAGGGGGAAGACTGGCATGGAACGTCCATAACGGAAACAAAACGATTGTGCGGCTAGACTTGGGGCTGTCATGAGTTGCCAACACCTCGTATGCGCGCAGTGCGCCCACCCCGTGATCGAGGGACGCTGTCCGGTTTGTCGCGCCAACAGAGAGCGACTGCACCGCCACGGCTTCGCCGGGTTGTCGCCCGCTCTCATCGCCCTGCTGCTGGTCGTCCTGCTCCTGCTGACCCTGGTGGTCGACCACCTGAGCGGGCTCTAGCCGGCCTGGGCCGGGCCTGCTCCTAGGCCTGGGCCTCCGACTCCTGGCGGCGCATCCAGCGGATCTCGGCCTCGATGAACCCGTCGAGGTCGCCGTCGAGCACGGCCGACGGGTTGCCTGCCTCGGTGCCCGTACGCAGGTCCTTGACGATCTGGTAGGGGTGCAGGACGTAGTTTCTGATCTGCGTGCCCCATGACGTGGTGGAGGCGCCGCGCAGCTCCGACATCTTCTCGGCCTCCTCCTGGCGCTTGCGCTCCAGCAGCTTGGCCTGGAGCACGGCCATGGCGCTGGCCCGGTTCTGCAGCTGCGAGCGCTCGTTCTGGCAGGAGACGACGATGCCGGTCGGCAGGTGCGTGATGCGCACGGCCGAGTCGGTCGTGTTGACGCCCTGGCCGCCGGGGCCGCTCGACCGGTAGACGTCGACGCGCAGGTCGTCCTCGACGATGTCGATGTGGTCGGTCTGCTCGACGACGGGCACGATGTCGACGCCGGCGAAGGAGGTCTGCCGGCGGCCCTGGTTGTCGAACGGGCTGATGCGGACCAGACGGTGGGTGCCGTGCTCGCCACGCAGCGTGCCGTAGGCGTAGGGGGCCTTGACCGCGAACGTGGCCGACTTGATGCCGGCCTCTTCGGCGTAGGAGGTGTCGTAGACCTCGGTGCCGTAGCCCTTGCGCTCGGCCCACCGCAGATACATCCGCAGCAGCATCTCGGCCCAGTCGGCGGCGTCGACGCCACCGGCCTGGGAATTGATCGTGACGAGCGCCTCTCGGGCGTCGTACTCGCCCGACAGCAGCGTGCGCACCTCCATGGCGCCGATGTCGGACTTGAGCGACTCAAGCTCCTTGTCGGCCTCGGCGCGCGTGTCGTCGTCGCCCTCCTCGGCCGCGAGCTCGTAGAGGACGCTCAGATCGTCGAGGCGCCGCGCGACGGACTCCACGCGGTTGAGCTCGCCCTGCAGATGGGAGAGCTTGCTGGTGACCTTCTGAGCCTGGTCGGGGTCGTCCCAGAGGTCGGGCGCGGCAACCTGCTGCTCCAGCTCCTCGATCTGCTTACGCATCGCGTCGAGGTCGAGCACGTCCTGGATGCTGCGCAGTGTGCCCGCGAGCTCGTTGATCTCTTCTGCCGGATCGATGCCTGCCACGTTTCCCTAGGGTACGCGACCCTCGCGGGCCCGAATAACATGGCAACGTGCGTGCATACGGTCGGCGGGGAGCGCTGGCGCTCGCCATCGGCTTCCTGGCCGCGGCGACCGCCTGCACTGGCGATGCCAAAACAGGGTCCACCAGGTCGGCTTCCGCCGTGTCCGCCTCGCCCTCACCGTCGCCGAGCGCGCCGGGCCTCACCCACGAGGAGGCCGCCGAGGAGTTCCACAGGATCACCGTCTCCGACGACCTGCTGCGGGTCGAGAGCGATCTGCAGGGCCGGCTCGACATGGTGAGAGACCTGATGTCGGGCGGGCAGTTGTCTCTGACCGTGGCCGCCTACCTGTCCACCGACTACGCGCCGCCCCGCTACCAGTGGGGGGCGCCGACGCTGTTGGTGCCCAGGTTCAAGACCGGCGAGCAGGCGCCCTGGTTCAGCGCGCTGACGACGCGCAACGGGCAGCCGACGCTGCTGACGTTCACCAAGTCCGACCGCTGGCGGCTCAGCTCGGCCGCCCAGCTCCTGCCCGGGCAGAAGATGCCCGACATCGAGCTCGACGCCGACGGCTACGCGACGTCGGTGGCGCCCGACGACAAGGCCGTCACGATCAGCCCGCAGTTCATGGGGCCCGTGCACGCCAGCGTGGCCGAGACGGGCACCGCGGGGGTCACGGCCGGGCTGCTCGCGCCGGGGCCCTACACGACGGAGGTGGCCGAGCAGATCGCCGACTTCCGCGAGCAGGCCAAGACCAACGGGTTCAGCTACGACTCGATCTTCAGCGCCGACAACTTCCCCGTGTACGCGCTGCGCACCAAGGGGGGCGGGGCGCTGATCCAGTACTCGCTGTCGCGCACGACGACCACGACCACCAAGACGGCCGAGGACGACTACATCCCGGTGCCGGAGTCGGCGCGCTGGGCGATCAGCACGGCGGTGCTGCGCCGTTCCCTGCGCCTCGTGGAAACCCACCAGTACGCCACCGCCGTCCCGCCCCTGTCCGCCCCGGCCCCCGCCACCGTCCTCGCCCACGACGGCGGCATCACGCGCGCTTCCGGTACGTGATTTTTCTTTTGCCGTCCGCGATGCTTCTCTTTTGGTTCTTTTACGGCGAGCAAACGAACCCGCACGCGCCGTAATCCCTTTCCGCCCCTCATGGCCGGTTGTGAAGGCTCACGGGTCGCGCACCGTGACGACGCGTATTCTCGGCCGTCTTCTTCGCTGACTTGCCGGCGGAGTTGGCAACTAAAGTTGCTGGCATGCCGGCTGATGACATTCCCGTTCCCCAGGAGCCCGCCGACGCGCTGGCGGCCGTGGTCGCGTTGCGTCGTTTGGCCGACCAGATGGAGGACGCCGCCGTCGAGCAGGCGATGCGGGCGGGCTGGAGTTGGCCGCAGGTCGCCGAGGCGCTGGGGATCACGCGCCAGGCGGTCCACAAGAAGCACGCCAAGCGGCTCATCGCCGCGGGCGTCACGCTGAGGAGACGACAGTGAACGCTATCGGCCACTACATCGACTCGATCATGGATCATGGGGAGGCCGAGGCCAGGGCCGACGGGTCGGCGGCGGTCGAGGCGTACCATCTTCTCCTCGGCATCGCCGCCCAGGAGGGCACCGCCGCGCACCGGGTCCTGACCTCCTCGGGGCTCGATCGGCGGGCGATCCGTGAGGCTCTGGAGCGGGAGTTCGAGCACAGCCTTCGTGCGGTCGGAGTTTCCTGCGCCGCCTTCAACGTTCCCCCCGCCACCCCCGATCCCGGGCGGCCGATCGGTGTGGGGGCTTCTGCCCGGCTCGCGCTCGAACGGGGGTTCTCCGCCTCCGCGAGCAAGAAGGATCTGCGGCCGGCGCATCTGCTGCTCGGCGTTCTGGAGGCGGAGGTGGGCACCGTGCCCCGGGCGCTCGCGCTGGCGGGCGTGGACCGGGGCGAGCTGCTCTCCCGCACCCGGGAAACGCTCTCCACCCAGGACTGGTAGCCCCTGGGCGGTCCCGGAACCCGGGACCGCCCAAAGCCCGTTACGCCTCCGTGTGGGGGAGGTTGCTGGCGGCCACCAGGGTGCGGATCGCGCGCAGGGCGACCGAGAGCGTGGCCAGGTCGAAGTGGTCGCTCTCCCAGATCTCCGACAGCGTCTGCCTGGCCCGCGACACCGCCGCCGAGTTGGCCTCGGACCAGTGGGCCAGCCGCTCCTCCGGCGACAGCCCTGGCGTGCTGTGGGCCAGCACGTCCTGGGTCAGCGAGGCGTGGGCGGCGTAGAGGTCGTCACGCAGGGCCGAGCGGGCCATGGAGTTCCAGCGGTTGTCCCTGGGCAGGGAGATGATGCGTTCCCTGAGCCGGGCCAGCTGCAGGCGATCGGCCAGGTCGAAGTAGACCTCGGCGACCTCGCCGGCCGGGCGGCCCGTCAGGGACGCGATCTCCACCAGGTCCAGCGTCGAGTACGCGGGCACCATGCCCGCCACCCGCTCGGCCAGCTCCTGCGGCACGCCCCTGGCGACGAAGGAGTCGCGGCGCTCCTCGTAGGCGGCCAGGTCGGGCCCGGTGAGCAGCTTGGGGATGTGCGGGACGAGCCCGTTGACGCCCTTCATGAAGAAACTCACCGATCCGGCCAGGTCCAGCGGCGGCCGGCGGTTGACCAGGAGCCAGCGGGTGCCGCGCTCGGCGAGCTTGCGGGCCTCCAGGAGCATGGCGATCTGCGTGGCGGTGTCGACCTGGTTGTCCAGGGACTCCACGGCCCGGTAGAAGGACGGCAGGTCGAACACCTCGCGCGCCACCAGGTAGGCCCGCACGATGTCGGGCGTGGAGGCGCCGGTCTCCTCGCCGAAGCGGTGCATGAACGTGGTGCCCATGGAGTTGATCAGCTCGTTCACCACGCAGGTGGTGATGATCTCGCGGCGCAGCGGGTGCGCGTCCATGTACGGGCGGAAACGCTCTCGCAGCGCCGACGGGAAGTAGGACACCAGCCACGACTCCAGGTACGGCTCGTCGGGCAGGTCGGAGCCGAGCAGCTCGGCGTCGGCCACCAGCTTGGTGTAGGCCAGCAGCACGGAGAACTCGGGGGCGGTCAGTCCGAGCCTGGCCTGGCGGCGTTCGGCCAGCGTCTTGTCCGAGGGCAGGAACTCCAGCTCCCGGTTGACCAGGCCGTCCCGCTCCAGGCGGCGCAGGTAGCGGGCGTGGATGTGGAGCATATCCACCGCCTGGGCGGTGGCGCCGGCCAGGACCACGTTCTGGGCGTAGTTGTCGCGCAGCACGAGGTCGGCGACCTCGTCGGTCATGGAGGCGAAGACCTGGTTGCGCTGCTTGTCGGTCAGCTCGCCGTCGCGGACGACCTGGTCGAGCAGGATCTTGATGTTCACCTCGTGGTCAGAGGTGTCGACTCCGGCGGAGTTGTCGATGAAGTCGGTGTTGACCAGCCCGCCGTTCAGGGCGAACTCGATCCGGGCGAGCTGGGTGAGGCCCAGGTTGCCGCCCTCGCCGACGACCTTGCAGCGCAGTTCGCCCGCGTTGACGCGCAGCGCGTCGTTGGCCTTGTCGCCCACGTCCAGGTGGGACTCGGAGCTCGCCTTGACGTAGGTGCCGATGCCGCCGTTCCAGAACAGATCGACCGGGGCGCGCAGGATGGCGCTGATGAGGTCGTTCGGGGCCAGGGACGTCACCCCGGCCGGGATGCCGAGCGCCTCGCGCATCTGGGGGTTGATCGGGATGGACTTGGCCGTACGGGGGAAGACGCCGCCGCCGGACGAGATCAGCTTCTCGTCGTAGTCCTCCCACGAGCTGCGCGGCAGCTCGAACAGGCGCTGCCGTTCCGCGAAGGAGCGGGCGGCGTCGGGCGCCGGGTCCACGAAGATGTGCCGGTGGTCGAAGGCGGCCACGAGCCGGATGTGCCGCGACAGCAGCATGCCGTTGCCGAACACGTCGCCGGACATGTCGCCGACGCCGGCCACGGTGAAGTCGGTGGTCTGGACGTTCACGCCCATGGTGCGGAAGTGGTACTTGACCGACTCCCAGGCGCCGCGGGCGGTGATGCCCATGGCCTTGTGGTCGTAGCCGACCGAGCCGCCGGAGGCGAAGGCGTCGCCGAGCCAGAAGCCGTAGTCCTTGGCGACGCCGTTGGCGATGTCGGAGAAGGTCGCGGTGCCCTTGTCGGCCGCGACGACGAGGTAGGGGTCGTCGCCGTCGTGCCTGACCACGTCGGGCGGCGGCACGATCTTGCCGTCGACGAGGTTGTCGGTGACGTCGAGCAGCCCGGAGATGAACGTCCGGTAGCAGGCCACGCCCTCGGCGAGCAGGTCCTCGCGCGAGCCGGACGTAGGCGGACGCTTTACGACAAATCCGCCCTTGGACCCAGTCGGCACAATAACGGTATTTTTCACCATCTGTGCTTTGACCAGCCCCAGGATCTCCGTCCGGAAATCCTCCATCCGGTCCGACCAGCGAAGACCGCCCCGCGCCACATTCCCGAAACGCAGATGCACACCCTCGACCCTGGGCGAATACACGAAAATCTCGAACTTCGGCCGCGGCAAAGGCAGCACGCTGATGGCCTGCGGGTCAAACTTGAGCGATATGTACGGTTTACGCACCCCATCTACCGTTTGGAAGAAATTGGTGCGCAATGTCGCATGAATCATCTCCAGGTACGCCCGCAGGATCCGGTCCTCATCCAGCGAGGCCACCTCGTCCAGCGCCCCCAGGATCTCCTCGTTCAGCGCGTCCACGAGATCGATCCGCACGTCGTCGCCCCGCCGCGGATCGAGCTTGGCCTCGAACAGCCGCACGAGCAGCCGGGACAGCCGCACGTTCCCCGTCAGCACCCGTTCCATGTAGAGCTGCGAGAACGTGCTCCCGGCCTGGCGCAGGTACTTGGCGTACATCCGCAGGATCTCGACCTGTTCCCAGGTCAGCCCGGCCCGCAGGATGAGGGCGTTGAAGTTGTCGGCCTGCACCCGCCCCCGCCACAGGGCACTCAGGCCCTCCTGGAAGAGCCGCTTGAACTCGTTCCTGTCGATCTCGTCCGACGGGGTGTACCGCAGGCCGAAGTCGTAGATCCAGGCGTTCTTGGTGGCGGGGTCGTTGTCGCGGTCGATCTCGTAGGGGCGCTCGTCCACGACCTCGACGCCGAGCCGCTGGATCAGCGGCAGCGCGTGGGAGAGCGAGATGGGCGAGCCGATCTTGTAGATCTTCAGCCGCCGCTCGCCGTCGCTCGCGTCGTACGGCTCGTAGAGGTTGATCTTCACCTGCTGGTCGTCGCCGGCGGCGACGAGCTCTTCCAGGCGGCGCAGGTCGACCACGGCGACCTTGGGCGCGAAGTCGGCCTTGTAGCCCTCGGGGAAGGCGGAGGCGTAGCGCTTGATGAGCGCGGGCGCCTCCTCCTCGGAGGCCCGCTCGCCCAGCGCGGTGGCCAGGTCGTCCTCCCAGGAGCGGGCCAGCGCGGCCAGGCGCGACTCCAGCTCCTCCAGGTTCACGCCCGGCGGCGGGAGCTGCTTGCCCCGCTCGCCCCGCACGACCACGTGCAGCCGGGCCAGCACCGACTCGCCGATCATGGCGCTGTAGTCGAGGCTCTTGCCGCCCAGGGCCTTGAGCAGGACCTCCTCCATCTTCGTCCGCACCTTGGTGGTGTAGCGGTCGCGCGGCAGGTAGATCAGGCACGAGATGTAGCGGCCGTAGTCGTCACGCCGCAGGAAGAGCTTGACCTGCTTGCGCTCGCGCAGCCGCAGCACGCCCAGCGCGATCGGCAGGAGCTGCTCGATCGAGGTCTGGAACAGCTCGTCGCGCGGGAAGGTCTCCAGGATCTCGATGAGGTCCTTGCCGTCGTGGCTGTCGGGCGTCAGGCCCGCCTGGTCGAGCACCTCGCCCAGCTTGCGGCGCAACACGGGGATCCTGGAGATCGACTCGTTGTAGGCCACGTGCGTGAACAGGCCGAGGAAGCGCCGCTCCCCGATCACCTCGCCCTCGGGCGAGAACATCTTGACCCCGATGTAGTCGAGGTAGGTCGCCCGGTGCACGGTGGCCCTGGAGTTGGCCTTGGTGATGATCAGGAGCTGCTTCTCGCGGGCCTTGGCCCGCACCTCGGCGGGCAGCGCCGAGAAGCTGTCGGAGCCGACCTTGTCGTCGCGCAGGATGCCCAGCGCCGCGCCGGGCAGGGCGCGCAGCGTCTCGCCCTCGTCGGTGTGCTCAAGGCGGTACTCGCGGTAACCGAGGAAGGTGAAGTGCCCGTCGGCGAGCCAGCGCAGCAGGTCGAGGCTGTCCTCGACCTCGGCGGGCTCAAGCGGCGGCGGGTTCATGCTCAGGTCTTCCGCGGTCTGCACGGCCAGCGCCCGCATCTTCCTGAAGTCCTCGACCGTGTGGCGCACGTCGGTGAGCACCCGCTGCAGGTCGGCCTCCAGCGTCTTCAGCACCTCGGGGTCGGCCTGCCGGTCGATCTCGATGTGCATCCACGACTCGACCAGGATCTGGCCGGTGACCTCTTCCTGGCCGCGGACCAGCATCCGGCCCGTCATGTCGCGGCGGACCCGCATCTGCGGGTGGACCACCAGGTGGATGCCCAGGTCGTGCCGGTCGAGCTCCATCGTGACGGAGTCGACCAGGAACGGCATGTCGTCGGTGACCACCTCGACCACCGAGTGGCCGGGGTCCCAGCCGTGTTCGTCCAACGTGGGGGTGTAGGCCCGGACGACCGCCCTGCCCTGGGGGCGGACCTCGGCCAGTTTCCGCTGCGACATCGCAGGGCCGTACACGTCAACGGGGTTGCGGTCGAGCAGGTCCTCCGGCGCGACATGGCGATAGTAGAACCGCAGGAAGGACAGCGCCTCCTCCGGGTTCACATGATCATTGCCGGCCGCGCAGCGCTCCGCGGCGCGCTGGAGCAGCTCATCCTTGGCCTCGTCGAGCGACATTTCGCTCTCACTCCTTTGTGAGGGTTCGGCATGGCTTGTCATAGCCAGGCCCTAAGTTCCCACAGCAGTGGGAAGTAGTGCAGGCGGGTTCGACCGCGCAGGTAGGGGGCGCCCGTCGAGCCGCCGGTGCCCGACTTGGTGCCGATCTGGCGTTCGACCATCTGGACGTGACGCATCCGCCACTGGGCGGCAGTCTCGTCGTGGGTCAGCAGGTCTTCGGCCAGTTGCCACAGGTCGTCGTAGGACCTGCGATCTCTTGCCACAGCCAGCAGCGAGGCCATGATCTCCTCGTCGGAGACCGCCAGGCCACGCCGGGCGAGGGCGGTGAGGTAAGCATCCCACAGCGTCGGCTCGCCCAGCCTGCGGCGCAGCCTGGCGAGCTCCGTGTCGCTGGCGTGCCGGAAGCTGCCGAGATAGCGCTCGTCCTTCAGGCCCGACAGGAACTCGATCTCGCGGAACTGCACGGACTGGAAGCCGCTCGCCGGCGCCAGCTGCGACCGGAACTCCAGGAAATCCTGGGGCGTCATGGTCTCCAGGACCTCGATCTGCTCGATCAGCACCCGTTCCACCGCGTGCACCCGCCGGAACACGTGGCGGGCGCGCCACAGCTCGCCCGCGAACATGGCCTCACGGGCGCCTTCCAGCTCGTGGAGCAGCAGTTTGAACCACAGCTCGTAGACCTGGTGAATGGTGATGAACAGCAGCTCGTCCGGCGCGTTCGACTGGGGCCGCTGCTGAGCGAGGAGCTCGGGCAGGCAGAGGTAGCCTCCGTACGACAGCCGGCCGCCTTCCTCGCCGAACTGCCGATGCGGGGGACCGGGCGCATCACCGTCGATGCCCACCGAACACCTCCCCCTGAAACCACCCGGCGTGGTGCACCGGGCCATGCCTCGCCGTTCCGATACCACCCGAAAAGGGCATAGACGTCAACGTGACATCGACCTAGGGGGGTCGTCTCCGGAGGCAGAGGGGGCGTTCCTGAGCTCGTCGAGCTGCTCTGGGAGCTCGGCGAACTCGATCAACTCCGCCTGGCACCGCTTGCACGTGTCGAGGTGGCGTTCGAACGCCTCGTGCTCCTCTTCGTCGAGGACACCGAGGACGTACGCGGCCACCCCGTCATGCATCAGCCGGCTACCCCCTTGTCCCGCAACTGCTCACGGAGAGCCCGGATCCCGTAGTAGAGGCGGGACTTCACCGTGCCCGGCGGGATCCCCAGAATCTCCGCCGCTTCACTTATCGTACGGTCTCGGAGGTAGGTCTGCTCTATGACTTCGCGGTGTTCTTCGGACAGGCTGCGAAGCGCGTCGGCGACGACGATCGCCGACAGGGCACGCTCCGAGCCGTCAGGCACCGCCATCATGTCGACTTCGGGCGGCTCGACCTCGTGAGGCCGGACGCTCTTACGTCGACGTCCATCGATAACGATACGGCGGGCCACTGTCAGTAGCCACGCCCATATGAGGCTTGGTTCCCATTGCAGCCTTGCCGAGTTACGCCAGGCTCTGACAAGCGTCTCCTGCACCACATCCTCGGCCCACTGGAGGTCGTTACCTGTCGATTTACGGACGTGTCGCAGCAGAGGGCCGCCGAACTCCTGGTAAAGCACCGCGATGCGATGCTCCGCCTCGGCTTCCGCACTCTCGAACCTGCCGTCGAGGTGACCTAGCACGGGGCACATCTTTACACCTTCGTTATCTCAGCGGTAGCCACTTAGATAACTCCAGTCATTTCTAACTATCTCCGGCCATGAGTGAACCTGACCCAGGATGCCCGCGTATCTCCGACCATGCACAGGCTTTTGCGCGGCGAGTTGTTCATGCTCGGCGGCTTCGTCGTAGCGGCGGCGGTGACGATTGTGCTGGTGATGCCACCTTCGATCGATCCCACGGCAGCCCAGTCGACGGACACGTCGTCCGGCCCGGTCACGGCCGCCGACCGGGATCTGCTGGTCAAAGTACGGCAGGCGGGCCTCTGGGAGATGCCCGCCGGTGACTACGCGCGCACCCGCGCCGAGTCCCAGCGGGTCAAAGAGGTCGGCCGGCTGATCATGGAAGATCACAAGAAGCTGGACGCCCTGACCGTCCAGGCGGCCAAGAAACTGGGCGTGGCCCTCCCAGACGAGCCGAACCCCGACCAGCAGCGCTGGATGGCCCAGCTGGCCGCGGAGAGCGGCCCCGCTTTCGACAAGGACTTCGCGAACCTGTTGCGTGCCGCGCACGGCAAGGTCTTCACCGTCGTGGCAGCCGTGCGGGCGGGGACCCGCAACTCGGATATCAGGAAATTCGCCCAAGAAGGCATCAACTTCGTCATGAGGCACATGACGCTCCTGGAATCCACGGGCCTGGTCGACCACAACGAGTTGCCCGAACCTCCGACGCCCGCACCCGCGCCACCTGTCGCGATGGCGGTCGACAACAGGAGACACGCATGAGATCCGGGCGCGTGGCCGCGGCCGCCAAGGCGGCCACGAACGGCGGCGCCGGCTGGAGCCGCTCGGGATTCCAAAATCGCATAAGTCCCGACAAGTACGCGCTTTGCCCGCGCGGCAGCGAAGTTCTTCGTATTCTGAACTTCCCCAGTTGCTGGGACGGCCAGAACTCCGACAGCGCCGATCACCGTGACCACGTGGTCTTCCCCGGTCAGAACGGCGCCTGTCCGCAAGGAACCCGGCCGACCCCGGCTCTGCGCATGACCCTCGCGTACAGCGTTCCCCAGGGACCGTCGTACGCCGTGGACTCCTTCCCAGAACAGAAGCACGACCCGATCACCGACCACGGCGACTTCGCCAACGTGATGCCCGATCGTCTGATGCAGACCGTCGTCTCGTGCATCAACCGGGGCCGCCGTTGCTGATCTGTACTGCCCTCACCCCCCGGGGCGCTCACCTTCCGAGTCGCACCCTCACTCGACCTTGGAGGGAAACAGATGCTCCACAGACGCCACCCCCGGCACGCCCCCACCAAGCTGGACACCAGGAACGTCCGGCTGGGGACGAGCGCCTTGATCATGGCCGTCCTGCTGTCGGCGTTCGCGCTGACCAGGACAGAGCGCGGCATCGCGCTGCTCGGCCGAGGGGTCAGCTTCCTCGAGTTCTACGCGGGAGTCGGCGCTCTGGTGCTGCTGACCACGACGGTCGCGTTCGGACTGCTCACCACCGAACGCGTCTTCCTGTCGCCGGCCAACAGGGTCAGAGCCCAGTTCGCGCACCGGGCGGCCGCGCTCGGTGGAATGATTTCCCTGCTCACGCACATCTCCCTCATGATCAGCCTGGGGCACGTGCCGCTGGGGGCAGCGGTTCTGCCCGTAGCCCGGCTGGAAGTGGGGATGGGCGCACTGGCCTTCGAGCTGATGCTCGTGGCCGTGTTCACGGGAATGATGAGGGGGCGCTTCGCGATCAGAACCAGGCCGTGGGTGTGGCGGGTCCTGCACTCCGCCGCGTACCTGGCCTGGCCGATCGCGATCATGCACGGACTGACGGCCGGCCGGCCACCGGCCGGATGGGTGGCCTGGTCCTACGTGGCCTGTCTGGCGGCGGTCGGCGGTGCGCTGATCGTACGCGTGCTGGCCACCGTCCGCCGGCCGCCGATCGTCACAGAACGAATCGAAGGCCCCGCGGCGACGGCGCCCGCCGCGATGGGCGTACCCGCGGAACGGCCCATGCCCACGGAACGGCCCATGCCGGCGCAACGCCCGCAGAAGGTCGCCGCCGCGGCGGGAGGCAATGCACCTGTGAGCCTCGCCGAGGCTCGGCGCAGATACCGGGAGGCGGGATGACCGCGCACCTCTCCCGGACGAAGAGACCGGAGGGGCGGAAACTGCGCGCCGCCCGTCCGGCGGACAGACCAGGAGGCCGGATGAGCCTGCTCGCAGTTGCCCAGGAGCGATCGTGATCCCGGCCAGGGTGCCACGGGTGCTACGCATGGGTCCGGCCCGGCTGACCGCCGGGCTCGACCACACCCGGCGGCTGGACCTGCCCGCCCACCGTACGCTCCACGGCCTTCCAGAGCCGCGTGAGCTGGAGGAGCTCATCTCCCACATCAACGAGGTGGACATGCGCGGGCGGGGCGGCGCGGCCTTCCCGTTCGCGCGCAAGCTGCGGGCCGTGGCCGACGCGGCCGGCTCGGGCGAGAGCGTCGTGCTGGTCAACGGCGCGGAGGGCGAACCCGCCAGTTCCAAGGACGCCATGCTGCTGACCCGCAACCCGCATCTCGTGCTCGACGGGGCGGTGCTGGCGGCAGAGGCGCTCGGCGCCCGCGAGGTGGTCGTCGCCACGGCCGGAGGCGAGGTCGCCGAGCTGAACGTGGCCGCCGCCGTGGCCGAGCGCCGGGCGGCGAACGTGTCGGGCGGCGCCGAGAGCCGCGTGCCGATCCGCGTGGTCGGCATCAAGGAGCGGTTCATCTCAGGAGAGGGCGGGGCGCTCGTGCGCGCCGTGAACGGCGAGGAGGGCATCCCGCCCGGCAGGAAGAAGCGCGCCGCCACCAGCGGCGTGGACGGCTTGCCTACCCTGCTGTCCAACACGGAGACCTACGCCCAGTTCGCGCTGCTGGCCGAGCTCGGCCCGGCCAAGTACGCCGAGGTCGGCACGAGCAAGGAGCCGGGCACGATCCTGCTCACCGTCAGCGGCGGCGCGGCCAACGGCGCGGTCATCGAGGCGCCGACGGGCACCTACCTGGCCGACGTGCTCGGACTGTGCGAGGCGGAGATCGGCGACGGCGTGCTCATCGGCGGATACCACGGCGCGTGGTTGTCGGCGGAGGCCGTGGAGACGGCCGTGCTCTCGCGCGAGGGCATGAAGCGGGCCGGCGCCACCCTCGGCGCCGGCATCATCGTCCCGCTGGGCGAGTCCACGTGCTCGCTCGGCGAGGCCGCCAGGGTCGCCGCCTACCTCGCGGCCGAGTCGGCGGGCCAGTGCGGCCCCTGCCGCCTCGGCCTGCCCGACATCGCCAGGGCCATGTACGCCCTCGTCGAGGGCACGGGCTCGGTCGACGCGGTACGGCGCTCCGTCCGCCTGGTCGAACGGCGCGGCGCGTGCTTCCACCCGGACGGCACGGCCAAGTTCGTGCTGTCGGCGCTGGACTCGTTCGAGACCGAGATCGCCAACCACCTGGAGCACGGCTCGTGCGACAGGCCCGTCCGCGGCGTGCTGCCGATGCCCGAGTACGAGGCCGAGCCCGACTACCGGCTGGAGGTCGACTGGTCCCGCTGCCAGGGGCACGGGCTCTGCGCGCACCTGCTGCCGGAGTTCGTCGAACTGGACGACTACGGGTTCCCCTCCTTCAGGAACGTCCCCGCCTTCATGGCCAAAGAGGCGCGGCGGGCCGTCGACATGTGCCCGGCGCTGGCCCTGCGGCTCGCCCAGACCTCCGACGGGCACGGCGGGCCGCCGCCCAAGCCGAACGGGTCGCCGCTGCGGTTGGTCAAGGACGGCGTGCTCAAGAAGGCCGGAACGAGCGTGCCCCGGCTGACCCGGGTGCCCACTCCGCTCGGAGGCACGGCCGGGTGATGAGGATGTGACCAACCTGGCGGCTCAGCCGGCCGTCTCATCACCGATGGGAGGCGCCATGGACCGCCGGAACTTCCTGCACGCCGCCGCGCTCGCCCCGCTGGCGCTCTCCGCGCCGCCGCCCAACTGGGCCAGGCTCAGGAGAGGCTTGGCGGGGACGTTGGTGTTGCCGGGCGACGCCGGGTACGACGGCGCTCGCCGCCTGTACAACCCCGCTTTCGACCGTGTCAGGCCGGGCGGGGTCGCCTACTGTGCCAGCGCGGCCGACGTGTCGGCGTGCCTGGCGTTCGCGCGGGCCAACGGCGTTCCCGTCACCACCCGGTCAGGCGGCCATTCCTACGCGGGCTGGTCCACCGGCTCCGGGCTGGTGATCGACGTGTCCGGGATGAACTCGGTCGCCTACGCGGGCGGCCGGGCCGTGATCGGCGCGGGCGCCAAGCTGATCGACGTCTACGACCGGCTCTTCCACCACGGCGTGAGCATCCCCGCCGGCAGTTGCCCCACGGTCGGCATCGGCGGGCTCACGCTGGGCGGCGGGCTCGGGACGGTGTCCAGGCAGCACGGGCTCACCTGCGACGTCCTCGACTCCGTGGACGTCGTGACGGCCGACGGGCGGCTGCTGACCTGCGACGCCCGGCGGCACGCCGGGCTCTACTGGGCCTGCAGGGGCGGTGGCGGCGGCAACTTCGGCGTGGCCGTGTCCTTCACGTTCAGGACGCACGCGGCGCGCGACCTCACCGTGTTCTCCCTGCACTGGCCGTGGGCCGGGGCGGGGGCGGCGCTGCGCGAGTGGCAGTCGTGGGGGCCTTCCACGCCGGACGAGCTGTGGTCCACGCTGCACCTGACGCGGTCGGCGGGCGGGCTCGACGTGCAGATCACCGGCACGTACGCGGGACGCCCCTCGTCGCTCGACCGGCTGCTGACCCCGCTGGTCGCCAAGGTCGGACGGCCGTCGTCGCGTTACCTCCGGTCGGTCTCCCATCTGGACGCCATGAAGATCATGGGCGGCTGCTCGTCGATGTCGGTCGCCCAGTGCCGGCGCAAACCTCGGACGGCGTTCTCGGCGAAGTCGCACCTGGCGTACCGGCCGTTGCCCGCGGACGGGGTGCGGGCGCTGGTGAACGGGGTACGTCGGGGCGGGCGGCACTCCGTGCTCATGGACGCCATGGGAGGGGCCATCGGCCGGGTCGGACCGGCGGAGACGGCCTTTCCCCATCGGGCGGCCCTTTTCAGTGTGCAGTATTACCAGGAAGGCATGGATCGGAGCTGGCTCCGCGGAATTCACTCCGACATGTCCCCATATTTCGGGAACCACGCCTACGTGAACTATATTGATGCTGAATTAGCGAATTGGCGAAGTGCGTACTATGGGCCGAACGCGGCGCGGCTGGCCGAGGTGAAAGCCACGTACGACCCCGACCGGCTCTTCCGGCTCCCTCAGGGCGTGTAGGCCTTGCCGCGCACGTACACCGGCTCACCGACCTGCACCATCCTGTACAGGCGCACGGAGGTCGTCAGCGGGATGCGCACGCACCCGTGCGAGGCCGGCGTCAGCGGCACCTTGGTCGAGCCGTGGATCGCGATCCCGCCGACGAAGTAGAGCGAGTTGTACATCGCGCCCAGCGGCCCCGTGCTCCAGCCGGGCGAACGCTTGGTGACGCGGAAGTCCCCCACCGGCGTGACGGCGTTGCCGCAGTGGCCGTTCTCGCAGTAACTCCGCTCCGCGCCGGTGGACATGTGGCTGATCAGCACCGGGCGGCGCTGCCGGTAGACGGTCAGGAGCTGGTTGCGCAGGTCGATCTCCACCCTGTTGTCGGCGCCCGTGGGGACCAGCGGACGGTTGCGCGCAGGACGCTCCAGCGCCCGCAGGATCCCCGGCCCGACCGCCCCCTGCGGCCTCAGCCGCCGCTTCTTCTGGAACGCCCACACCGCGAACTTGGTCTGGTCGTCGTAGACCCCGTTCACGTTGCCGAAGTAGTAGCCGCCACGGCGCAACTTACGCTGCAGGAGCAGAACATTCGCACCCCGGTCCCCCGGCCTGAGCACAACCATCTCCGCCTTGGCGGGCGCGGTCCTGGCGGTCGTGGTCTCGGTAGGCGTGGTCTCGGCAGGCCCGGTCCCGGTGCGCGTGGTGTCGGCAGGCACGGTCCCGGTACGCGTCGTCCGAGTGCGCGTGGTGTCGGCAGGCCCGGTCCCGGCGGGCACGGTCCCGGTACGTGTGGTCCGAGTGCGCGTGGTGTCGCCGGGCCCGGTCTCGGCGGGCGTGGTGTCGGCGGGTCCGGTTCCGGTGTCGACCGCCTTGGCGGAAGCGGCCTTGGTGGGAGGCGTCGCCAGGAGGGGCAGGCCGCAGCCGACAGCGAGAGCAACAATTCCGCGCACTTTTATCCTCATAAATCAACGCCTACCCAGATAGCCGATAACCCACCTCCCATAAACGGTCTTGTCCATCAAAAACCCAGCCAGCCCAATAGGTTCCACCAAATACTGGCATTTCACTTTATTAGGGTGATGTCCCGCAAAACGGGGTCAGGCGTCGCGGGTGCGTAGGAGAAGCGCGCCCGCAAGAAGGGCGGCGGCGGTCCAGCAGGCGAGCACGCCGATCCCCTCCCAAGGCCCGATCGGCAGGACGGCCAGATCCGTGGTGGCCTGGACGGTCAGCCCGGCGTTGGTGGGCGCGAGCCGCCAGAGCATCCGCTGCGTGTCCTCGTCGGAGACCAGCCGGACGGCCAGCGGAAGCAGGTAGAGGATCCCGAGCACGACTCCGGCGGAGACGGCGGAGTCGCGCACGGCGGCGGCGACCCCCAGACTGAGCAGGGCGATCAGCACCAGGTAGAGCACCGACCCTGCGGCGGCCCGCAACGTGGGCCCATCGGCGAGGGACAGCGGCGGGTAGCCGTGCGACGGAGTGAACCCGCTCTCCGGCAACAGCACCCCCGCGACCAGCAGGGACCCGAGCACCGCCACGCTCCCCCCGGCCGCCGTGAGCCCGGTGACCACGCCCGCCTTGGCGGCCAGCAGCGTGACCCGGCGCGGCACCGCGACCAGGCTCGTGCTGATCATCCCCGACCCGTACTCGCCGCAGACCGCGACCACGGTCAGCAGCGCCACCATGGCCTGCCCGACCTGGACGCCGACGAGGCCGAGCCGGATCGCGTCCTGACCACACCCCGCCGACGCGCAGGTGACGGCGTTGACCGCCACGGCGCCGACCCCCACGGTCAGCACGACGAGCGCGAGCAGCAACCACCCGGGCCCGGCCACGGTCCGCACCTTCGTCCACTCGGCCCGCAACTCCCGCCTCACCCGTCCTCCTCGCGCAGCCGGACCGCGGCCAGGGCGAGGGCGAGCCCGGCGTAAGCGCACGTCACCGCGAACCCGCCCCAAGGCGGCAGCGGGTAGTAGCCGGCCACCGGGGCGTAGTGCCCGAGCACGTGCGCGTACTCAGGGACGCTCTGCAGGACCGCGAACCCGGCGGCGGGAGTCAGCCGCAGCAGCCACTCCGACACCTCCTCGGGCAGGATGGAGGCGACCCCCAGCACGTACGGGAGGATCACCGCCACGACGGCGGCGATGACCGCGATGGCGCTGCGCCGCAGCAGCGCCCCCAGCGCCAGGGCGAGCACCGCGGAGACGGCGAACAGCCCGGCCGCGCCGACGATCACCCGCAGTTCGGTGAGCGCCGACAACGGGAGCAGGTGCATGCCGTTGCCGCTGAGAATCCTCTTCCCGGCCAGGACCGTGACGGCCGCGGCCACCAGCCCGGACAGGAAGGCGGCGGCGCCGATCACGACGGCCTTGGCCGCGAGCACCCGGCCGCGACGCGGACTGGCGGTCAGCGTCGTGCGGATCAGCCCCCGCCGGTACTCGGCCGTGACGAACAGCACCGCCACGACCAGGATCACGATCAGCCCGACGACCAGGCCGATCAGGGTGTTCTCCACGCGGGAGCCGCCCGGAGTCGGCGCGATGTCGCCGACTCCGGTGATGGTGAAGGTGCCACCGGATCTGGCGAGACCGCCGGGGTGGTGCGGCGTGACGCCGTCGAGCTCGTACGACACGCCGATGTCGTCGCGACTCCACGACCTGCCGGTCGCCGCACCGCGCACGCCGACCTGGTCCATGATGGCGGTGACCTCGGCGAAGCGGTCCGCGGAGACGGACCCGCCGATGGCGTTGCGCGACACCCGCAGATCCCCGGGGGAGGCGGCGAACAGCCCGATCCTGACCCGGGACGGCAGCCCGGCCAGGCGGGCCGTGCCGACCGTGGTCCACCGCCGGCCGTCGGCGGACTCTTCGCCGGTGATCGTGTCGCCGGTGCGGGTGATCCGCAGCCAGCGCGGGGATTTGCCCGGTTTGCCCGCCACGTCCTCGGTGAAGTTGTGCTGCATCCGTACGCCGTGGTCGCCGGTCAGCATCACGGCCGCGTACGGGGAGCCCTGCTTGGTGCTCTCCTTGACCATGACTCCGGCCTTGGCCCACGGCACGACGCCGGCGGTGACGTTCCTGAGGCCGGGGGTGGAGTCGGGCAGGCGGATCTGGCCGGTCATGGAGGTGATCCGCACCGTGATGGCGCCGTCGCCGTCCAGCGGCTGGTGGACGAAGTAGAAGCGGTCATCGACGGCCTGGCCGCCCGGCCCGATCAGCGGGGCGGGGCAGGGCACCTCGACCGGGCCGTTGCTGCACGACGAATGGCTGGCATTGGCGAACAACAGCCCGAGCACCGTGACGAGCAGCGCCGCGGCGACTGTCCCCGCCGTCCAGCCGCGGACGGTGCGGAGCTTGGTCCATTCGGCGCGCAACAGCCGCGCGAAGCCGCTCACCGGGCGGCCCCTTTGAACTCGACCGCGTCTCTGGTGAGGTCCAGGTACGCCTCCTCCAGCGTGGCCCGGTGGGCGGACACCTCGGAGAACGGCACCGCGCGCGCGTTGAGCACGCCTACGACGTCCTGGGCCGTCAGCCCCGAGACGGTGAGCGTGTCGGGCCCCGTGGCGCTCACGGTGGCCCCGGCGTGGGCCAGCGCCGACATGGCCTCCGAGCGTGCCGTGGTGCGCAGCGCGACGAGGCCGTCGGAGGCGCGTTCGATCAGCCGGGCCACGCTGGTGTCGGCCACTACTTTGCCTCTGCCGACCACGACCAGGTGGCCGGCGGTGTCCTGGAGCTCGCTCATCAGGTGGCTGGAGACCAGCACGGCCCGCCCTTCGGCGGCCAGCGACCGCAGCAGGCCGCGGATCCACACGATGCCTTCGGGGTCGAGGCCGTTGAACGGCTCGTCCAGCATGAGTACCGGCGGGTCGCCGAGCAGCGCGGCGGCGATCCCGAGCCGCTGGCGCATGCCCAGCGAGAACCCGCCCGCCTTCCGTCTGGCCACTGTCCCCAGCCCGACCAGGTCGATCACCTCGTCCACGCGTGCGGCGGCGAATCCCTGGGAGTGGGCCAGCCACAGCAGGTGGTTGCGGGCGGTGCGGCTCGGCTGCAGGGCCCCCGCGTCCAGCAGCGCGCCGACGTGACGCAGGGGGCTGGTCAGGCTCGTGTACGGCCGCCCGCCCACCAGCGCCGTGCCCTCGTCGGCCGCGTCCAGGCCGAGCACCACCCGCATCGTGGTGGACTTGCCCGCCCCGTTGGGCCCGACGAACCCGGTCACCTGCCCGGCCTGCACGCCGAACGTCATCCCGTCCAGCGCCCGTGTCTGCCCGAACCGCTTGCGCAGCCCGCTGACTTCGATGGTTGCTTCCACGACAGGCACATTAGGCAGCGGCCCCCGGTGCGGTCGTCACGCGGCCGAGCGATTCCGGCGGTCACTGGCGTCAGCTACCCGGCGTCACTCCCACGAGGGATGCCGACCGACCCTTACGCCCCTGACAATGGGCTTTGTGGAAAGGGTGCGAAGGGTCCAGGCCGCGCTGAGCCCGTACGGGCCTGTCGTGGCCGGGGTGCTGCTGGCGCTGCTCGCGGTGGTGGAGTCGGTGGCGCGGTCCGGGGGCCTGCCCGCGCTGAGCCAGACCGAGGCCGTGCCGGTCGGCGTGCCGATCCCGCCCGGGCCCGCGGCCGACGATGGCACCGTGATCATCCCGCTGCTCGCGCTGGCGACCACGCTGCCGCTGCCCCTGTTGTGGACGCAGCCGACGTTGGCCGCGCTCGTGCTGTGCGGGGCGGGCCTGCTGTCGGCGACCGCCTTCCACACGCTGACCACGGCCGGGCTGGTCGCGCAGCTCGTCGCCGGCTACCGGCTGGGCCGTCACAGGTCGCAGGCGACGGCCGTGCTGGTCACCGTGCCGTTCCCGGTGCTGGCGGTGGCGCTCGAAGTGGGCGGCAGGCCGCGGGCGTTCGGGCTCGACGGTCCCGAGGGCGTGCGGTTGCCCGCGCTTGTGTTCCTGCTGGCCTGTCTGGCGCCGGTGGCGGCGCTGGCCGGGATCGCCAGGCGCTCGCGGGCGCAGGCCGTGGCCGACACGGCCGCCCGGCAGGTCATCGCCGACAGCCTGCTTGAGCACACCGCCCGCGGCGAGCGTGCCCGCATCGCCCGCGAGCTGCACGATGTGGTCGCCCACCACATCTCCATGGTCGCCGTGCAGGCGGAGACCGCCCGGCTGGCCGTCCCCGGGATGCCGGAGGCCGGGGCGCAACGGCTGCTGGCGATCGGCGACACCGCCAGGGCGGCGCTGACCGAGATGCGGCGGCTGCTCGGCGTGCTGCGTGAAGACGCCGACGAGTCGGCCGCGACCTGGCGCCCCCAGCCGGGGCTGCGCCTGCACGAGCTCAACGAACTGCTCGACGAGTCGCGGGCGGCCTCGGGGACGAGCACCCGGCTCACCCTGCGGGGTGCGCCGGTGGAGCTGGATCCCGGCGTGGAACTGGCCGCGTACCGGATCATCCAGGAGGCGCTGACGAACGCGCGGCGGCACGCGCCGGGCGCGGCCGTGGACGTGGAGCTCGACTACACCGGCGACGACCTGCGCGTGCTCGTCCGCGACAACGGCCCGGGACCGCCCACAGACGGCGGCGGCGACGCCCACCACCATGGCCTGTCAGGCATGCGCGAGCGCGCCACCGCGCTCGGCGGCGAACTGCGTACCGGCCCCGCGACCGGCGGCGGGTTCCGCGTCGAGGCCCGCCTGCCGGGACGGGAGGAGAGCACCGGATGAAGGTCCGCGTCGTCATCGCCGACGATCACCTGGTCGTGCGCACGGGGTTCGCCGAGCTGCTCGACACCCAGCCCGACTTCGAGGTCGTCGGCACCGCCGCCGACGGGGCCGAGGCGGTGCGGATCTGCGGCGAGCTGTCGCCGGACGTCGTCCTGATGGACGTGCGCATGCCCGGCATGGGCGGCATCGAGGCCACCAGGCTGCTGGCCGGCGGGCCGCGTGTGCTGATCCTGACGACGTTCGACCTCGACGAGTACGTCTACGACGCGCTGCGCGCAGGCGCCAGCGGCTTCCTGCTCAAGGACGTCACCGCCGAACGCCTCTTCGACGCGGTACGCGTGATCGCGGCCGGCGAGGCGCTGCTGGCCCCGGGGGTGACCAGGCGGCTGATCAGCGAGTTCGCCCGGCTGGGCCCGAGGTCCGACGCCCCGGTCGCGGCGCTGTCGGCGCTCACGCCGCGCGAGACCCAGGTGCTCAGGCTCGTGGCGGAGGGGCTGTCCAATCCGGAGATCGCGGCCCGGCTGGTGGTCACGGAGGAGACGGTCAAGACGCACGTGAGCCGGGTGCTGAACAAGCTCGGCCTGCGCGACAGGACGCAGGCGGTCGTCGCCGCCTACGAAACGGGCCTGGTCGTGCCGCGCGGCCGGTTCTGATCGTTGTCACGGACTGAAGTGGCGCAGCACCTCGGGGTTGGCCATGGCGTCCGGGTTGGCCGCCTCCTCGACCGGCGTGCCCAGCAGGATCTTGCGTACCGGCACCTCCAGCTTCTTGCCCGACAGCGTGCGGGGGATGCCGGGGACGGCGTGGATCTCGTTGGGCACGTGGCGAGGTGACAGCTCCCTGCGCAGGGCGGCGCAGAGGTCGCGTTCGAGCCGCTCGGACATCGTGGCGCCCTCGACGAGCGTCACGTACAGCAGCAGCCTGCCCTCCTGGCCGAGCTGCCCCGTGTCGATCACGAGGCTGTCGGCGATCTCCTCGAACCGCTCGACGACCCGGTAGAACTCGCTGGTGCCCATGCGGACGCCGCCCCGGTTGAGCGTCGAGTCGGAACGCCCGTAGATCACGCAGCTTCCGTCCTCGTTGATCTTGATCCAGTCGCCGTGCCGCCACACGCCCGGGTAGACGTCGAAGTAGCTGTCGAAGTACCGCGCGCCGGAGGGGTCGTTCCAGAACATCACCGGCATCGACGGCATCGGCTGGGTCAGCACCAGCTCGCCCACCTCACCGACGACCGGCTTGCCACTCGGGTCGAACGACTCCACCCGCGCACCCAGCGCCCGGCACGGGATGATGCCCGCCCTGATCGGATGGAGCATGGTCGCCCCGACGAACCCCGTGCACACGTCGGTGCCGCCGGAGAACGACCCCAGGGGGACGCCCGGCAGCTCCTCCGCCAACCAGGCGAACCCCTCGGGCGGCAGCGGCGCCCCGGTCGAGCCGACGCCGCGCAGCCGGTCCAGCCCCTCCGGGTGGATGCCGGCCTTCTGCGAGGCCATGATGTACGGCGCCCCCACCCCGAAGTAGGTCACTCCCTCAGAGGCGGCGATCCGCCACAGCGCGGCGGCGGAGGGGAAGGTGGCCGAGCCGTCGTACAGCACCGGTGTGGCCCCCACCAGCAGGGCGCCGACGAGGTAGTTCCACATCATCCAGCCCGTGGTGGTGTACCAGAAGAACACATCTCCCTCCCCCAGGTCCTGGTGGAAGGCGAGCGACTTCAGGTGTTCCAGCACCACGCCGCCGTGCCCGTGCACGATCGGCTTGGGCAGCCCGGTCGTGCCGCTGGAGTAGAGGATCCACAGCGGGTGGTCGAACGGCACCCGCTCGAACTCCAGCGGCCCCTCCTCGGCCCGCAGCCCCTCCCAGCCGATCACCTCGCCGTGCGGCAGTTCCCGGCTGTTCGACGGCGTGGGTTCGGCCTGCTGGGGGGCGCGACCCTCGGCGGCGGCGGTCAGGTAAGGGATCCACACGGTGGCGCGCAAGGAGGGCAGCTCGGCGGCGATCTCGTTGACGGCGGCCGAACGGTCGTAGCTCTTGCCGTTGTAGTGGTAGCCGTCGACCGCGATCAGCACCTTGGGCTCGATCTGCCTGAACCTGTCGACGATGCTCGGCACCCCGAAGTCGGGCGAGCCCGCCGACCAGATCGCGCCGAGCGAGGCGGTGGCCAGGAAGGCGATCAGGGCCTGCGGAATGTTCGGCAGGTAACCGGCCACCCGGTCACCGCGCCCGACGCCCAGACGCACCAGGCCCGCCCGTACGCGGGCGACCTCGTCGCGCAGCTCGGCCCAGGTCAGCTCCTGCCTGCCGCCCTCCTCCGAGACGAACACGACGGCGGTGCCCGTCTCGCGGCGCAGCGCGTTCTCGGCGTAGTTGATCGAGCTGCCGGCGAACCAGGTGGCGCCCGGCATCGTCCCGTCGAGCACGGGGCCCTCGCCCCGCTCGCCGATCACGTCGAAGTACTCCCAGATCGACGCCCAGAACTCCCGCGGGCTGTCGACGGACCACCGCCACAGGTCCTCGTAGGCTCCTGAGCGGCCCGCCCACTCCATGTAGCGGGTCAACCGCGCCGCCGCCACGATCTCGTCACTCGGCTCCCAGAGAAGCGTGCCCTCAGCAACCATGTGCACCATCCTGTCGCCAGACCAAGGGAAAGTCATACCTGACTCCCCACATACCTTGCTATCTCCGTAGGTGGTCCACCGCCATACGCGCGGCCGTGCCGATCACCGCGTCGGCGCGCGGCTGGTTGAGCGCGGTGCTGAAGGATCGGGTGAAGACGGCCACGGCGTAGCGCCCGCCGTCGGGGTACTCCACCACGCCCGACTCGGTGCGCAACGTCGGCAGCGTGCCGGTCTTGCCGCTGACCGCGACGTCGTCGTACGGGAAGCCGGAGGCCAGCCGGTGCGGCCACACCTGCATGTTGAGCACGGCGCGCATCCAGGCGCACGACTGCGCGGAGGCCGCCTCGTCGCGCCAGATCATCCCGAACAGCGCGGCCATCTCGCGCGGGGTGCTGGAGTTGGCGCGGGCGGGGTCGAGCGCGCTCATCCGGACGATGTCCTCCGGGTCCAGGAAAGGCCACCCGTGCCCGGCGTCCACGCTCAGGCTCTCGACCAGGTACCTGGAGCCCGACCACAGCCTGGTCCGCTCCAGCCCGAAGCCGGTCAGCATGGCGTTGACCGCGTCGAGCCCCACCCTGGCCAGCAGCTTGTCGGCCGAGCTGTTGTCGCTCACCGCGATCATCAGGTACGCCATGTCGCGCAGCGAGATCGTCACGTCGTCGAGCATGGCCGAGATCCCCGTCGGCCCCGACACCCGGTCCGCCTCGGTCACCGTCACCCGCTCCGCAGGGTCCAGCAGCCCGGCGTCGGCCTGCCTGCAGAAGGCCATCAGCAGCGGCACCTTGAACATCGAGGCCGTGGGCAGCGGCTCGTCGGCCCCGTGGCCCAGCTCCCGTCCCGAGTCGATGTCGCTCGCGAACAGCCAGCCGGTCACGCCGGCGGCGCGGAACAGCGCGTCGAAGTCGGGTCCGGTGAAATCAGAAGGGGTCATGCCAGCATCCCCGGCCTGCGGCTGACCCGCCGCGCGGGCGTGGCGCCTTCGTCCGTCATCCCGGCGCTCCCCTTCAATGTCCGGACGGCCACGGCCGAGAAGTCGCTGACCGCGGCCGTCGCCACGCGCCAGGCCATGGAGACCCGCCACGCGATCGGCGAGCCTAGCAGTGGCCGCCAGGCCAGCCCTGGCTGCTCCACCTTCGGCCCGAACGCCACCGCCGCCCCGGCCAGCACCAGCCCGAGCCCGGCGCCCTGGTGCACCTGCGCGGGCACGTAGCCGTGGCGGCGGCATTCCGACAGCGTCTCGGCGTGCAGCCCGGGTTCACCCTCCTTCGGCGGCATCAGCAGCTCCCGGCCCGCCAGGTCGGCCAGATGCACCTCGCCGACGCTCGTGAGCGGGTCGCCGGCCGCCAGCAGCACGCCCTGCGGCTGCACCAGGACCTGGCCGAAGCGCAGCCCGGGCGCGGAGACGGGATGGCGTACCAGGCCGACGTCGATCGTGCCCTCCGCCAGGGCCGTCACCTGGTCGGCGGTCCAGATCTCGGCGGGCGCGAGGCGCACCTCGGGGTTGGTCTCGCGGAAGCCGGCGACCAGGGCGGCGATCACGGCGGCGGCCAGGTCGGGCGGGACGCCGACCTTCAGCACGGCGCCGCCGCCGTGCCTGGCCAGCTCGTGCAGCCGGTCCACCCTGGTGATGATCTCGCGGGCCTCGCCCAGCAGCAACCGGCCCGCCTCGGTGAGCCGGACCTGGCGGGCCGAGCGGTCGAACAGCCGCACGCCGAGCTCCTCCTCCAGGCGCTTGATGCGCTGGCTGAGCGGCGGCTGCGCCATGCCGAGCCGGATAGCGGCGTTGCCGAAGTGGAGTTCCTCCGCCACCACGGTGAAATAGCGCAGGTGCCGGACCAGGTCCATGACCAGCAACTATATCTAGATTTATATCCCTAAAGCCGACATATCAACATTGGACACCTATGGCACCGGCTCATCAGGCGGGCTGCCCGATGACGTAGTCGATGATGTCGGGCAGCCGGACGACGCGGCCGAACGCTCCCCAGTTGCCGTCAGGGATCTCGATGAGATGCACCCACGCGGAGGGCTCGGCGTAGAGCCGGTCGGGGTCGTCGTCGGCCTTGGCCAGCACCGCGGTGACCCGGCGAACCATTTCGGCGCGTTTGTCGTCGTCCAGGGAGCCTTCAGGGACGCTGACGCGGACGACGTACCTGGCGGGCTCATCGGCCGGCACCGCGGCCCCGCCGACGGACCAGGCGTCCACGTCGTGGAAGACCAGCCAGGAGATGGATCTTGCGGCCTCGGTGTCCGGGGCGCCCTCCACCTGCATGACCTCGGCGACCAGTTCTTCTGACAGGGTGGCCCGCTGGTCCTCGCGCAGCGCGCCGCGCGGGACGAACACCTCGACGAACGGCATACCTTCCCCTCCTTGAGGGTTTTCTTATTGAACTCTCCTTTGGGTCGAAGCTACTCGGGTGCGTTCAATGAGGCAACCCTCTATGCTCGACGGCATGCGCAGGACCAGCTTCGCCGAGATGAGCTGTGCGATCGCCCGCAGCCTGGAGATCGTGGGGGACTGGTGGACGCCCCTCATCATCCGAGACGTCTACCTGGGCGTCCGCCGCTTCGACGACCTGGTGACCGACCTCGGGATCTCCCGCAACCTGCTGACCGCCCGGCTCGACCAGCTCGTGGCGCAGCGGATCCTCGAACGACGCCGGTACCAGGAGCGTCCTGCGCGCCACGAGTACGAACTCACTCAGGCGGGCCGCGACCTCGTCCCCGTGCTGATGGCCCTGATGGCGTGGGGCAACCAGTGGGCCGGGCTCACGGAAGGCCCTCCGGCTCTGCTTGAGCACCGGCCGTGCGGCAACCTGTTCACCCCGCTGGTCACCTGCCCCCACTGCGGCGGGCAGGTCACCGCCGACAACGTCAAGGTCCATCCCGGCCCAGGCGGTCGCCAGGGCCCTGGCACCTGGGTGCTCGCCGAACGGCTGACCCAGCCGGACCGGCCGTGAGGCGCGTCGGCCGGTGTTCGAAGGCTCAGCGGGACTTGTGCGGAATCGGGGAGGTGAGGCCCGAGACGGCGGCGACCACTTCTGAGGCGTTGGACAGATCGGGCAGAACCAGATCGGCCCCCGCCTCGCGCAGCTCGGCCGCCATCGACCGCCCGGAGGCCACCCCGATCATCATGGCCCCGCCGATCTTGGCGGCCTGCACGTCGCGCGTCGAGTCACCGATCACCACGGTGTTGGCGGCCGTGAACGCGGTTCCGAGCCGCTGCTTGGCCCGCCCCTGGGCCACCTGCAGCAGGGTCGCCTTGGGGTAGACCTCCTCGCCGTAACCGCCCAGGTCGAAGTCGATGTACTTGTCGAGCCCGAACGCCTTCAGCTTGTGCACGGCGTTGCTCTTGATCGTTCCGGTCAGCACCGTCTGGACCACGCCATCCAGCCTGGACACCGACTTGAGCGCGTCCTTGGCCCCCGACATCATGCGGCCCTCCTTGGCCAGCCGCCCGCGCCGGTCGGCGAAGGCGATGGCCAGGGCCGACAGGAACCGGGGCAGATGGTCGTCCTCGGCCACGATGCCGTTCACCGCGAGCGTCTCGAAGACGATCTCGGAGTCGGGCCGCCCCAGCGGGGGCACGAGCTTGACGAGCGGACGCCCGGTCACGATGCGGAACGCCTCGGCGTAGGCGTCACGGGTCACGATGGCGACGTCGACGAGCGTCAGGTCGACGTTCCAGAGCACAAGGCGGTTGATGGCAGCCTCCTGGGGGGTTCCCTCAAAGGGTACGGCCGGCGCCGCGTTCAAGGCTCCGCCTGAGCGATTTCAAGCGCGCTCAGGCATGGTCGAGGGCCTCCGCGAGGGTGTCGACGACCGGCAGCCCCGTGCTCTCCAGCTCGGCCCGCGTCGTCATCCCCCCGGTGTACAGCACGGCCTTGGCTCCCACGTGTTTGGCGGCCAGCCCGTCGTCCACGCTGTCGCCGATCACGAGGACCTCGCCGGGGTCCACGCCGATGGCCTCGATGTGCAGGGTCATGTGGGCGGCCTTCTCGCCGCCGGTGCCGCCGAGCAGCCCGTCGATCCGGGTGAAGTGGCGGGTGATGCCGAACGAGTCGACCTTGGGCACCAGGTGGGCGTGCGGCGCCATCGAGCAGAGCGACTGGGTGCCCGTCCAGCTCGTCAGCACGAGCTCGGCGTCGGCGGCCAGCCCGCAGACGTCGCTCAGCCGGAAGTAGTGCTCGTGGAACCCGTTGTCGAGCAGTTCCCACTCGCCCTCGGCCAGGGGACGGCCGAGCATGCGTTCATAGGCGACCCAGATGGGCCGGGTGTAGACCGCGCGGAAGCCGTCGGCGGTCATCACGGGCAGCGCGTACGGCTTGAAAACCTCGTTGGTTGCTCCGACCACGGCGTCGATATCGTGGAAGAGCGTGCCGTTCCAATCCCAGATAATGTGCTTCGTCATGTCGCGCCTAGCTTACTGGGCAGCTGTGACATCTCTGTGAACGGCAGAGGGCCGCGACCGGTCGGTCACGGCCCCCGCGAAGGTCAGTTGCAGGCCGCGTCCATTCCGGTGGAACCGGTGGCGTACTGGCCGCCTCGGCCGCCGTTCTGCTGGACCGTGACGCTGCCCCAGGCGCACATGTCATTGGCCCAGAGCATGTCGCCCCAGTGCACGCCGCGGTTGCCCTTCTTGAAGCTGAAGCTGTCGCTCCTGCGGTCCTGCGTGTACAGATTGATGGTTCCGGTGACCTTGGCGCTGGTCTTGACCTTGATCCAGTTGGTCTGACACTTTCTGGACCACATGAGGGAGACAGTTCCCCACTCCTCGCGCATGGGGCTCTTGAGCTTCGCGGTTTCGACCACGCGGGACGTGCTCGCGCAGCCCGCCTTGTAGGGGTCCTTGTGGTCGTAGCGCTGCTTGGGTCCGGCCTGCGCGTGGGCGGGGGACCCGGCGATGAGGACGACCGACGCCGCCACCCCGATCGCGGTCGCCACAGCTCGAAGCTTCACTTGGGACCGACTCCTCGTTTCAGAGACAGTGTGTGCTGGGTCGGGACCCTAATGTCAGCGAACCATGCCGAGTCGAGTAAGTCAGGAAGTATGACCTATATCACTATGGCCACAAATCCGGGATCTCCTGCGTCGCGTACCACATGAGCTCATGCGCCTCGGCTCCGTCCACCGTGAACCGGGCGTCGTCGTCGCCGTCGTCGGCGGCGGGCAGCGCGGCGATCGCCGCCTCGATGTCGGACACCGCGTCGAGGTCGTCCACGTGCACCGAGGCGACCTTGGCCAGCGGGACCGGATCCGCCAGGCGCACCCTCCCGCGTTCGGCCGGATCGGCGCTCGCCTTGACCGAGCCCTCCGGCACCTCGGCCGCCACCACCACGCGCCTGGGCGCGGCCTCGGCGCCGTCGGCGGCCAGCAGGCGCAGCGAGGCTCGGGCCGCCTCCGTGAGCGCGACGTATTCGAGCTCCTCGGTGTCGCCCGAGGCGTACCACTCGGTCAGCGCGGGGGTCACCGCGTAGCCGGTCAGTGGGGCCGGGCCCAGCTCCCCCGCCTGGACCGCGGCGGCCAGAACCGGAAGAGTGCACGGCAGATAGACGCGCATGACGAACCTTTCAGAGTCGCACGGGCACCGCTAGTAACAGGCCCACGTATAGATCATGCCCGTCGCAGCGTCAGACGGAGGAGGGATTCGAGCTCCGCGATGGTCGTGTCCGCGTCGCGGTGGTGGATGCCGGCGATGCCGAGCGCGCGGGCGGCCAGGATGTTGGCCTCGATGTCGTCGACGAACACGCACTCCTCACCGGCGAGCCCGATCCGGTCGAGCGCGTGGTGGAAGATGCGGGCCTCGGGCTTGCGCATGCCGACCTCGCCGGAGATCACGACCGCGTCGAAGACCTCGTCCCAGTCGTCGCGGGGGTAGGTGTTGGACCAGGAGTTGGATACCAAACACGTCTTCACCCCGTTCACACGTACGTCGCGGAGCATGTCGTACATCGCATCGACCCGCTCGAACCCCGCGAACATCCGCTCCAGCAGCCCTTCGGCCACCGGCGGCGCACCGTCCAGGGTCAGCAGCCGGGCGGCCAGGTCGCGCTCGAACGAGGGCCCGTCGATCTCGCCGCGTTCCAGGGCGTGGATCGCGTTCTCGCCGTTCCCCTCGCGGTAGGCGTGGTCGATGAGCTCGCGCATGACCTCGCGGTAGTGGTCGCCGTCGATCCGATCCGCCGCGATCCAGCGCGCGATGGAGTCGGACAAACTGGTCGTCAGCACCCCGCCCCAGTCGATGAGCACACCCGTAACCATCGTTCTAGGGTAGAGCGTCCCTGAAACGGCTTTTCCACCGGGCCAGCCGTTTTATTTGGGGATATAACCCGAATAAAAGGCGTCCGATTTATCCCTTTAGGGTGGTTTTCCAGCGTTAGCTCGCTACCCAGAAGGGACCGCCGTGCGGACGACGATCCTGATCACCTCACCGGAACAGTGGCAGGCCCCCGGGCTGGAACTGTTCCAGTTCGCCCCCATCATTCCCGGCGGGCCGGAATGGTTCACCAAACCGGTACTGCTCGCCCTGCTCAGCTCGGTCATCGTCATGGCCGTGTGCTGGGCCGCGTTCGCCAAGCCGAAGATCGTGCCACGCGGGTGGCAGAGCATCGGCGAATACACGTACGTGTTCGTACGCGACCAGATCGCCAGGCCCCACCTCGGCAAGGACGCCGAGCGCTGGATGGGCCTCCTCCTGACGATCTTCCTGACCGTGCTCGTCTGGAACCTGATGGGCCTCTTCCCGCTCATCCAGTTCCCCGTCGCCGCGAACATCTCCTTCCCGGCGGTGCTCGCAGTCACCGTGTACGCCATCAAGGTCTACCTCGGCGTCCGGCACCACGGCGTCCGCGGCTACCTGCACGGCGTGGTGCACCTGCCGGGCCTGCCCCGCTGGGCGTACGGCATCTACGCCCCGCTGATCCTCGCCGAGGTGTTCCTCAGCTCACTGTTCACCCACTTCATCCGGCTGTTCGCGAACATGTTCGCCGGCCACATCATCGTGGCCTTCTTCAGCTCGGTGGGCTTCTGGTTCCTGTTCGAGGAGCTCAGCCCGCTCGGTGTAGGTCTCGGAGTGCTGGGCGTGCTCATGACGATCCTGATGACGGCGCTGGAGCTGCTGATCCAGTTCCTGCAGGCGTTCCTGTTCGCCATGCTCGCGGCGATGTTCATCGCCAGCGGGCTGCACGGCTCACACTAACCCGCGGCGCGGGCGGCCAGCTTGCGGTGCCCGGCGGAGCGCAGCACGCCGGCCGCCTCGTCGGCCGAGGCCACGGGCGCCTTGATCAGCAGCCCCTTCGACTGCTTGAGCGTGAGCAGCCGGGTGACCGACTCGTCGAGGCGCTGCTTGGAGATGCGGCCCGACTTGACCGCCGCCAGCACCGCGTGGTGGGCCTTGGGCAGGTCGTTCGGCATGAGCAGCAGGTCGGCCCCGGCCAGCACGGCGCGCACCGCGATCTCGCCGTCGTTGTACTTCTTGCGCACCCCTTCCATGTTGAGGGCGTCGGTGGAGATCACGCCGTCGAAGCCGAGCTTCTTCCTGAGCAGGCCGGTCAGGATGGTCTTGGACAGCGTCGCCGGGTCGCCCGACGAGTCGAGCTTGGGGAAGACGATGTGGGCGCTCATCACGGCGTCCACCCCGGCCTCGATGGCGGCCTTGAACGGCGGCGCGTCGATCCGCTCCCACTGGGCCCTGGTGTGCTTGATCACCGGAAGGCCCGTGTGGCTGTCCACGGAGGTGTCACCGTGGCCGGGGAAGTGCTTGGCGGTCGCGGCGATCTTGGCGTCCTTGAACCCCTTGACCGCCGCCGCGACCATCTTGGCCACCCTGGCCGGGTCGTCGCCGAAGGCCCGCCTGCCGATGACGGGGTTGCGCGGGTCGATGTTCACGTCGGCGACAGGGGCGAAGTCGAGGTTGACGCCGAGCGCGCGCAGCTCGGTGCCGGTGGCCTTGGCCACCTCCCGCGACAACATGAGGTCCTTGGTCGCCCCGATCTCGGACGCGCCGGGGAAGTCCGTCATTAACGCGGACATCCGGGACACCAGGCCGTTCTCCTGGTCGGTGGCGATCAGCATCGGGACCTTCCCCGCCGCCCGCTGCATGCCGTTGGTCAGGCCGACGACCTGGCGGGTGCTCTTGACGTTGTGCGGGAAGAGGATCACACCGCCCAGGTGGTATTTGGCGATCACCTTGGCCGGGGTCTGGGCGCCGTACCTGGCCTGGTTCTCGCCCGAGGCCGCCTCGGCCGAGGCGCCGTACAGGACGGGCATGAAGAGCTGGCCGACCTTCTCCTCAAGGCTCATCTTCGCTAAGACGCGCTCGACGGTGTTCGCCGGGGGCCGCGACGCGGGCGTGGTGGGCGCGGCCGGCGTGGTGGGCGCGGGCGGTGCGGCCTTGCCGCCCGTCGGGGTGGCCCCCGCCGGGCCGTCGCCAATGCCGCACGCCGTGAGCGCGGCCACCAGGAGTCCTGCCGTACCGATCCGTCGAAGCATGCCTCCAAAGGTATCCATCTGACGACCCGCCCGGAGCCGCGATCTTGCCGAAACGTCCTGGTTTACAGGCCCAGCCGGCCGAGTCCCGGCAGGTACGCGCGGGCCGCCACCCGCGCCCGGGCCGCCGTCACCTGTGCCCGCGCGGCCTCGGCCGCCCTGCGGCACTGCTCCAGCGTGTGCGCGGCCAGCGCGGCGCGTACGGCCGCCAGCGCCGCGGCCCCCATGGACAACGTCGAGACCCCAAGCCCGGTGAACACGCAGGCCAGGGCCGGGTCGGCGGCCGACTCGCCGCACACCCCGCACGGCTTGCCCGCCGACGACGCGGCCTCGGCGGTCATGGCGACCAGGTCGAGCAGCGCCGGCTGCCACGGGTCGTTCAGCACCCCGACGGCGCTGACCTGGCGGTCGGCGGCGAAGGCGTACTGGGCCAGATCGTTGGTGCCGATTGAGATGAAATCCACAGGTTCGAGCAGGTGCGCGGCGCGCAGCGCGGCCGACGGGATCTCGATCATCACACCCGCGCTCGGCAGGCCCTTGGCCCGGCACGCCTGCGCGAACCAGACGGCCTCCTCGGCGGTGGCCACCATCGGCGCCATGACCCGCAGCCCCTGCGCGGCGACGGCCGCAAGCGCGCCGAGCTGCGCCTCCATCACCTCGGGGAACCTCCTGAACTGACGCAGGCCGCGCTCACCCAGCGCCGGGTTCGGTTCGGCCGGCACGGGCAGGAACGCCAGCGGCTTGTCCGCGCCGCCGTCGAGGGTCCGCACGACCACGTCGCCGCCGGGGAACGCCTCCAGCGCCGCCCGATAGGCACTCCGCTGCTCCTCGGCGGACGGCGGCTCGATCCTGTCGAGGAAGAGGAACTCGGTCCGGTAGAGCCCGACGCCCTCGGCACCCGCGTCGACGGCGGCCGCCAACTCGGCGGGGCCGCCGACGTTCGCGAGCAGCGGAACCGGATGCCCGTCGGCCGTCCTGCCGGGGCCCCTGACCGCGGACAGGGCGGTCCTCCTGGCCGTGGCCGCGCCGACCGCCTCGGCCACGTCGGACTCCGCGGGCTCCACGCGCACCTCACCCGAGGTGCCGTCGGCCATGACCCGCACACCCGGCGGGATGCCGGTCGCGCCGGGGCAGGCCACGACGGCGGGCACGCCCATCGCCCTGGCCAGGATCGCCGTGTGGCTGGTGGGGCCGCCCTCCTCGGTGACGAAGGCGGCGACGCTGGCCTTGGTCAGCAACGCGGTGTCGGCGGGCGCGAGATCGCGGGCGATCAGCACGTACGGCTCGTCGGGCGCGCCCTGCACACCCGGCAGCGTCTGCCCGTTGAGCAGCGCGATCACGCGGTCCCTGATGTCGTCCAGGTCTGCCGCGCGCTCGCCGAGGTAGCCGCCCGAGCCGGCCAGCACGTCCCGATATTTCGTGAAAGCCTCAAAGACCGCCCTGGGGGCGGCCAGACCGCGATCGATCAGTGATCTCACCTTCACGACCACACCGGGGTCCTCGGCCATCAGCGCCTGGGCCTTGAGTATCTCCTCGGCCTCGCCGCCCGCCTGGTTGCCACGGGCCTCCAGCTCGCCCGCGACCTGCGTGAGCGCGACCATCGCGCGCTCCTTTTCCTGATCCGCCTCACCGGTGTAGGTGGCGCCCTCGGGGGGTTCGGGCACGAAGACGTCAAGGATGAACGAGGGCCCGTGCCCGATTCCCGGGCTGACCCCCACCCCCCGCAGGTTCATGGCGTACTGGCGATCGCGGCCAGCTCGTCGAGGATCTCGTCCGAGCCGTCGCCCTCAGCACGAATCACGACGTCTTCGCCTTGCCGGACGTCGAGCGCCATGATCGCGAGGATGCTCTTGCCGTTGACCGGGCCCTCGCCGTTGGTCTTCGCCACCGTGATGTCCATGGGGGCCTGCTTGGCCCGCTGCACGAACGTCGCCGCGGGACGGGCATGCAGCCCGACGTCCGCGGCCACGGTGACCTTGCGCTCGCCCATTGACTCTCTCTCTTTCTGTGCCGGTCCAGACCAGCCGGACCTGTCCGGGTGCGCCAGCCGATCGCGATCAAAGTCGGCGGCTCCCCCATTGTCTCGCGTTCCGGTCGATACGATCACAGGCGACCGCGAGTCCTGCCTATTCCCATCGGAAAAGCTCGTCCCCGGCGTGCACCGCGCCCTCGGCGACCCCGGTCACGGACTCGGACAGGGCGTCCAGCGCGACGACCGGGCAGACCGGCGAGCGGCCGCCGGCCTCGACCACCGCGGGGTCCCAGGCCACGACCGGCTGCCCGGCGATGACCCGGTCGCCCTCGGCCGCCAGGAGCCGGAACCCCTTCCCCTTGAGCTGGACGGTGTCGATGCCCAGGTGCACCAGCACGCCCTTGCCGTCGTCCCCGACGATGACGTACGCATGCGGATGCAGTTTCATGATTTTTCCAGCTATGGGGGCTACGGCCTTCCCGGGCACGCGCAGAGGATCGACCGCCATCCCCGGCCCCACCATGCCCGCGGAGAACACCGGATCGGGCACGGCGGCCAGCCCCACAGCCGCCCCCTCGACCGGGGCGAGAACAGTCGTCATGGACCCGCCCTCAGCCGATGAGGTCCTCGATGTCGCTGGCGATCGTGTCCGCCTCCGGCCCGACGACGACCTGAACCACGTTTCCCGCGGCCATCACGCCGTGCGCGCCCGCCGCTTTGAGCGCGGCCTGGTCGACCTTGGACGCGTCGTGCACCTCCGTACGCAGGCGGGTGATGCAGGGCTCTATCTCGATGATGTTGCCGGCACCGCCCAGCCCGGCGATGATCGCGTTCGCATCGGCCGCCATCCGGCCCCTCCCTCGGTTCTTTCGACCAGTATGAATTGTCGCTGGCGTTCGATATGCGAACTGCGGGCGCCCGCAGAACCGTGGCCGGCTTTCTCCAGATCAATCGGTCTGGGTGACCTTGTTCAGTCCGCGCGGCGAGTCGGGGTCGATGCCGAGCCTGCGGGCCAGCGCCTCGGTGAGGAGCTGACCCGGGACGATGAGCCCCATCGGGGCCACCCACTCGGGCAGGTCGGGGCCGTTCAGCGCGGCCGTGCCCGCCCGTGCGAGCGCTGTGCCGCCCCCGATCGTGTACGCCGCCGCGCCGGCCGCCACCACCCGCTCGGCCAGTGCGATCGTCCCTTGCAGCGTCGGGCTGTTCTCGGCGGCGACCAGCAGCGCCGGGGTGTCGGCGTCGACCACCGCGATGGGGCCGTGCAGCAGGTCGGCGTACGACAGCCCCATGGCGTGCAGGTAGCAGGCCTCCTTGAGCTTCAGCGCCGTCTCCAGGGCGGTCGAGAACGCCAGTCCGCGCCCCGAGACCACCACACCCGGCTTGTCCAGCAGCCCTTCGACCACGGCCGCCAGGTCCCCCGGCTCGGCGATGAGTTTCTCCACCGCGTCGGGAACCCGCCGCAGCTCGTTCACGTCCACGTCGGCGCCGAGCCCCAGCGCGAGCACCGCCAGCGCGGCGAGCTGCGTCGTGTACGTCTTGGTCGCGGGAACGGCCTTCTCCTCCCCCGCGACCGTGCACAGCGCCACGTCGGCGGCCTGCGCCAGCGGGCTGTCCGGGCCGCCGTTGGTGATGCCGACGGTCCTGGCCCCGCAGTCCTTGGCCCAGGCCAGCGTCTCGACGATCTCCTCGGTCCGCCCCGACTGCGAGATGGCCACGGCCAGCACACCGTCCAGGTCCAGCCGGCGCTTGTACGTGGTCGCGATCGACGGCGCGGCCAGCGCCGACAGGCGCCCCGCGTGCGATTCGACCAGGTAGCGGCCGTAGACTGCGGCGTTGTCAGAGGTGCCACGCGCGATGAACAGAAGCTGGCGGGCCTGCTCGCCCACCGCTCTCACCTCGTCGACCCTCGGGAGCAGGGAGTCCAGTGTGGCCCGCAGCGCGGCCGGCTGCTCGGCGATCTCGCTGCGCATCTTCGTGGTCATCGTGGGCTCATCCTTCAACTCATTGCGGCTCGGACTTGACCGTCTTTCGCGATATGTGGTCTAGTCCGGACTAGACCAGTACGAACCATAGCCCATCGCCCAAGGTCAGTTCGAGGGGAGGATCCGTGGCGCACATCGATCCGGACAGCCCGGTGCCCAAGTACTTCCAGCTTCGCGAGATCCTGCTGGACCTCATCGACAGCGACGAGCTGAGCATCGGCGCGGCGATCCCGTCAGAACGCGAGCTCTGTCAGCGCTTCGGCCTGTCCAGGATGACCGTACGGCAGGCCGTCGACCATCTCGTGTCCGAGGGCCGCCTGCACCGCGTCCCCGGCAAGGGGACGTTCGTCGCCCGGCCCAAGATCGAGCTGGCGCTGCAGCTGACGTCGTTCACCGACGACATGCGGGCCCGCGGCATGATCCCCGGCTCGCGCGACCTCGATCGCCGGATCGTCCGCGCCAGCGCCCACCTGGCCAAGGAGCTGGGGATCCAGCCGGGTGAGGAAGTTCACTTCATCGAGCGGCTGCGGACGGCCGACGGGGAGCCGCTGTCCATCGAACGGGCCCACATCCCGGTCAAGTTCGCCCCCGATCTGGCCTCCCACGATTTGTCGGACAAATCACTGTACGGGCTGTTGGAGAGCCGCTACGGCCTCGTCATGGACGCCGGCGAGCTCACCATCGACGGCGGCATCGCCGACCCGAGCGACGCCGACCTGCTGAAACTGCCGCGCGGCGGGGCCGTGCTGCTACTGCAGCGCCGGTCGTTCTCGGGCGGCGCCTGTGCGGAACTGGGCGTGTCCACGTACCGCGCCGACCGCTACCAGCTGCGTACGATTCTGGAAATGCCCGCCAGACGGAGCTGAGGGCCTCCCCCGCCGGTCGCCCGTTCCCGACCCCCGGACGGCCCGATCCCCTCTCCCGGAGGAAAGCCCGGTGAACGAGACCACCGACGCCCGGCCCTCGCCGTTCGCTCGCCTGATGACCGTGCTCCAGCGGCTGGGCCGTTCCCTGATGCTGCCCATCGCGGCGCTGCCCGCGGGGGCCCTGCTGCTGCGCTTCGGCCAGCCCGACATGCTCGGCTCCAACGGTGGGGATCCGGGCGGCCTGGCGGACGTGGCAGGGTTCGCCTGGATGAACCAGGTCGCCGCGGTGCTGGCCGCCGCAGGGGCGGCCCTGTTCGAGAACCTGCCGCTGCTGTTCGCCGTGGGGGTGGCGATCGGCTTCGCGCGCAAGGCCGACGGCTCGACCGCGCTGGCCGCCGTGGTCGGCTACCTCGTCTTCGACCGGGTCACCAAGGTCATGTTCTCCGGCTCCGGCATCCGCGACACCGTCGTCATCAAGGCCGTCCAAGGCCAGGGCGTCAAGGAGATCATCGACTACGGCCTGCAGAACCCCACCAAAGTGCTCGGCGGCATCATGATGGGCCTGGTCGCCGCGGTGCTGTGGCAGCGCTTCCACCGGATCAAGCTGCCGTCGTGGCTGGCCTTCTTCGGCGGGCGCAGGTTCGTGCCGATCATCACCTCGATCGTGGCGCTGCTCATCGGCGTGCTCTTCGGCTGGCTCTGGCCGGTGATCGGCGAGTGGATCCGGCACGCCGGCGAGGCCCTGGCCGCCATCGGCCCCGTCGGGACCGGCATCTACGGCGTGATCAACCGCCTGCTCATCCCCCTCGGCCTGCACCACTTCGTCAACTCGGTCGTCTGGTACGTGGTGCCGCAGTGCGAGGTGGGCGGGCGGGTGCTGGGCGGCGACTGGAACTGCTACTTCGGCGGCGCCCCGCACTCCGGCCAGTTCATGGCCGGCTTCTTCCCCATCATGATGTTCGCCCTGCCGGCCGCCGCCCTGGCCATGTGGCGGGCGGCCCCCGCCCACCGACGCGCCACCGTGGGCGGCATCATGCTGTCGGCGGGGCTGGCCTCGTTCGTCACGGGCGTCACGGAGCCGCTGGAGTTCGCCTTCATCTTCGTCGCCCCCGCGCTCTTCGTCGTGCACGCGCTCCTGACGGGGCTGTCCATGGCCGTGACGACCCTGATCGGCGGCCAGCTCGGCTTCGGCTTCTCGGCAGGGCTGCTCGACCTGCTGCTGAACGCCAGCAAGGCCAACACCTCGAACCTGGCCGGCATCCTCGTCCTGGGTGTGATCTACGGCGGGGTGTACTACGTCGTCTTCACGTTCCTGATCCGCAGGCTGAACATCCTGACCCCCGGCCGAGAACCTGAGCCCGACGTCGACGCGGGCGAAACCTAGCCGGCCGCGTTACCTCGACTCCGCCCAGGGGGATCCAACTCGAGACCGCCTTGCGCCCATTTAAGGGACATATCCGGGCGGCGATCCAGGAAGCTGGAGCATTTCGCATTCCCCGGCCGAGCCGAAAACTCCTTATAGCGATTGCCTCTTCACCCCCACGGCATATGGAGGACCGGTGTCAACAGCCCCTGCCCATGAGGAATCGCCCGTCAAGACCCAGGGCGCCCTGGCGCTTCGTACCAGCCCGCTGGTATGGGGCCCGCCGGGCTCCGTCCCCGACGAGCGCAAGCTCCGCCACTTCGGCCAGGCCCTCGCCGAAGTGCTCTCCGGGCGCCGCCCACCGGAGTCGCTGGCCGACAGGCTCACCGAGCGCGCCTACCGGGAACTGATCCTCGCGGGGCGGATGCTGCACACGACACACCCCCCTTTCGCCGGCAGCCTCCACGTGAAGGAGCCCCGGGAAGGGGCGCTGGAAATGTGCGTCCTCGTGCACTGCGGCGACCGCGACCGCGTCCTGGCCATCCGCATGGAACGGCGCGGCGTGCAATGGTTGTGCACCGAATTCGAGACCGCGTAGAAACCCCACGCGAAAGCCCCCGCCCTTCTGGGCAGGGGCTTTGACGATCAGGCGGCGTTCTTCGGGTCGCCGTGGCAGCGCTTGTACTTCTTGCCCGACCCGCACGGGCAGGGCGCGTTACGCTCGACGTTGCCGTAGGCGGCCCGCTCGGCCGAGGAGGTGCGCACCCGGGTGTGCTCGACGTCGCCCTGCTCACCGGGCGCCGAGTACTCGAGTTCGGCGGGCCGCTCGGGCCCACGCAGACCGCGCGCGATGATCGAGCGCGTCTCCGCCAGCGCCGCGTCCTCTTCCTCGACGATCGGGTTCTCCTGCACCTCGACCTCAAGGTTGAACAGGAACCCGACGGAGTCCTCCTTGATGCCCTCAAGCATCGCGGCGAACATCTCGAAGCCCTCGCGGGCGTACTCGATCTTCGGGTCCTTCTGCGCGTAGGCCCGCATGCCGATGCCCTCGCGCAGGTAGTCCATCTCGTACAGGTGCTCGCGCCACTTGCGGTCGAGGACGGACAGGATCACGCGACGCTCGAGGTCGCGCATGGTCTCGGGGCCGAACTCCTCCTCACGCCGGTCGTAGGCGGCCAGCGCGTCGGCCTTGACCTTCTCGACGATGAACTCGGCGGACATCTGATCGCGCCCACCGGCCTCCTCGATGAGGTCCTCGGCCCTGACCGAGACCGGGAAGAGCTCGCCGAACGCCTTCCAGAGCTTGTCGAGGTCCCACTCCTCGGCGAAGCCCTCGGCGGTGGCGCCCTGGACGTAGCCGTCGATCACCTCGCCGATGAAGCCGCGCACCTGCTCGTGCAGGTCGGCACCCTCCAGCACGCGCAGACGCTCGGCGTAGATGACCTTGCGCTGGCGGTCCATGACCTCGTCGTACTTCAGAACTTCCTTGCGGATCTCGAAGTTCTGCTGCTCGACCTGGTGCTGGGCGGAGGCGATGGCCTTGGAGACGATGCCGGACTCGATCGGCTGGTCGTCAGGGATGTTCAGGCGGGTCATGATGACCTCGACCCTGGCCGAGTTGAACAGGCGCATGAGGTCGTCGCCGAGCGACAGGTAGAAGCGCGACTCGCCGGGGTCGCCCTGACGGCCGGAACGGCCGCGGAGCTGGTTGTCGATGCGGCGCGACTCGTGGCGCTCGGTGCCCAGCACGTACAGGCCGCCGAGCTGGGTGACCTCGTCGTGCTCGGCCTTGACCGCCGCGCGCGCCTTCTCCAGCGCCTCCGGGTAGGCCTTCTCGTACTCCTCCGGCGTCTCGACCGGGTCGAGCCCGCGCTGGCGCAGTTCGAGGTCGGCGCGGAACTCGGAGTTGCCGCCGAGCATGATGTCGGTGCCTCGACCGGCCATGTTGGTGGCGACGGTGACGGCGCTCTTACGGCCCGCCTCGGCGATGATCGACGCCTCACGGGCGTGGTTCTTGGCGTTGAGCACCTCGTGCTGCACGCCGCGCCGCTTGAGCGCCTTGGACAGCCGCTCCGACTTCTCGACCGAGGTGGTGCCGACGAGCACCGGCTGGCCGGCCTCGTAGCGCTCCTTGATGTCCTCGACCACCGCGTTGAACTTGGAGTCTTCGTTCTTGTAGACCACGTCGGCCTGGTCCTTGCGGATCATCGGCCGGTTCGTGGGGATCGGGACGACGCCCAGCTTGTACGTCTGGTGGAACTCGTTGGCCTCGGTGGCCGCCGTACCGGTCATCCCGGACAGCTTGTCGTAGAGGCGGAAGTAGTTCTGCAGCGTGACCGTGGCGAGAGTCTGGTTCTCGTCCTTGACCTTCACGCTCTCCTTGGCCTCGATGGCCTGGTGCATGCCCTCGTTGTAGCGGCGGCCATGGAGGATACGGCCGGTGAACTCGTCGACGATCAGGACCTCGCCGTCGGCGACGATGTAGTCCTTGTCCTTCTTGAACAGCTCCTTGGCCTTGAGCGCGTTGTTCAGGAAGCCGACCAGGTGGGTGTGCTCGGGCTTGTACAGGTTGTCGATGCCGAGCCAGTCCTCGACCTTCTCGACGCCCGACTCCAGGACGCCGACCGTGCGCTTCTTCTCGTCGACGATGTAGTCGCCGGTGCTCTCCTCGCCCGGGTTCTTCGCCTCGACGCCCCTGCGCAGGCGGGGCACGATCTTGGCGAACTCGCTGTACCACTTGCCCGACTGCTCGCCGGGACCGGAGATGATCAGCGGCGTACGGGCCTCGTCGATCAGGATCGAGTCGACCTCGTCGACGACCGCGAAGTTGTGGCCGCGCTGCACGCACTCGTCGAGCGACCAGGCCATGTTGTCGCGCAGGTAGTCGAAGCCGAACTCGTTGTTCGTGCCGTACGTGATGTCGGCCTCGTACTGCTTGCGGCGCTCGTCGGGCTGCTGGCCCCCGATGATGCACCCGACCTCGAGACCGAGGAAGCGGTGAATGCGCCCCATGGTCTCGGCGTCACGCTTGGCCAGGTAGTCGTTGACCGTGACGACGTGAACGCCCTTGCCGGACAGCGCGTTGAGATAGGCGGGCAGGGTGCACGTCAGCGTCTTGCCCTCACCGGTCTTCATCTCGGAGATGTTGCCCATGTGAAGGTTGGCCCCGCCCATGATCTGCACGTCGTAGGGCCGCTGACCGAGCACGCGGCGGGACGCCTCACGCACGGTCGCGAACGCTTCAGGAAGCAGATCGTCGAGACTCTCGCCATCAGCGTAGCGCTGTTTGAATTCGTCCGTCAGAGCGCGCAACTCCGTGTCGGACAGGCTCGTGAAGTCGTCCTCGATGGAGTTGACCTGGTCTGCGATCCGCTTGAGCTTGCGCAGGATCTTGCCTTCGCCGGCACGTAGGATCTTGTCGAGAATGGCTGGCACTTTATGTAAAGCTCCTCGCAGGTCTACCCCGGCGGCGCCGCCAGGATGGAGAGGCCGAGACAAACTTCCCCGCCTGCCATCGTAGGCGGTTCAGCAACCAGACGCAGCCACCGCAACGACGAGGGCGCGGTACTCGTCTGGGAGAATGGGGGGCAAGGCAGAGAGTATGCCGGTTGAAAGCCGGCTCGCACCCGAAGCGGGATAACCGGCAAAGGAAGGATAAGTCATGGTTGAGGAGAAGAAGTCGGAGCACGCGGAGAATCTCGGCAACCACGGCGGACGCGCGTCTTCGTGGCTCGCGGTGACGGTGATGGTGGTGGGCAGCATCGTGGCCGGCTTCGGGCTGATCGTCGCGAACTGGACCCTCGTCTGGATCGGCGCCGGGGTGTTCGTCGTGGGGGGCGTCCTCGCCCTCGTCTTCGATATCTTCACCGACGTCGTGATCGACGCGCCCCGTGTGGGCATGCGCGCTGAAGATCATCGCTGACGCACGCTTCACGCGGCGGGCACCGAACCCCATCGGTGGCCCGCCGTTTCCATACCCAACGCAAACCAACCGCCATTTCCCACCCGCCCAGCCACACAACTTCCCCCACGCCCCGCACGCCCGGCGGTTCCCACCCACTCCCTGAGCACCGCCGACATCCCCGCCCGCTCCCCGGGCGCTGCTGACACCCCGCTCACTTCCTGAGCACCGCTGACACCCCGCTCACTTCCTGAGCACCGCTGGCACCCCGCCCGCTCCCCGGACGCCGCTGACATCCCACGCGCCTTCCTTTGGCACCCCCATCGCCCTCTCCTGGTACGTCCCGCCCGCACTTCTTCGCCCCTCGACGCCCCCTCCGCACCTCACCGGTCCGGCCCTTGCCCTCCCCAGCCTGGCCGTCCGGCCCTCCTCCTGGCTTCCCCTTCCTGCCACCCGGCATCGCCCTCCTCAACCCGCCACCCGCCCTGCTCTCCCCGGCACTGGCCCCCTCCACCACGGCGCTCCCTCCTCAAGCCACCGTCCAGCCCCGCCCTCCCCGCTGCGCAACTGGCCGCAAGCCCCGATGGCCGCCTTCGGCCTGGAGGCAAGGGGGCAAGGAGGCAAGGGGGCAAGGGGTATGGCCCCCGATTCTGTCGGTGGGCGACGTTAGCCTTCTCGCATGCATCGCCGTATCCACTCGCAGACATGACCCTCCCGACAGCCCCAACCGACCTCACCGCCGACGAGGCCAGGCGGATCATCCTGCGTTCGCAGGGTTTGATCGGGGCCGACGCGCGCAAGGGCGGGGTGCACGCCATGCTGCGCAGGCTGGGCGCCGTACAGCTCGACACGATCTCGGTCCTGGCCCGCTCCCACGAGCTCGTCGCCTACGCCCGCCTCGGCGCCGTCGGCAGGCCCAAGGTGGAGCGCGCATACTGGCACAACCCCGCCCAGAGCTTCGAATACTGGTGCCACGCCGCCTGCATCCTGCCCATCGAGCACTGGCCGCTGTACTCGTTCCGGCGCAGGGCCTACCGCGAGCGGCGCTACCGCTGGCACGAGGTCCCCGACGACGTGGACAAGCTGCTCGACCAGGTTCGAGAGTCAGGCCCGCTGACGACCTCCGACGTGGGCGGCGCCAAGAACGGCGGCCCTTGGTGGGACTGGTCAGACTCCAAGATCGGCCTTGAGTACCTGCTCGACATCGGCGAGCTGGTCTGCAGCCGCCGCGTCGGCTGGCGACGCGTGTACGACCTGGCCGAACGCGTCGTCCCCGCCGACCTCCTGGCCGAAGACCTCTCCGACGAGGAGTGCGTGACACGGCTGGCGGTGATCGCGGGACGTTCGCTGGGCGTGGCCAACAGGACCGACCTGCTCGACTTCCTGCGTCTCAAGGGCCGCTACGCGGCGATCCTCGACGAGGTCCTCCTCAGCGGCGCCGCCGGGCTGGTGCCCGTGACCGTGACGGGCTGGCCGGGCAAGAAGGGCCAGGCCAACGCCTGGGCCGACCCGGTGGCGCTGGAGTCCGAGCCGCGCGGCCGTCACCGTACGACGCTGCTGTCCCCGTTCGACTCCCTCATCTGGCACCGGGGCCGCACCGAGCGCGTCTTCGACTTCGCGTACACGCTGGAGCTCTACGTCCCCAAGCACAAGCGCGTGCACGGCTATTTCACGATGCCGGTGCTGGCCGGGGGCCGCCTCATCGGGCGCGTCGACCCGGCGCGCGAGGGCGGCACGCTGGTGATCAGGCGGCTCAGCCTGGAGCCCGGCCTCTCGCCCGCCAAGTGGGTCGACGCCTTGCGTGAGGCCCTCTGGTCGGCGGCCGAGTGGGTGGGCTGCGACGCCGTCCGCGTCGAACTCGCCAACCCACCCGAGCTGGCCCCGCTACTGACCACACCCAACACGGCGAAGTAGCCCCAGCTCCGAGAGCCGATCCCGGACCGGACTCGGAGCCCCCGGGCCGGTCCAGACCGACACCCGTTCCTGGCCGGTTCGGGACCCGGGCTGGGAGGACCACGGCTCGGGCTTGCGGGCTCGGGCTTGCGAACGCGGGCCCAAGCTCGCGACTAGGAGCCGTGATCCAGTCCAGGTGGGCTCAGGCTTCGGTCAGGTTCGGATATCAGGCGAGCGGCCCAAGGGGTGAGGAGCCGGGCACGGTCCGGGGCTGGGTCGAGCGAGGGGCCTCCTGGGCCAAAGCCTCGGCGTGCAAGCCCTCAGGCAGGGCGGGACGTGGGAATCCTGAGCCGCAGGCGGGCGAGTCCGCGAGCAGGCATGCCCCCGACAGGCACACCTGCGGCAGATACGACGCCAAATCCCACCGACGCCCCTGCTACCGCTGCCACCACCGCCGCTGTCATCACCATCGCCGCTGCTGCCGCTGCCGGAACGTTACGTGATCTCTAGCATGCGTTCCCGTACCGCGTACACCACGGCTTCCATCCGCGAGTGCAGTTGCAGCTTGTCGAGGATGTTGCGGACGTGGTTCTTCACGGTGTTCTCGGAGATGAACAGTTGCTTGGCGATCTCGCGGTTGTTCATGCCCTTGGCCACCAACCGCAGGACCTCCATCTCGCGGTCGGTCAGCCGGGGCACCGGGAGCTGGGGCGGGCGTTCGGCTTCCTTGCGGCTCATGTTCGCGAACTCGCTGATGAGCTTGGCCGCCATCGCCGGGTTGATTAACGACTGGCCCTCGTGCACACCGCGCACCGCCGCAGGGACGTCGTTGATCTGGACGTCCTTGAGCAGGTAGCCGGTGGCGCCCGCCTTGATGGCCTCGAAGAGATCCTCTTCTTCGTCGCTCACCGTCAGCATGATGATCCGGGTGCTCGGGACGGAGGCCCTGATGCCCTTCGTCGCCTCGATCCCGTCCTGCCGCGGCATGCGTACGTCCATGAGGGCGACATCGGGCATGAGGCGATCGGCCAGTTCGACCGCCTCCTGCCCGTCGCTCGCCTCACCGACCACCTCGATGTCGGGCTCGGCGGCCAGCGCCAGCGCCAGGCTCCGCCGGATCAGCTCGTGATCGTCAACGATCAGCACGCGGATCGGCTCGCTCTCTGACGTGCGGGCCTCGCCAGACTCGCCAGACTCGGTCACGAGGCCTCCTCGATGCGCCTCGCGACTGCCTTTCCCTCGCTTCGCTCGCTCATCTGAACCTGACTGAGCTCGCTCACGTGTCCTCCTCGTCGGGGGGCCAGAGCCGTTGAACCGCCATGATGGCATGTGCACCGCGGTCCTCGGGTGGTCGAGAAGATCTTTTAGCGTGCGATCAGGGCTCTATTAGCCGCAACACGCCGTAGTTGTACCCGCGTCTGCTGTAAACGACGCACGGCTGACCGCTCTCCTTGTCACGGAACAGGTAGAAATCATGTCCTACCAACTCCATCTCGAGCAGGGCCTGGTCGATGGTCATGGGTTCGGCCTTGTGGAACTTCTCCCGTACGATGAGCGGCCCTTCGCCGTCCATCTCGATCGGGACGATGTCGTCGTAGCGCTGGTCGCGCTGCAGGAGTTCGTCCTCGTCGGGCTCGGCAGGCTCGGCCTGTTTGGGGACGGAGGGCTCCGTCTTCGGGGCGAGGTCGGCGGCGCCGGGGAGCGTCGCGGTGATCTCCGCCACCGAGGGTTGGGCGTGGTTGCCGTGGTGAACCTTGCGCCGGTCGGCCAGCCGCCGGAGGCGGCCTTCCAGCTTGTCGAGGGCCATGTCGAAGGCTGCGAATCGGTCGTCGGCCGAGGCTTCGGCGCGAATGGCCGGTCCTCGCGAGTGAATGGTGAGCTCGACGCGCTCTCGCTGATCGGCGAGGCGTGGGTTGCGTTCTTTCGACACCTCCACATCAACTCGGATGAGTTTGTTGTCCAGACGTTCGATCCTGGCCAGCTTGGTCGTCACGTGGTCTCGGAACCGATCACTCACTCCTGTGTGCCGGCCCTTGACGATGATGTCCATGCAACAGCCCCCTTTCGGTCTAACGACTGAGCAAGAGCGCCCGACGATGTGCATGCCGGACGAGGTCTTCTGTCTGCCTCTCTGTCACCGTTACCCTCTTCCGACTCGGCGTCACCGGGGACTCTGGTGGCACCCGTCCGGCCGACCTGGTCTTCGACCCCACATTCGCCTGCTGAGGGTCTCGCAGCTCTGTCGCCACTACTGCCCTTCTCTTCTGACGGGAGGTATCTGACCTCTCGGGAAGGCAGGACTTACCCCTAAGCCGCACCGTGATCGGTCGACAAAGAGTCGCCTTACGTGGACCGTTTTGCCTGCGGCTGGCATCGGCTAGCAGAGCCGGGGACACCGACCCTGCGCAACCACGGACCCGAACGGGTGCCATGTCAGAACGCTATCCGTATCCAGGGAGAATGTCAGCCGGAGGCCCCGCCAAAGGATCACTTTCCGTGATTTTCTGCGGGCTCGCGCGGGGTGCCCTGTGCCCTATTTAACCGATCGGCAACCCTTTTGGGTACGGCCTTCTGGCTAACTGAGCTGCTATGCCCCATCGGCATGGGAAGGGACATGTGACCTCCAGGTGAGGGCCGCGATTTGGATCTTTCTTTACGCACTGTGACCGCAATCATTTCAAGATCTTCGGCGTGTCGCGGCGACGGTCACCGCCAACGGCACCCGCACCCCGGCCGCGCCCAGGGCTCTCGTGGCCTCAAGGAGGGTGGCGCCGGTGGTGACGATGTCGTCCAGGAGCAGCGCACAGGGCGCTGGAGGGCCGTTCGCGCTGATCGCCACCCGGTGTGACCCGGCCAGATTGGCGACCCTCTGAGTGGAGCTGAGGCCCGCCTGGTCGGCCACGCTCCTGGCCTGTCTCAGGGCCGTCCACGGCTCCGCCCGCCACCCGAACGCCCGCAACTGCCGGGCCACCAACCCCGCCAACCGGCTCACGGGGTCGTGCCCCCTGCCCCTGAGGGTGCGCCGTGAGCTCGGGACCGGCACGACGGCCACCCGCTCGTGCGGCCGCCACGCCCCGGTGCTCGCGATCGCCGTCACCGCCGTGAACGTCGCCGCCTCCGCCAGCACCCCGGCCAGCGCCACCGCGCCCCGCTCCTTGTAGGCCAGCACCGCCCTGCGCACCGCCCCCTCGTACGGGGCCGCCGACCAGCAGTCGGGCACCCCGGGCAGCAACGACTCCTGCGGCTGCCGCGCGGGGGCGGCGGTCAACTCGGCGACGCAGGCCGCGCAGTATCGCGCGCCTTTCGCCTCGCAGCCGGCGCAGGTTTGGGGGAGGACGAGGTCGAGTACGGCGGTGAGCACGCGCCCAGGATGCCGAACCCCACCGACAATTCCCGCCCCGCCGAAGGTTTCTTGGGCGGGGCGGGAATCGCCTGAGAACCGAGGCTGATGACGAGCCGAGAGCCAGGGGAATCGGGACCAAGCCGGTCGTGGCCGGGACGACGATGCCATACGGGCTGGGGCAGGCCAGGGAGGAGGCGGGGGCAAGGGCGGGGGCAACGGCAGGGGCAGGGACAAGGGCGGAGGCAGGGGTGGGGCGGGGCGGGGGCAGGGGTGGGGGCGGGGGCAGGGTCAGCCGAGGGGGAAGAGGGGGGTGCTGGCGTCGGACTCGACCTTGGGGGTCCAGGTTTGCCGGTCCTGGTTGAGTTCGACGATCTTGGACTTGATGTCCGCGCCGGACCCCGTACGCGACCACGCCAGCACCCGGTCCCCCGACCCCGCCAGCGACTGCAGACGGTCCTTCAGCGGCACCCCCACCGTCTCCCCGTCCCCCACGTTGATCTGGTTGAGAATCTGCCCGGCGTCGCTCTCCACCAGCATCAGCAGGTGCTCGTCGTCCGCCCACGCCAGGTCGATGATCCGCTCCCCTTCCCCGGTGGTGGCGAGCGACTGGAAGTTCACCAGCTTGGCCCCGGCCCCGTTCCCCGCGAGCGCGCAGATCTGGACGGTGTTCTCGCCGATGGACAGCACCACCCGAACCCCGTCCCTGGCGATCCGCAGCCGGGTGACGTCCAGCCCTTGGAGCTTGACCTCGGCTTCGACGCGTTCTGGCCCCCGCCCGCCGGCCGGGTCGTAGCGCAGTGCGGCGCCGTTCTTGCGGTCGAACGTCCACAGCGACCCGTCCCGATGCCACGACGGCGCCGTGAGGTCCCCTTGGATCACTTCCTGCCACTGGCCGGCCTGCGTCAGGCCCGCGACGGAGATGCCGGTGGAGGTTCTGGCGGCGACGAGGGCGTTGTTGTCCTTGGACAGGGCGAAGTCGCGGTAGCCGGTGCGTTCCTGTCCTGCAGGCCCTGGGACGGTGCCGGCGGGGCCGTCCTTGCCCAGGTATTGGATGGCTCCTCTGCTGACGAAGTAGGGGTCGGCGTCGCCGTCCTCCAGCCACTGGTCGTCGGTGTCCGGCTGGTCCAGCGAGTACGGCTCCCCGTCCACCTGGATGTCGATGGTGCGGCCCTTGGCGACCTCGTTCATGTTGAGGCTGTATCTGATCTGGGCCTTGACGGCGGCCTTGGCGGACGGGTCGAGGGGATCGAGCGGTCTGGACAGGTTGACCACGACGCGTTCCTCGCGCCACACCACGTACTCGACCTTGGTGCCCTGCGGGAAACTGCTGGTCACGGCGCCGCCCTGCAGGGCGGAGGTGGGCTGCTCAAGAAGGCGTTCGAGGATGATCTGGGCGAAGCTCTTGGTCGGCTTCAGCCGCAGGCGTACGCGGTCGACGACCAGCCGGTCAGGGGTGTTGCCGCTGACGTAGTAGAGGTTGGTGGCCCGGTAGGCGCGTGCCACGTCGGAGTTGGTCAGCAGGAGCCCGAGCCCGGTGGGCAGCGAGCTGACGCGGTAACCGCCGTCGGCGACCTTGACGAGCTCGAAGGAGCGGTCCCAGGCCCCGCCCGTCGGGACGTAGGCGTCGTCCTCCTTGATGCTGGCCGCCCAGCGGCCCTTGACCGTGATCTTCTGCACCGTCTGGGTGCCGTCGCGCTCGCTCGGGTACGCGAAGTCGTAGGCGTCCTCGATCACCGTCACCGGCCCTGAGGGGCTCCATTTGGAGCGCGCCTCGGGGGTCAGGTACTGCGGCAGGATCGTCGGGTCGTCGGCGTAGGCGGCCATGGCGGCCTGCAGGCCCTTGATGACCTCTTCCGGCCCCCAGGTGGGCTGGGGCGGCAGGGCGATCATCCGCTGGAACGGCTTGGTCAGCGGGTCGCCCGTGCCGGGCTCGCTGAGGGTGTTCGGGCCGCTCAGGGGGATCACCGTGCAGCCCGAGCCGACCAGGGCCACAAGCACCACGAGGACGAACGCGACCCAGCCCCGTCTAGTCGTCGTCATAGTCGGCCCCGAACTCAGTTCCGTAGTCGGCTCCGTCCCCCGACGCCGGCAACAGCACGGGCGTCATGGTGCCGCGCCACGTGCGGCGCATCTCGATCTCCGGCGGCACCAGCGACAGCGGCGAGCCCTTCAGGTCGGCCCCGGCGGTCCTGGGCAGCGTCAGCCTGAACTGCGAGCCCTCCCCTGGCTGCCCCCATGCCTGCAGCCAGCCGCCGTGCAGCGTGGCGTCCTCGCGCGAGATCGCCAGCCCGAGCCCGGTGCCGCCGATGGTCCGCGCCCGCGACGGGTCCGCCCGCCAGAACCGGTCGAACACCATGGTGTCCTCGCCGGTCTTCAGCCCGATCCCGTGGTCGCGTACGGCGACGGCCACGGCGTCTCTGTCGGCCCCCACGGTGACCACGATGTCCCTGCCCTCGCCGTGCTCGATGGCGTTGAACAGCAGGTTGCGCAGGATCCGCTCGACCCGCCGGTTGTCCATCTCGGCCATGCACGGCTCGTTGGGCAGCCTGAGCTCGAATCGGGTGGAGTGGCGCTCGGCCAGCGCCTCGGAGTCGCCGATCGCCCGCAGCACCACGTCGCGCACGTCCACGGAGTCGAGGTCGAGCGTGGCGGCGCCGGCGTCGTAGCGGCTGATCTCCAGCAGGTCGGCCAGCATCGACTCGAACCGCTCCAGTTGCGCCTGCATGAGCTCGGCGGAGCGGCCGGCCATCGGGTCGAAGTCCTCGCGGGCGTCGTAGAGCAGGTCGGCGGCCATGCGGACGGTCGTCAGCGGCGTGCGCAGCTCGTGGGAGACGTCTGAGACGAACTGCCGCTGCACCTGCGACAACTCCTCCAACTGGTGGATCTTCAGCGTCAGGTTCGCGGCCATTTCGTTGAACGAGTTCGCCAGGCGGGCCAGGTCGTCCTCGCCGCGCACTTTGAGTCGTTCATCCAGTTTGCCGGAGGCCAGGCGTTCAGCGGCCTGGCGCGCCAGCCGTACGGGCGTGACGACCTGGCGGGCGACCAGGTAGGCGATGGCGGCCAGCAGCAGGACGAGCCCCATGCCCACCACGACGATGGCGAGCCTGACGTTGGACAGCAACTCCTCTTCCGCGTCGAACGGGAAGAAGTGGTAGATCTCGTAGGTCAGCCCGGTGGACGGCACGTGCACGATGCCGCCGATCACGTACGTGAGCCTGGCCTGGCTCGTGCCGGCGAACTTGATCTCCTCGATCGACCCGACGGTCTCGTCGTAGTCGAACTTGTTGACGCTGCGCTGCAGCCTCCCCTTGGTGGACAGCGGCACGTTCATCGGCACGACGCTGCCGGACGCCCTCGACTGGCCCGGCGTGGTCGGGTTGAAGATGACCACGTCGTAGCGCTTCTTGGAGCCGTCCTCCCCCGACCCGGTGATGGCGTCCATGACCTCGTCGAGCGGGTTGGCCGCGCCCTTCTCCCCGCTGTTGGCCGGGTTGCTCTCGCCGCTCGGGTCAAGGGCCAGCGCGTCGGCGATCTGCAGCCGGTCGGCCGACGCCTCGCCGGCGGAGGCCTGCTGCCTGCTGTCGACGACGGACTTGTTGATCTGGCCGAACAGGAACGTCCCGAGCACGACGACCACGGTCACGGAGATCACCAGTGTGCTGGTGACCACCTGGAGCTGGAGTGAGCGCCTCCATACGCTGCGCGCCCTGCCGGCCGCGCGACGCACCCGCCGGCGAACGCCGCCGAGAATCTGGCGGAAAGTCCGTCGGCGGGACCTTTTCTTCGTCGGGGGCATGGCGGGGAGGGGCGGGGATCAGGCCGGGCCGGCTTTGTAGCCCACGCCGCGAACCGTCACCACGATCTCGGGGTGCTCGGGGTCCTTCTCGATCTTGGCTCTGAGGCGCTGGACGTGCACGTTGACCAGCCGCGTGTCGGCCGCGTGCCGATAACCCCACACCTGCTCGAGCAGGACCTCGCGGGTGAACACCTGGCGCGGCTTGCGGGCCAGCGCGACGAGCAGGTCGAACTCGAGCGGCGTGAGGTTGATCGTCTCCTCGCTCCGCTTGACCGAGTGGCCGGCCACGTCGATGGTGATGTCGCCGATCTGGAGGATCTCGGGGGTCGGCTCATCGGTACGGCGCAGCCGCGCCCGCACCCTGGCCACCAGTTCCTTCGGCTTGAACGGCTTGACAATGTAGTCGTCGGCCCCCGACTCCAGCCCGAGAACGATGTCGATCGTGTCGCTCTTGGCCGTGAGCATGACGATCGGAACCCCCGACTCCGCCCTGATCCTGCGCGCGACGTCGATGCCGTCGGCCCCCGGCAGCATCAGGTCGAGCAGCACCAGATCCGGGCGTGTATCCCGGAACGCGTCGAGGGCCTTGTCGCCGTCTGAGACAAAAGACGGCTCGAAGCCTTCTCCCCGCAGCACGATCCCCAGCATCTCGGCGAGAGCGGCGTCGTCGTCGACGACCAGCACGCGACCTTTCATGGCCCCTCATTCGTTCTACGCATTGTGGGACATATCCGCACGATCGCTGAAGGTTACCCTTGGCGGGCCCATGAGTGTGACATGGGCCCTACAAAAGGCAAACTTTAGATCCCCCCTGCGATCACAATCTAAGTCTGCGGTAACAGAGCGACTTTCGGCCATCCCCGGGCGCGAACCTTGCCCAGATTCGCCGGGAATGCGGGCAAGATGATGCGACGAATCCGCTCCGTGACACCAACCCCCCGCACAGCGTGCCAGGATTGGGGATATGTCAGACGGTCACGGTCCCACGCCCGAGACGCCATCAGGCTGGTCGGCCGAACAGCCCCCGCCATTCAGCGCCCCGCCGGCCTCCCCGTGGACCGCGCCGGGCGCAGAGCAGCAGGCTCCATACGGGCAGCCCCAACAACAACCTTACGGGCCTCCCCAGCAACAACAGCCGCCTTATGGGCCCGGGCCCCAAACACCATATCCGCCCCAACCACATCCTCAGCCCGGTTTTGGCTATATGCCGCATCAGCCGGTGCTCCGGCCGGGCATCATCCCGCTGCGCCCACTCGGGCTCGGCGACATCCTCGACGGCACGATCAAGCTCATCAGGTCCAACCCGAAGGCGGTGCTCGGCCTGTCGGCCATCGCCGCGCTGCTCACCTCCGTGCCGCTGAGCATCGGCCAGGCGTTCGTGATCGACTCCATGGGCAGCACGCTCGCCGACCCCTCGCAGCCCCCCGGGGCCGCCGAACTCGACAGCCTGTACGGCGTCGCCGCCCAGTACGGCGGCACCCTGATCTCCTACGCGGTGCAGTTCGTCGTCGTCACCCTGCTGACCGGCATCCTGACCCGCATTCTCGGCCGGGCAGTCTTCGGCGGCAACATCACCGCGGGCGAGGCCTGGCACCTGGTCAAGGGCAGGATGCCCGCGCTGTTCGGCGTCGTGGGGCTGATGACGGTCATCATGGCAGTGCCTCTGATCGTGTTCATCCTGGTCATCGTGGCACTCGCGATGAACGTGCCCTCACGGGACGGCGCCTTCTGGCTGCTCGGGCTGACGCTCCTGTTCCTGCTCGTCTATTTCTGCTACTACCTGTTCTTCAGGACGCGTTTCGCCTTCGCCTCTCCGGCCGTCGTCCTGGAGGGCAGGGGGCCGATCGACGCCATGCGGCGCTCGTGGCACCTGGTGAGCGGCGACTTCTGGCGGGTGCTCGGCATCATGCTGCTCACCTCGCTGCTCGTCGGACTCGTGGCGGGGTTGCTGTCGGTGCCGTTCACGCTGCTGGGCACGATATTCGGCATGTTCGGGGCGGGCTCGGTGGGCTCGGCCGTCGTCGCGGCCGTGCTGATCGCGATCGGCGCCACGCTCGGCGCGATGCTCACCTACCCGTTCGAGGCCGGCGTCGCCGGCCTGCTCTACGCCGACCGGCGCATGCGCAGTGAGGCGTTCGACCTGGTGCTGCAGACCGCCGCCATCGAGCAGCAGCGTCAGGGCTGGGTGCACTCCTCCGCCGACGACCTGTGGCACCCGTCCAACTCCGCCAAGCTGTGAGCCCGATCGACAGGGAGGAGGCCGCGCGCCAGGCCGCGCGGGAACTCCTCAAACCGGCCTATGCGCACGAGTCGCTGCCCGACAGGCTCTACCGGTACTTCACGCAGTTCCTCGGCGACCTGGTCGACGCCGCGACGGGCGGCGGCACGACTGGGGGGATCATCGCGGCCGTGGTCATCGTGATGATCATCCTCTCGTTGATCATCCTGATCTCGTGGCAGCTCCGCAAGACCGCGCGCAGGCGCGCGCTGCCCGTGGGCGGCATCTACGGCGAGCGGGCGATGAGCGCCGCAGAGCACCGCCAGATCGCCGAACGCCTGGCCGCCGAGGGCCAGTGGAGCCAGGCCATCCGCGAACGCCTGCGGGCCATCGCCCGTGACCTGGAGGAACGCGCGCTGGTGAACACCATGCCGGGACGCACGGCCGACGAACTGGCCGCGGAGGCGGCGCTCTCGCTGCCCGCGTTCGCCGACGACCTGGCGGCCGCGGCGCGCTCGTTCGACGACGTGACCTACGGCGGGGCGCCCGGCACCAGCGACGCCTACGAGGCGATGAGCACGCTCGACGACAACCTGCGCCAGGCCAGGCCCACCCCGCTGACCCCGGTCGGCGCAGGAGCTCCGGGCGGCCCGATGGCGGGTCCGCCCGGCGGAGGACGTCCATGAGCGTGATCACCCCTTCGCCGGCCACCGGCGAGTCCCGTTCCACCTCGCCCACCGTCCGCTCCACCTGGCGCGCCAACCGGATGATCGCGCTGGTGGGCCTCCTCGTCGTCCTCCTCGCCGTCGGGAGCGTCCTGCTCGGCCCTCAGCGGGGCCCCTCACGCCCCCTGGACCCCGACGACACCTCCCTGGCGGGCTCCAAGGGCCTGGCCGAGCTGCTGCGCGCCCGCGGCGTCACCGTGGACCGGGTCGACTCGGTCCAGGCGGCGCTGGAGAAGGCCGCCACGGGCGAGCGGCTGCTGCTGGTCACGGACATGACGTTCTTCGACGGCGACGCCGTGGCCGGGATCCCGGGTGACCGGCTGATCGTCGGCGACGTCGGCGACTTCGACGCCCTGGCCCCCGGAGTGCGCCGCGAGCCGGGCGAGGGCGGCTCACCCCGTCCCCGCTCGCGCGAGCCCGAATGCCCGCTGCCCGCCGCGACGGCCGCGGGCAGCGCGTTCATGGGCGGCGCCGCCTTCACCGGCCCGCCGGGGTCGGCCGGCTGCTACCCGGCCGGCGACGGGCACACGCTGATCAGGACCGAGCGCGCGGGGAGCGTCGTCACGGTCGTCGGCGACGGCGGCTTCATGACCAACCTGCGCCTGGCCGAGGACGGCAACGCGGCGCTGGCGCTCAACCTGATCGGCACGGGCAGGCCCGTGACCTGGCTGGTCCGCCCGGAGATCCCGCCCGTGGGCCAGTTGCCCGGCGAGGACGGCCGGTCGATGTACGACCTGATGCCCGACAACATCCGCTGGACCGTCTACATGGCGATCATCGCCCTGGCCGTCACCGCGTTCTGGCGGGGCAGGCGGCTGGGCCCCGTGGTGACGGAGAAGCTGCCCGTCGTCGTCCGCGCGGCCGAGACGGTCGAGGGCCGCGGCCGGCTCTACCGGGCCAGGCGCGCCAGGCGGCGGGCGGCCGACGCGCTGCGCGCGGGCACGATCGACCGCCTCACCCCCAGGCTCGGGCTCGGCTCGGGCGCCGGGCAGCACGAGGTCGTGGCCGCCCTGGCCGCCCGCACCGGACAGGACCCGCACCAGCTCGGCGCGGCGCTGTACGGACCGCCCCCGGCGGACGACGCGGGGCTCGTCGGGCTGGCCGGATACTTGGACTCCATCGAAAGGCATGTCAGTGAACGTTGATGAGACTTACCGGACGCCGGGCTCCGGCGACGCGGCCAGAGACGCGCTGGGCGCGCTGCGCGCCGAGGTCTCCAAGGCCGTGGTCGGGCAGGACGCGGTGGTGACGGGGCTGGTCATCGCGTTGCTGTGCAGGGGGCACGTGCTGCTCGAAGGTGTGCCCGGCGTGGCCAAGACGTTGATGGTCCGCACGCTGTCGGCGGCGTTGTCGATGGATTTCAAGCGGGTGCAGTTCACCCCCGACCTGATGCCGGGCGATGTGACCGGGTCGTTGATCTACGACGCGAAGACGGCGGCGTTCGAGTTCCGCGAGGGCCCCGTGTTCACGAACCTGCTGCTCGCCGACGAGATCAACCGCACCCCGCCCAAGACGCAGGCCTCGCTGCTGGAAGCCATGGAGGAGCGGCAGGTCAGCGTGGAGGGCGCGGCCCGGCCGCTGCCAGACCCGTTCGTGGTGTGCGCGACCCAGAACCCCGTCGAGTACGAGGGCACCTACCAGCTGCCCGAGGCTCAGCTCGACCGGTTCCTGCTCAAGCTGACCGTGCCCCTGCCGCCGCGCGAGCAGGAGATCTCGGTGCTGGAGCGGCACGCCCGCGGCTTCGACCCGCGCGACCTGTCGGAGGTCAAGGCCGTCGCCACGGCCGAGGACCTGGCGGCAGGACGGCAGGCGGCCGCGCAGGTGCACGTGGCGCCCGAGGTGCTCGGCTACATCGTGGACGTGGCCCGCGCCACCCGGCAGTCCGCGTCGCTGCAACTCGGCGTCTCGCCCCGGGGCGCCACGGCGCTGCTGGCCGCCTCGCGGGCGTGGGCGTGGCTGTCCGGGCGCGCTTACGTGACGCCCGACGACGTCAAGGCGCTGGCCAGGCCCGCGCTGCGGCACCGCATCCAGCTCCGGCCCGAGGCCGAGCTTGAGGGCGCGACCGCCGACGGCCTGCTCGACGGCATCCTGGCCTCTGTCCCGGTCCCGCGCTGATGGCCATGACGACCGACGCTCCGGAACTCGCCGACCGCCCGGCGGCGGAGGTGCGCTGATGGCTCTCACGGGACGTGCGGGGCTGCTCGCGGCGCTGGGGATCGTGGTGGTGCTGTTCGCGCCGCAGCCAGGGCCCGCGCTGGCCGGGGTGTGCCTGCTGCTGGCCGCCGCGATCGTCGTGGACCTGGTGTTCGCCGGCGCGGTACGCCCCCTGCGCCTGCACCGCTCGGGCGACACGCTCGTCCGCCTCGGTCAACAGGCCACGGTCGAGCTGATCGTCGAGAACCCGGGCAACCGGCGCGTACGCGGCGCTCTCAGGGACGCCTGGCCGCCGTCCGCGAACCTCACCCCGCGCGTCGCCAAGCTCGACGTGCCGCGCGGCGAACGCCGCAAGATCGTGCTGACCCTCGCCCCGACCAGGCGCGGCGACCGGTCGTCCGTGGCTGTCACCGTGCGCTCGGTCGGGCCGCTCGGCCTGGCCGCCCGCCAGGGCAGCCACCAGTCGCCGTGGACGGTACGCGTGCTGCCGCCGTTCCTGTCCCGCAAGCACCTGCCGTCCAGGCTGGCCAGGCTCCGCGAGCTCGACGGGCAACACCCGGCGCTGGTCCGCGGCCAGGGCACCGAGTTCGACTCGCTGCGCGAGTACGTGGTGGGCGACGACGTGCGTTCCATCGACTGGCGGGCCACGGCACGCCGCCACGACGTGGTCGTACGCACCTGGCGTCCGGAACGCGACCGCCGCGTGCTGATCGTCCTCGACACCGGGCGCACGTCGGCGGGACGCATCGGCGACGCGCCGATCCCGCTGGCCGGGGCCACGGCGAACGGCGGCGGACTGCTGGTCAGGCCGGACCCCCGGCCCGCGCCCGGCTGGCCGAGGCTCGACTGGTCGATGGACGCCGCGCTGCTGCTGGCCGCGCTCGCCGCCAGGGCCGGCGACCAGGTGGACTTCCTGGCCTACGACCGGGCCGTACGCGCCTGGGTGGGCGGCGCTTCACGCACCGAACTGCTGTCGTCACTGGTCAACGTGATGGCCCCGATCGAGGCCGAGCTGGTCGAGGCCGACTCGCAGGGCATGGTGGCGGCCATCCTGTCGCGGGCCAAGCGGCGCTGCCTGGTCGTGGTGCTCACCGACCTCAACTCCGCGGCCCTGGACGAAGGGCTCATGCCGGTGCTGCCCCAGCTCTCCTCGCGCCACCTGGTGCTGGTGGCCGGGGTGTCCGACCCGCGCGTCACGGCCATGGCGGGTCTGCGGGGGTCGGCCGAAGAGGTCTACGACGCGGCGGCGGCCGAGCACGCCCAGCTCGGGCGCAGGCGCATCACCGCCAGGCTGCGGCGGCACGGGGTGGAGGTCGTGGACGCGCCGCCGGAGGACATCGCGCCCGCGCTCGCGGACGCGTACCTGGCGCTGAAGGCCGCGGGCCGCCTCTGAGCCGGGACGACGGCTCAGGCGGTCGGGGCTCTTCGCGCGGGTTCAGGCAGTCGACGCCCTGTTTGCGGGCGGTTGGGGCGTTGTGCGCGCCGGTTCAGGCGGTCGGGGCGACGTCCGGGGCGCGTTCGACGTCGCCGGTCTCGTTCTGGCGCAGAGCGCGCCGCCCGAAGACGATCACATACGCGAGGAAGACCACCTCGGCGAGCACCCCGATGCCGATCCGCGCCCCGGTCGGCAGCCCGGACGGCGTCACGAACGCCTCGATCAGCCCAGAGACGAACAGCACCACGACCAGCCCCAGCGCCACGCTCATCACGGCCCGCCCCTGCTCGGCCAGCGCCTCGACCCGCTTGCGCGGGCCCGGGTCGATGACCGTCCAGCCCAGGCGCATGCCCACGCCCGCCGCCAGGAACACGGCGGTCAGCTCCAGCAGCCCGTGCGGCAGGATCAGGCCGAAGAAGATGTCCAGCTTGTCCCTGGAGGCCATCAGCCCGGCGGAGACGGCGACGTTCTCGGCGTTGGCGTAGAGCACGTAGGGGATCGGCAGGCCGAGCACGACCGAGTAGATGATCATCTGTGCCGAGACCCACGCGTTGTTGATCCACACGCGGCTGGCGAAGGAGGCGGCCGGGTTCTCGGAGTAGTAGTCGGCGAAGTCGTGCTCGACGAGCTGGGTGATCTCGTCGGGCGAGGCGATCGACGCCTGGACCTCCGGGTTGCCCGCTACCCACGTGGCCATCACCGAGCCCACCACCAGGAACGCGAGCGTGCTGGCCAGCCACCACCACCGCGCCCGGTAGGCGACCACGGGGAACGACACCGTGAAGAAGCGCACCAGCTCCCGCCAGGCCGGCGTGTGCGCCCCGGTCACCGCGGACCTGGCCCTGGCCACCAGCGCCGACAGCCGCCCGACCAGGAGTTGGTCCTTGGACGACGAGCGGACGATGGACAGGTGCGTCGCCACCCGCTGATAGAGGTCCACGAGTTCGTCCACCTCGTCGCCCGTCAGCGACGATCGCTTGTTCACGAGATGGTCGAGCCGGTCCCACACGGGGCGGTGTGCTGTGATGAACGCATCGATGTCCACCCGAACATTCTGGCCGCTCAATCAGTGCGACATAGCCGTTAGGCTCCACATATGTCAGAGGTTGTGACCGGTGACGCGGTCGTCGTCGAAGTGCGCGTGGCGCAGATGCCCTCGCGCGCACTGGCGATCGTCATCGACATGGTCGTCCAGATCATCGTGCTGAGCGGCGTTTACTCGATCTTGGGGGCGTTCGCCGTCATCTCGGACCCCGCCATGTTCGCGGCCGTCATGCTCGTGATGCTCGTGCTGGTGATGGTCGGCTATCCGGTCATCTTCGAGTCCCTCAGCCGAGGGCGCAGCCTTGGCAAACTGCTGCTCGGGCTCCGGGTCGTCAGCGACGACGGCAGCCCCGAGCGCTTCCGTCAGGCGCTGTTCCGCGGGCTGGCGGGGGTGCTGGAGTTCTGGATGCTGTCCGGGGCGCCGGCGCTCATCTCCTCGCTGGTCTCGCAGCGGGGCAAGCGGCTCGGCGACATCTTCGCGGGCACCATCGTGATCTCCGACCGGGAGACGCGTGACAACCGGGAGATCATCATGATGCCGCCGCAGCTCGTGGGCTGGGCGGCCACGCTGGAGCTGTCCCAGCTCCCCGACGACGTGGCCAACGCCGCCCGTCAGTTCCTCATGCGCTGGCACGACCTGTCTCCGCAGATCCAGCACGAGATGGGGGTACGCATCGCGACCCAGACGGCGGCGTTCGTCTCGCCCTCGGCCCCGGCGGGGGTGCCGCCGCAGGCGTACCTGAGCGCCATCCTGGCCGAACGCCGCAGGCGGGAGGAGGCCCGCTTCGCCCAACGCGCCGGAACCGCCCGGCCACACCACCAGGGCGCAGGCCCCTACCAGCCACAACCGGGCTACCCACCGCAACCGGGCTACTCACCACAGCCCGGCTACTCACCACAGCCCGGCTACTCACCACAGCCCGGCTACTCACCACAGCCCGGCTACTCACCACAGCCGAGCTACTCACCACAGCCCGGTTATTCACCGCAACCGGGCTACTCACCGCAGCCGGACACGAACCCCTATCAGGCGCAGCAGCCCGCCGCTCCCGGCGGGAACCAGCCTCCGCCGCCCGTCCCCGGGACCTACCGGCCGAACCGCTACCAGGCCGCTCCTCCCCTGCCCCATCAGGGAGGTTCCGGCGCGCCCGCTCCGGAGCCGCCGCAGGCGACTCCGGGCGGGTTCGCCCCGCCTCAGTGAGCGCGGTCACCGAGGCGGGCGCCCGTTCAGGTCAGCCGTGCCCCGAGTTCCGGTACGACTCCTGGGTCTGCGTGTTCAACCGGTCAATTCGGACGTTCTTGGCGCTGTTCGTGAGCCGGTCGGTGATGTTGACGACGTCCAGCCCCTCGTTGAAGTCGGCGGCGTAGATGTAGCCGTTGTAGTAGTAGGCGGACCAGATGCCACCGCCGCCGCCGTCCGCGCGGGGCCCGCGATCGAAGTAGCCGATCTCCCTCGGACGGGCGGCGTCGGTGAAGTCCCAGATCGACAGCCCGCCCATGTACCAGGCCTGGACCATGATGTCGCGGCCCTTGACGGGGATCAGCGAGCCGTTGTGCGCGACGCAGTTCTCGCTGTCGGCCTGGTAGCGCGGGATCTTGAAGTAGCTCTTGAACGTGAACTGCCCGTTCGAGATGTCGTAGATCGCGTTCGCGCCCCGGGTGGGACCGGTGGCCTCGTTGCAGGTCGCGGCCCCTCCGCCGCCGAGTTCGTCGGTGAAGACGACCTTCTTGGCGTCGTTGCTGAACGTCGCCGAGTGCCAGAACGCGAAGTTCGGGTCCGTGGTCCTGGCGGTGATCTTCGGGTTCAGCCGGTCGGAGATGTCGAACAGCACGCCGTCACCCATGCACGCGCCGGCCGCGATGTCCTTCTCGGCGTAGGCGGTGATGTCGTGGCAGCCGCTGGTCGGCAGGAGCAGCCCCGGCTGGGTCTCGTTGCCGCCGTCGGGGAAGACCACCGGGGTCGCCGCCACCGCCGCCGCGGCGGGGTTCCTGAGCGGCACCTTGATGATCGAGATCTTGTCGTGCGGGGGCCGGCAGTCGGGGAAGTTCGTGGCCGGCTGGTACGACGAGACGTAGACGTAGACGTTCTTGTTCCGGTCGGCGCCCTTGCCCGGCACCAGGGTCAGGGTGTGCGAGCCGCAGTCCGTCTCGACCGACTTGATGTATTTCGGGTTGGCCTTGTCGGAGATGTCGAAGATCCGGACGCCCTCCCACGACTCCTTGACCGAGGCGCTCTGCGAGGTGCTGTTGCACGAGTCGTCGCTGCGCGAGGAGTCGACGGCGGTGAACAGCAGGTTTCCGTGGACGCTGACGTCCATCTGGCCGCCGGGGCAGACGACGGAGCTGACGGCCGCGGCCTTCTTGGGGTTCCTGATGTCGTAGATCGAGAACCCGCCGTAGTTGCCGACGTAGGCGTAGCCGTCCTGGAACGCGATGTCGGTGTTGATCGTGGCGGCGATCGGGGCGGGCTTCGGGATGTTCAGGACGTGGGACACGTTCGGGCTGGTGACAACGGTGTCGGGCGGCGGGATGTCGCCGGCCGTCGCGGGTAATGCCGTCAGAGCCATGGCGACGGCCACCCCGGCCAGTACGAGAGCACGGCGCGGATGTGACACTCGGGAGCCTCCTTGATCACATGTGTCCTTGTGAAGACACAGGTGACCCGAATCCTTAACCCAACCCTCTCCGTCCACTAGATGTCATGTTGTTAATAAATTTCATGACATGACGGCTTGCGGACTGTCGGATGCCGACGTACAGTGCGCCGGGTTCGGACGCGGCGAGAACCCGCCAGGGCCCTCGCCGCGTCACCGGTGGCTCACCAGTCGTCGTGCCCGTGACCCCACTCGGGATACGAGGCCTGCGTCTGCGCGTTCAGCGAGCGCATCTTGACGCCGTTGGCCTTGTTCGTCCGCGGGTCGTCGATCTTCAGCACGTCCAGGCCCAGGTTGAAGTCGGAGCCGTAGATGTAGCCGTTGTAGTAGTAGGCGGACCAGAAGCCGCCGCTCAGCGCCGGAGCGGTGTTGTCGGGGCCGCGCTCGAAGAAGGCGATCTCCTTCGGGTGCGCCGAGTCGGTGAAGTCGACCACGGAGATGCCGCCCTGGTACCACGCCTGCACCATGATGTCGCGCCCCTTGACCGGGATCAGCGAGCCGTTGTGGGCCACGCAGTTCTCCGTGTCGGCCTGGTGACGCGCGATCTTGAAGTAGCTCCTGAACTCGAGCTTGCCGCGCTTGATGTCGTAGTAGGCGTTGGCGCCCCGGTTCGGCCCGATCGCCTCGTTGCAGGTCGCCCTGCTGCCGCCGCCGAGCTCGTCGGTGAAGATCACCTTCGTGCCGTCGTTGTTGAACGTCGCCGAGTGCCAGAAGGCGAAGTTCGCCTCGTCGCGCACGGTCGCGGTGACTCTGGGCTGTTCCGGGTTGCGGATGTCGAGCAGGATGCCGTCACCCATGCAGGCCCCCGCCGCGATGCCCTTCTCCGGGTAGGCCGTGATGTCGTGGCAACCCGTCGTGGCGGACTTGCCGTCCGGGTAGTTCCCCGGCACGCCGGGGAAGCCCCCGTCGGGGAACAGGTTCGGCGTGGAGATCACGCTCGCGGCCGTCGGGTCGCGCAGCGGCACCTTGATGATCGAGATCAGGTCGTGGGGCGGCTGGCAGTCCGGGAACGTGCCGCTCGGGCTGTAGGAGGAGACGTAGATGTAGACGTTCTCCCGCCTGCGGTCGGGCACCAGCGTGTTCGTGTGCGAGCCGCAGTTCGTCTCGACCGACTTGATGTACTTCGGGTTGGCCTTGTCGGAGACGTCGAAGATGCGGATGCCCTCCCACGACTCCTTGATCGAGGCGCTCTGCGAGGTGCTGTTGCACGAGTCGTCGTTGCGCGAGGAGTCGACCGACCCGAACAGCAGGTTGCCGTAGACGGACATGTCCATCTGGCCGCCCGGGCAGACGACGGAGCTGACCACCGAGGTCCGCTTCGGGTTCTTGATGTCGTAGATGGAGAAGCCGGAGTAGTTGCCCACATAGGCGTAGTCGCCCTGGAAGGCGATGTCCGTGTTGATGTCGGCAAGGGCCTGGGGCTTGGGCACGTTGGTGACGTGCTTGATGTTGGGGCTCATGACGATCTCGCCGGGAGCCGGGATGTCCGCCGCCTGTGCGGGCAACGTGACGCCCGCCAGCGCCACGACCGCCGCGAACAGGACGAGGGCCCTGCGGGGGGTAAACACTCGGGAACCTCCGATAAAGAGGGCATAAAACCTACGTCATCGTCGCGTTTCTCCCCTCTCGGCCGCCAGCGACCAAGTTGTCAATTTTTGTTCCTGTTCGCCCTCTTTTAATCCGCCGCGTGATGTTCTAGAGTGCGCATTCTCCATCGAGTCAGTCAGGGAGGCTGGGTGCGCGTCGCGCTCATCGTCATCGCAGCCACGGTCGTCGCCCTTTCCGGATGCACCTCCACCACCGCGCCGCAGGCCCCCCGGGCCGACTCGACCGCGCCAGTGATCGCCCCCGGCCGGCCGGGTGAGCAGGCCAAGACGCTCTCACCGTCCGAGGCCGCCACCGCCGTCCCCTCCGCCACCCCGAACGCCGCCGACATCAAGTACGTCCAGGACATGATCATCCATCACCGGCAGGCACTCGACATGGCCCTGCTGGCGCCCAGCCGAGCAGGCTCGACCCAGCTCAAGAGCCTGGCGGAGCGGATCAAGGCGGCCCAGGGGCCGGAGATCCAGTTCATGACGACCTGGCTGCGGGAGCAGGACCAGAAGGCGCCCGACCATCACGCCGCCCATGACGGGATGCCCGGCATGGCCACGCCGGAGCAACTGGAGTCGCTGAAGGCGGCCAAGGGCCCGGACTTCGACCGGCTCTTCCTCCAGCTCATGATCAACCATCACATGGGGGCCATCAAGATGTCGGAGCAGGTGCTGACCAACGGCTCCCACATCCGCATCGAAGAACTCGCCGGCGACGTCAGCATCACGCAGACGGCGGAGATCCGCCGCATGCAAGAACTCCAGTCCTCCCTGTAGCCCCCGGAAAGTCGCCGTCCTCCGGCGGCGCGTCAGGAGCCCATGCGCCAGGAGTGGAGGTAGTCCTCCTGGTCAGGGGTGAGCGTGTCGATGCCGATGCCCGTGGCTGCCAGTTTGAGGCGGGCGACCTCGTGGTCGATCTCCTCGGGCACGTCGTAGACGCCGGGACCGAGGTCGGAGCGTTCGCCGACGAGCCAGGCCACGGCGAGGGCCTGGGCGGAGAACGACATGTCCATGACGGCGGCCGGGTGTCCCTCGGCGGCGGTGAGGTTGACCAGCCGCCCCTCGGCGAGCAGCAGCAGGCGGCGACCGTCGGGCATGACGTACTCGTCGGTGTTGGGCCGCACGCCGCGGTGCACGTCGTGGGCCAGCTCGTCCAGCGCCCGCACGTCGATCTCCACGTCGAAGTGCCCGGCGTTGGCCAGGATCGCCCCGTCCTTCATGACGGACAGGTGCTCGGCCCTGATCACGTCGCGGTTGCCGGTGACGGTGACGAAGAGGTCGCCGAGCAGCGCGGCCTGCGCCATCGGCCGCACCTCATACCCCTGCAGGGTGGCGTCGAGGGCCTTGACGGCGTCGATCTCGGTCACGATGACCCGCGCCCCGAACCCCTTGGCCCGCTCGGCCACCCCGCGCCCGCAGAAGCCGAACCCGGCCACGACCACGGTCCGCCCGGCCAGCATGGTGTTGGTGGCCCGCATGATGCCGTCGAGCGTCGACTGCCCGGTGCCGTACCGGTTGTCGAACATGCGCTTGGTCCGGGTGTCGTTCACCGCCACGACGGGGAACCTGAGCGCGCCCTCGGCCGCCATCTGCCGCAACCTGATGATCCCGGTCGTGGTCTCCTCGCAGCCGCCGCTGACCCGCTCCAGCAGGTCGGTCCGCTCGGTGTGCAGGATGTTGACCAGATCGCACCCGTCATCGAGCACGAGATCAGGCCCGAGATCCAACGCCTGATGGATATGCCGGTAATAGGTGGCCCGATCGACCCCGGCCCGCGCATGCACGGCGATCCCATACGCCCGCACCGCCTCAGCGACGTCGTCCTGCGTGGACAGCGGGTTGGAGGCGGCCAACGCGATCTCGGCCCCACCCGCCTTCAACGCCCCCATCAGCACGGCGGTCTCGGCGGTGACGTGCAGACAGGCGGCGATCTTCAACCCTTCGAGCGGCCGCTCCAGCGCGAACCGCTCCCCGATCGCCGTCAACACGGGCATCGACCTGGCGGCCCACGAAATCTGCCGCTCCCCGCTCTCCCAGAGATCCATGGCCAACCTTCAACCGAAGAACACGGCCAAGAAGACGCTCCGTCACGGCGCCCGGCCCGTGAGCCTTCACGACCGGCCATGACAGACGGAAGGGGCTACGGCGCGTGCGGGCAACTTGGCCTGCCGTACAAACTTGACTTAGACGCCCCAAAGGGGCGGCTCCGGGAGGGAAAGCCCTCCTGGAGCAGCAACCCCTCCCGGAGCAACACCCTGAAGTGCAGCAGCACTGCGAGATGAGCCTTGGGGAACGAGACAGAGATCCCGCAGATTTAGTACCGATAGTGGTCGGGCTTGTAGGGGCCTTCGATGTGGACGCCGATGTAGGAGGCCTGCTCCTTGCTGAGCTCGGTCAGCTTCACGCCCAGGGCGTCGAGGTGGAGCCGCGCGACCTTCTCGTCCAGGTGCTTGGGCAGCGTGTAGACGCCGATCGGGTACTCGGCCGTCTTGGCGAACAGCTCGATCTGCGCGATCACCTGGTTGGTGAAGGAGTTGGACATGACGAAGCTCGGGTGGCCGGTGGCGCAGCCGAGGTTCATCAGGCGGCCCTCGGCGAGCACGAGGATCGAGTGCCCGTCGGCGAAGACCCACTCGTCGACCTGCGGCTTGATGTTGTTCTTGACGATGCCGGGCAGCTTGGCGAGCCCGGCCATGTCGATCTCGTTGTCGAAGTGGCCGATGTTGGAGACGATCGCCTGGTGCTTCATCTGCGCCATGTGGGCGGCGGTGATGATGTTGAAGTTGCCGGTGGTGGTGACGAAGATGTCGGCGATGCCGACGACCTCCTCCAGCGTGGTCACCTGGAAGCCGTCCATGGCCGCCTGGAGCGCGCAGATCGGGTCGATCTCGGTGACGATGACGCGGGCGCCCTGGCCGCGCAGCGCGTCGGCGCAGCCCTTGCCGACGTCGCCATAGCCGCAGACCACGGCCACCTTGCCGCCGATCAGCACGTCGGTGGCGCGGTTGAGGCCGTCGATGACGGAGTGGCGGCAGCCGTACTTGTTGTCGAACTTCGACTTGGTGACCGAGTCGTTGACGTTGATGGCCGGGAAGAGGAGCTGGCCGTTCTTGTGCATCTCGTACAGGCGGTGCACGCCGGTCGTGGTCTCCTCGGTGACGCCCTTGATGCTCTCGGCGATCCGGGTCCACCTCTTGTCGGCGCCGACCGTGCGGGTGAGCAGGTCGATGATGACGTGCCACTCCTCCGGGTCCTCGGCGGTGGCGGCGGGGACGGCGCCGGCCTTCTCGTACTCGGCGCCCTTGTGCACGAGGAGCGTGGCGTCGCCGCCGTCGTCGAGGATCATGTTGGGGGCGTCCCCGTCAGGCCAGGTGAGGGCCTGCTCGGTGCACCACCAGTACTCCTCCAGCGTCTCGCCCTTCCAGGCGAACACCGGGACGCCCTGTGGGTCGTCCTGGGTGCCGTTGGGGCCGACGACCACCGCGGCGGCGGCGTGGTCCTGGGTGGAGAAGATGTTGCAGCTCACCCAGCGGACCTCGGCGCCGAGCGCGACCAGCGTCTCGATGAGGACGGCGGTCTGGATCGTCATGTGCAGGGAGCCCATGATCTTCGCGCCGCGAAGGGGCTGGGAGGCCGCGTACTCCTTGCGGACCGCCATGAGGCCGGGCATCTCGTGCTCGGCGAGCCGGATCTCCTTGCGGCCGAAGTCGGCAAGTGAAAGGTCTGCGACCTTGAAGTCCATCGGGTGTCCCCTCGCGCTGACGGATGGTTGTCGCGGACGAGTCTAGGCGGCGTCCGGTGCAGGTCGCATCCACACAACGGTGAATCTGACGTAAGAATGTAAGAATGCGCATCACGGAAGCCGCCAAGCGGCTCGGCATGTCCCCGCGAATGCTCCGATACCGGGAGGCACTCGGCCTGCTGCCGCCGGTGCGGGAGCAGGGCGCCCACCGGCGGTTCGGACCGGAAGAGCTGGCCGCCGTGGCGCAGGGGGTGGAGCTGGAGAAGCAGTTCGACGTCTCTCCCGCCGAACTGGCGTTCGCGCTGCGGGTGCTCAGCGAGCCCACGGTGGCGGCGGCCGTGCGCGACCTCGGGGTGCGGATCGGCCGCATCCAGGTGCCCCGCCGCGCCCTGGACTTCGAGAAGGAGAAGGCTCTGCGCCTCCTGCGCCCGCCCGGCGGCCGAACGGCCGGCGCGTGAGGGCGTCACGGCACGGTGAGCTGCTGGGCCAGCCACGGGAGCGCCTGGGGAAGCTCTCTGTTCCAGGTGTTGAAGTTGTGCCCCCCGCTCGGCAGGATCAGCGACGACGCCCGCATCGGCGCTTTCACCGCCGCCAGGAACCGCTCGGTCGCGTCATAGTTGCTCTCCCCCTTCCGGCTGCTGGTGACGAGCACGTTCACGGGCGGCGCGGGCAGGTTCGCCAGCCGCCACATGAGGTCGTTGCGGTGTTCGACCCCTTTGTCCCCGCGGAAGAGATCGCCGGTGGTGCCGTCGACGATCGTCTTGTAGTAGCCGGAGAGCGAGACCGCGGCCGAGAACGCCTCAGGACGGCTCATCGCGAGTTTGAGCGCGCAGTAGCCGCCGGTCGAGCCGCCGAGGACGCCCCAGGAGTCGCGCCCCTCCGCGGCCCGGTAGTGCTCGATCATGTCGCGCCTGACGTCGTCGGCGAAGTACGCCTGCACGCGCGGCCCACGCGGCACGTCCACGCACTCCGTGTCGCGCGGGAGCACCACGCTGGGCCGCGTCATCACCAGGATCGTGGGCTGGACCTGGTGCAGGGCGATCGCCTTCGCCATTCGTCCCGGCAGGTCGAGCCGGGTCATGAGGTTGCGCGGATCGCCGGGGTAGCCGGTGAGCGAGAGGATCGCGGGAAAGCGCCGCGTCGTGTCCCGGAAGTACGCTGAAGGGAGGAAAACATACGCTTCCTCGCTCAGCCGCGTGGTCGGCCCCGGCAGGATGACCTGCTCGATCCGCCCGCCCGGCACCGTGCGACTGCTCAGCACCCGCAGACCCGAGGCGGCGATCGTGATCGGCGCCGTCCCTGTGTCGGTGCCGAGCAGATCGCCCCACGAGCTGTAGAAAGCGAAGTACGCGTTGACGCCCAGCCCGGTCGCGGCCAGCGTGAGCGCCTGGCAGAGGACGAGCACGCCCACCCGGCCGGTCACCGCGCGCCAACTCCTGGCGCTCAGCCTCGGCCACAACCACACCGTGGCGACGACGGCGGCGACCGCGAGCGCCGACGTCGTGAGCGTCAACCCGACCGAGGTGAGGTCCATGAGACTGGAATACAGGCCCGGCCGTAAGCCGGAAGTTAACGCGCAGATTACGCCGGGTCTTCAATCCTCAAGCGTGAAGCATTCGTGGATCCCCTCGGCCGCCGGCTACGCGTCGTTGACGATCGGCCTGCTCGACATCGCCAAGGCCGTGCTCCCGCATTTCGGGCAGAGCAGGATTGGCGCGTGGTCCGAGCTTCTTCCGGGCATCGTCACCACCGTCGCACGGGCGACCTCGCTGGTCGTGGGCATCCTGCTGGTGATGATCGCGCACGCGCTGCGCAGGAGGAAGGTGCGCGCCTGGCGCGCGGTCGTCGTGCTGCTGCCGGTGAGCGCCGCCATCAGCATCCTGCACCAGCACGTCGTCGCCGCGCTCATCAGCCTGGCCCTCCTGGCGGCGCTCGTGGCGGGCAGCAGGGAGTTCGCGGCGCTGCCCGATCCGCGCTCGCGCTGGCGGGCCCTGGGCAACCTGCTCGTGCTCTGCGCCATCGACGTCGGCCTCGGCTTCCTGATCGTCAGCGTGCACCAGTCCGTCATGGGCCATCCGACCGTCCTCAACCGGCTCGAACACGTGCTGCTCGGCCTGGCGGGAATCGAGGGCCCGATCACGTTCACCAGCGCGCGGGCCTCCGACCTGGTCTACTTCTCGCTGCTCGCGCTCGGCACGCTGACCGCCGTCACCACGCTCTACCTGGCGCTGCGCCCCGCGCGGCCGGTCGCGGAGCTCTCAGAGGAGGACGAGCGGCGCCTGCGCGAGCTGCTGTCCAGGCACGGCGAGCGCGACTCGCTGGGCTACTTCGCGCTGCGGCGCGACAAGAGCGTGCTGTTCTCGCCGTCGGGCAAGGCGGCCATCGCCTATCGCGTCGTGGCGGGGGTCATGCTGGCCAGCGGCGACCCGATCGGCGACCCGGAGGCCTGGCCGGCCGCGATCAAGGTGTTCATGGGCGAGGCCAGGAGGCACGCCTGGGTTCCCGCGGTGATCGGCTGCGGCGAGACCGGCGGCGAGGTGTGGACGCGCGAGGCCGGGATGTCCGCGCTGGAGATCGGCGACGAGGCCATAGTGGAGGTCGCCGACTTCACGCTGGAGGGCCGCGCGATGCGCAACGTCCGCCAGATGGTCAACAGAACGGAACGCGCCGGCTACACCTGCCGGGTCCAGCGCGTCTCCGCCCTGAGCGAGGAGGAGCTGGACGGCATGCGGCAGGCGGCCGACGCCTGGCGGGGCAGCCAGACGGAACGCGGCTACTCCATGGCGCTCGGCCGCTTCGGCGACCCCGCCGACACCGACTGCCTGGTGGCCACCGCCGCCAAGGACGGCGAGCTCAAGGCCGTGCTGCACTTCGTCCCGTGGGGGCCGCGCGGCGCCTCGCTCGACCTCATGCGCCGCGCCCACGACGCCGATCCCGGGCTGAACGAGTTGCTGATCGTCAAGACCCTGCAGGCCGCGCCGTCCCTGGGCATCACCCAGGTCTCACTGAACTTCGCCATGTTCCGCGCGGCCCTGGCCCGCGGCGAGCGCCTCGGCGCGGGCCCGGTGCTGCGTGCCTGGCGGGGCGTGCTGATCTTTCTGTCGCACTGGTTCCAGATCGAGTCGCTGTATCGGTTCAACGCCAAGTTCCGGCCGATCTGGGAGCCGCGTTTCGTGATCTATCCGAACGCCCGCGACCTGCCGCGCATCGGGGTCTCCGCGCTGCAGGCCGAGGCGTTCATCACCGTGGGCCGCTTCCGGCGCCGGCTGCGGCTCCCCCGCCTCAACCCGGCGCCCCTCGCCTCATGACCGAGCTTGTCGAGGTCATCAATAAGCAGGAAACATGGGCCCGACGAAGGAGGGTTCATGACCTCTCAAGCCGAGGTTGTGCCCGCGGTGGAGGTGCGCTGCCGGTCCAGGTCCGGTTCCAGGTAGATCACGCGGGCGATCGGCACGGCCTCGCGGATGCGGCGCTCGGCCTCGTCGATGCCCTGGGCGACCTCGGCGGCCGTGTCGTTGTGCTCGACCGCGATCTTCGCCGTCACCAGCAGTTCCTCGGGCCCCAGGTGCAGGGTGCGCATGTGGATGACCCGCGCCACCTCGGGCGCCCCTTCGAGGGCGGCCCTGATCTGGTTCTCCATGTCCGGCGAGGCGCCCTCGCCGACCAGCAGCGACTTGGTCTCGATGGCCAGCACGACCGCGATCACGGCCAGCAGCACGCCGATCATCAGGGTGCCGACGCCGTCCCAGACGCCGTCGCCGGTGATGACCGCCATCGTCACGCCGAACAGCGCGAAGACCAGACCGAGCAGCGCACCGAGGTCCTCCAGCAGGATGACCGGCAGCTCGGGCGACTTGGAACGGCGGATGAAGGAGATCCAGGACTGCTTGCCGCGTACGAGGTTCGACTCGCGAATGGCCGTGCGGAAGGAGAATCCCTCGGCGATGATCGCGAAGATCAGCACCGCGAACGCCCAGATCGGCGCATCCACGCCCTGCGGATCGCTGATCTTGTGAACGCCCTCGTAGAGGGAGAACGCCGCGCCGATCGTGAACAGCACCACGGCCACCACGAAGGCGTAGAAGTAGCGTTCGCGGCCGTAGCCGAACGGGTGTTCCCTGGTGCTCGCCCTGGCCGCCCGCTTGCCGCCGACCAGCAGCAGCACCTGGTTGCCCGAGTCGGCGACCGAGTGGATGCCCTCAGCCAGCATCGACGAGGACCCGGTGAAGAACGCGGCCACGAACTTGGCGACGGCGATCGCCAAGTTCGCGGTCAATGCCGCAATGATTGCCTTGGTTCCGCCGCTCGCGCTCACCGATCTTCTCCACTCATAAAGATCACATTCAAAGGCCTGAAAAGGGGATCCTATTGGGAATTTCTCGCCTTTATCTCCGTGATCGCCGACGCAGGGGTCGGATCAATGGCGTATCCCAGCGCCAGATAGGTGCTGGCATAGTCGCCGAGCGCGATGAGGCCGGCCATTCGCTCCAGCGGATGCGTGCCCTCCGCCGCCAGTTCGGTGACCGGCACGTCACGCTCGCGGGCCAGCCTCAGCGAGGTTTCGCGCCGCCGCGTCACCTGCGGATGCTCTTCGGCGTCGCGCAGCACGACGAGCCTGAGCGTGCGCCCGGCCGTGTCGGAGAAGATGTCGCGCTCGGCCAGCGGCCCGTCGAAAACCTCCACCAGATTGTGATCGGCCTCCGGCAGCTCGCCGTAGACGGCGGGATATTTCGCGTTCGTGCCGAGCTGGCAGACCAGCCGGTAGGCCGCCACGGCCGCCGCCTGCGACGACCCCCAGATCATCGGCACGCTCTCGGCCAGATCGAGCGCCAGCGCCTTGCCCGGGTTGATGAACGACTCGCTGGACGGCCGGCACCGGTGGGCCATGTCCTCCAGCGACTTGGCCACCCGCTCGAACAACTCGGCGTCGGCCGGCACGAAGCGCAGCTCGGCCGCGGCCACGATCAGCGGGACGGCGAGCAGCCAGATGTTCGCCCTGGACGTGCCGGTGACCGGCACCGGCACGTAGAGCGCGGACGCCTGGACGGCGATGGCCTCCAGCGCAGAGCCCGCGGGCCCCACTCCGAGGAGCGAGCAGCCGCGCCGCACGGCCTGGGTGGCGACGGACAGCGTCTCCTCGGTGTCGCCCGAGCCGGACACGGCGATGACCAGATCGGTGGCGCCCACCCAGCCGGGGAGCTGGTAGGAGCGCAGGGTCACGATCGGCAGCGGCGCGCCGTTGCCGGCCGCCGCCGCCAGGATGTCGCCGGCGATGCCGGAGCCGCCCATGCCCGCCACCACGATGGCGCGCGGGCGCCCGTGATCGGCCAGGCGGTCGAGACGGGACTCGACGGCGGTGCGGTAGCCGGTGCGTACGTGCGCCGCCGAGGCCGCGACCGCGGGCAGCATGCCGCCGGGATCGCCCTCACTCAGGTGACGCTGGTCGTCGAGCCGCTCCGGCTCCCAGATCACGGCTTCCTGGCCTCGTCTACGAGCAGGACGGGAATGTCATCGCGAACCGGGTAGATCAGGCCACAACCCGTGCAGACCAGCTCTTCTGTCTCGCTCTCGGCACGCAGCGACGCCTTGCACGCCGGGCAGGCCAGGATTTCCAGCAGCCAGTCGTCGATCTTCACTCTGTCACCTTTCCCACAATGGCGAGGACCTCGTCCTTGATCGCCGACATCTTGGTCTGGTCGGCCGCCTCGGCGTTCAGCCTGAGCAGCGGCTCGGTGTTGGACGCCCGGAGATTGAACCACCAATCGGGACCGGTGACGGTCAGCCCGTCGAGCTCGTCGAACTCACCGCGCCCGGCGAACGCCTCCCGGACCCGCCGCAGCGCCTCGCCCTGGTCGGCCACGGCGCTGTTGATCTCTCCGGAGGCGTGGTAGCGCGCGTAGGCGCCGACTGTCTCCGACAGCGCGCGCTCCTGCTCGCCCAGCGCGGCCAGCACGTGCATGGCCGCGAGCATCCCCGAGTCGGCGAACCAGAAGTCGCGGAAGTAGTAGTGGGCCGAGTGCTCGCCGCCGAAGACGGCGTCCCTGCGGGCCATCTCGGCCTTGATGAAGGAATGCCCGACGCGTGTGCGCACGGGAACCCCGCCGTGCTCGCGCACGATCTCGGGCACGCCGTGCGAGGTGATCAGGTTGTGGATGATCGTCGCGCCCGGGTGTTTGGCCAGCTCACGCGCGGCGACCAGCGCCGTGATGGCCGACGGCGAGACGGACTCGCCGCGCTCGTCGATCACCCAGCACCGGTCGGCGTCGCCGTCGAAGGCCAGCCCGATGTCGGCCCCGCTCTCGACGACGGCCCGCTGGAGATCGACGAGGTTCTGCGGCTCGATCGGGTTGGCCTCGTGGTTGGGGAACTCGCCGTCGAGCTCGAAGTAGAGCGGGACCAGCTCGATCGGTAGCCCGTCGAACACGGCGGGGACGGTGTGGCCGCCCATGCCGTTGCCCGCGTCGACGACGACCTTGAGCGGCCTGATGCCCGACAGGTCGACGAGCGAGCGCAGGTGGTGGGCGTACCCGGACAGCAGGTCCTTCTCGATCAAGGACCCGACGGGCTCCGCCGTCACCCCGACGAGCTCGGCGGCCCTGTCGCGGATCTCGCTCAGCCCCGAGTCGCCGCCGATGGGCACCGCGCCCGACCTGCACATCTTCATGCCGTTGTAGCGGGCGGGATTGTGGCTGGCGGTGAACATCACGCCCGGCAGCCCGAGGCTGCCGCTGGCGTAGTAGAGCAGGTCGGTGGAGCCGAGCCCGGCGTGCACGACGTCGGCGCGGCGCGAACGGGCCCCACGGACGAAGGCCGCGGCCAGCGGAACGGACGACTCACGCATGTCATGCGCGACCACGACCGACTCCGCGCCGGTCACCTCGACGAAGGCCGCGCCCACGGCCTCGGCGGTCTGCTCGTCGAACTCGTCGGGAACCACCCCGCGAACGTCGTACGCCTTGAAGATCTTGGCGAGGTCGCCCACTCTCCAGCTCCGCCCTTAGGTCGTTTCCTCCGTGTAAAACGAGCCTACCGGTCGCGATGCTGCTGAGCCGACCTCAGAACGCGCAGGTGGCCGCGGCGGCCGACCTCGACCCCTTGGCCGACCGGTTCACCGCTGCCGGACGGCGCGGGCCGCGCGGCCTCCCTGACCGCGTTGGCCAGCGCCTCGAGATCGTCGGAGCTGGGCGAGGCGCCGTCCGTCGGCAGCCGTACCACCTCCCAGCCGCGGGGAGCGGTCAGCCGCTCGGCATGTTCTGCGCACAGGTCATAACAGTGTGGCTCCGCGTACGTCGCCAGGGGGCCGAGAACAGCGGTCGAGTCGGCGTACACGTACGTGAGCGTGAAGACGGCAGGCTGGCTGCAGGCGGTGCGGGAACAGCGGCGGACGGGGCTCACGGAGGGACCGTATCTGGTAAGAGTGCGAGGCGCCACTATCTGAGCACTCTTAACGAGCGTGTCGCCACAATTCGGACACCTGTCGCAGGCTTTCCACCCAACTGCCCCGATGGCGCCGCCCCTCCGGCCCATTCTCGCGTGACCAGCCAGGAAACGTCCGACGCCACTCCCTGCGCCTCCCCATGGGGGATCAACGGAACTCCTTTCCGCGCCCCGCGTATGTGACGCAACCCTCGCTTGTGCGGATCACTCACGGAAGCAGGCGGCGCCACTCCTCGGATCGGGCGGACCGGCACCCTAGACTTGCCTGCGTGACTCCAAAGCGCGGTCCCAGACGGCGCGATCGCCACGGTCGCGGCCTCCGCGGCCCGCTCGCCCCCTCCCACGTCCCGATGGCCAAGTCCCGCAGCGAACGCTTCGACGACCTCGTCCTCGACGCCGTCGACCGGCTCCGGCCCCGGTGGGAGCGCCAGCTTTCCGCCGTGGAGTTCGCGGTGGAGGAGGTGCCCCCGCTGAGCGAGCTGGGCGACGGCCCGAGCCTGGGCTCCGACCCGATCCCGTTCGGACGGGCCGACGCGGCCAGCGGCCAGAGCCCGGCGTCGGTCGTGGTGTACCGGCGTCCCCTTGAGGCACGTGCGCGAGACCGCGACATGCTGGGCGCCATGGTCCACGACACGGTCGTCGAACAGGTCGCCACCCTCCTCGGCCTCTCCCCCGAGACCGTCGACCCGGGCTACGACGACCGCCGCTAGGAACACCCCTGGGACGGCCCCGCCGTTAGGGACACCCCGGACCACCGTCGGGGCCGCCGCCTCCTGGTCGCCTTCAGACGATCACGAGGCCGCTTGTCGAGGATGCCGACGTAGAAGTCGACGGCACGGTTCTGGTCGGTGACGGCGACGGTCCTGACCCCGATGATCGCGGTCATTGCGGCCTCCTGTCGTTCGGTTTCACCCGGTTGGACCAGGAGGCGGAGGCGCCTGCGAACAGGTGGGAAGGGGCACACGGGCGACCCGCGTACCCCTTCCCGGCTATACCTACACGGCCTGGCGTTTAATCCGTCTGCGCTCCCGCTCGGACAACCCACCCCAGATGCCGAACCGCTCATCGTGCTCGAGTGCATATTCGAGACACTCGGCACGGACCTCGCACGATCGGCAGACCTTCTTGGCCTCTCGGGTGGAGCCGCCCTTCTCCGGAAAGAACGCCTCCGGATCGGTCTGCGCGCACAACGCACGCTCCTGCCAACCGAGTTCTTCAGCGTCAAGCTGATCCTGTGCGATGACCGGATCGGTCACTGCACACCTCCCTGCCGCCCGCCCGCAATGGAGCCCCCCATGGACGCCTTCCTTACTACCCACCCATTGGAAGGCGTAACAACATGGTTGTAATTACACGCGTGTGCTGTAGCCGACGTCAAGCGGCATGCGGGTATCCGGGGAAAGACCAGATCTCGCCCCGGTGTGCATGGCATGTGATGTTCGCACCCGGCCGACACCTTCGCGCATGGCACCGGCCTGGCTCGTTCAACGCTGTCAGCGGTCCGAACCGTACCAGGGCGGGAAAGACGCCCGCCCGTGGCCCACCTTCTCTCTAGCCGTTCATTGCCGGTCCGTTACCTGCGTGGCTCATTGGGGGTGTATATGGCGGTCGGGTCGATCGGGTCGTCTCCGGGACGGCGCTGATCGCCGCCGAATGACGTGCCGCCGCCGATTCGCATGGTTGACTCAACACCGCCCGGGGGCGGGGGCTCCGGCCAGCCGGGGGCGGCCTGGTGGCCGGGCTGGTACTGACCCTGCTGGGGCTCATAGGCGGGCTGCTGCTGCGGGTGGCCGAACGGCTGGTCGTACGACCCGGGGGCGCTGGAGTAGTCAGGAACCCGCAGCTCCGGCTGGGCGCCGGGCATGGAGTGCTGGCCGGAGGAGGTCTGGTACGTCTCCGCCTGCTGGTAGGCGTCCATGAGCTGCTGGGAGCGCGGGTCGACGGGCGGGTCGGGTTCCTGGTAGCCCTGCGGGGCCCCGTACTCGTGGCCGGAGTAGCCGGTGAACGGCTGACCGCTCTGCTGGTCGAAGGCGTTCTGGCCGTAGCCGGGCTGCTGCGGGGGCTCCGGGGTCGGGGCCGCGAACGGGACGTTCGGGGCGGTCTCGCCACCCGGATAGGCGGGCTGGCCGGCGAAGGCGTTGGGCGCGGTGTCCGGCGGCGCGTACGGGCTCTGCTGGTCCGCGGGCGGGGCGTACGGGCTCTGCTGGTCGTTGGCCTGGGGCGCGTAGGGGTTCGGGCTCGGCTGGCCGTACATGTTCGGCTGGCTGTCCGCGGGGACGTACGGGGCGGGCTGGTACTCGGCGGGCGGGGTGGCGTACCCGGGAGCCGCCGGAGGGGTGGCGTATTCAGGAGCCGCCGGAGGGGTGGCGTACTCCTGAGCCGTGGGGGTTGCGTACTCCTGGGCCGCTGGGGTGGCGTACTCCTGGGCGGGCGGAGTCGCGTAGTCCTGGGCGGCGGGGGCCGTGTCGGCCGGGGCGTAGGGGTGCTGGCCGTAGGCCGGGTCCTGGCCGAAGCTCTGCGGCTGGTAGCCGTGGTCGGGCTGCTGCTCGGGCGGGCGCTGGTCCGAGGGGGCGGCGGGCAGCGCGGCCCTGATCGGCTGCTGGAACGGCTCCTGCTGCTGCTGGGCGTAGGCGGCCTGCGGGTCGGGCTGCTCGGGCTGACCGCCGAAGCTCTGCTGCTGCTGCCCATAGCCGGGCTGCGGCCCGGTCGGCTGCTGCTGCTCGTACCCGGGCTGCTGCTCAAAACTGGGCTGCTGGCCATAGCCCGGCTGCTGGCCGGACGGAGGCTGCTGCTGTCCGTAACCCGGCTGCTGGCCGGACGGAGGCTGCTGCTGCGCGTAACCCGGCTGCTGACCCGACGGCGGCTGCTGTGCGAAGGGGGGCTGCTGACCGGGAGGTTGCTGGCCGTAGTCGGGCTGCTGGCCGTAAGCGGGGGGCTGCTGGCCGTACCCGGGCTGGGGCTGCTCGAACTGCTGCGACTGCTGGCCGAAGAACGGGGGCTGCTGACCGAACTGGGGCTGGTACACCTGAGCGGCCGGCCGTTCCGGCAGCACCTGCGGAAGCAGGTAGACCAGCGCGATGGCGGCCAGCGCGAGCTGGGGCACCCCCTGGAACACGAGCTGGATGGTCCCCCACCCCCCGTTCCCCGCGAAGAGCCCGGCCAGCAGCGCCAGCAGGCCGAACACGGTCGCCAGAAACAGCCCGGCCGCCGCCCCGTACATGACCGGCTTGGCCTTGGGTGACGGTTCGCCGATCTTGGTGAGGAGCAGCACCGACCCGAGCAGCAACGCCACGTTGACGGGGCTCGTCAGGCCGAAGAAGTTCACGGCCGCACGATCGGCGAACGAGGAGCCGAAGGTCGAGCTGATCAGGATCTTCCCGATCGCCAGCACGACGTCCATCAGCCCCACGACGAGCATGATCCAGGCGGCCGGCTCCCTCAGCCGCGCTACGTCAAGTTTGCTCACAACAACCCCCAATGGACCCTTTGGCCCGAAGGGAGTTTGCCACATCACCGACATGCCCGGCGGGAGTCCCAGAAACCTCTTACATCACAAAACCGCGTAGTTCATCTTTAAACAGTCGAAGCAACCCCTCCCGCGACGGGGTTGTCAGAGACCGGTGAAAGACTGGTCCGCATGCACATCGTGTCACTCGCGGGCGGCATCGGCGGCGCCCGTTTCCTGCGCGGCCTGCGCGCGACCGCGCCCGACGCCACGATCACCGTCATCGGCAACACGGGCGACGACATCACCCTGTTCGGCCTGCGGGTATGCCCCGATCTCGACACCGTGATGTACACCCTGGGCAACGGCATCGACGAGCAGCAGGGCTGGGGCCGGGCCAAGGAGACCCACGTGGTCAAGGAGGAACTGGCCGCGTACGGCGTGGAGCCGCAGTGGTTCGGGCTCGGCGACCGCGACTTCGCCACCCACATCGTGCGCTCGCAGATGCTGGAGGCCGGCTACCCGCTCTCGCAGATCACCCAGGCGCTGTGCACGCGCTGGCAGCCGGGCGTGCGGCTGCTGCCGATGACCGACGACCGCTGCGAGACGCACGTGGTGATCGACGACGAGAACGGCAGGCGCGCCGTCCACTTCCAGGAGTGGTGGGTACGCCTGCGCGCCTCCGTGCCCGCCCAGTCGTTCGCGCTGGTGGGGGTCGACACCGCCAAGCCCGCGCCCGGTGTGCTGGAGGCCATCGAGCAGGCCGACGTGGTCATCCTGCCGCCGTCCAACCCGGTCGTGAGCATCGGCACGATCCTGCAGGTTCCCGGCATCCGCGACGCCCTGCTGCCCAAGACCGTCGTGGGCGTGTCGCCCATCATCGGCGGGGCGCCGGTCAGGGGCATGGCCGACGCCTGCCTGACGGCCATCGGGGTGGAGACGACGGCCCAGGCCGTCCTGGAACTGTACGGGGCCGAGCTGATCGACGGGTGGCTGGTGGCGGAGGAGGACGAAGGGGTGGCGCTCGACGGCGTACGCGTGCCGGCCCGGCCGATCCTCATGCACGACGCCGACGCCGCCGCCGACATCGCCCGCACCGCCCTCAACCTCGCCCTGGAGCTCACCCGATGACCACCCGCCCGGCCCCGCCACGCGTCCCCCAAAGGGGGGCTACGGCCCCAGGCCCCCTGCGGCCGACCGCAGAAGGAACAGGCCGATGAACGGCGCCGAGGCGGCTGGAAAGGCTCGCCATGGAGTGTCCGCAGGGCGCGGAAGGAGCGGGCCGATGAACGGCGCCCAGGTGGCTGGAAAGGCTCGCCATGGAGTGTCCGCGGGGACAGGGCGATGAGCGGCGCCGGGGCGATGCGAGAGGTGCTGGAAGTCATGCGGGGTGCGGAAGGGGCGGGTCGATGAGCGGGGAGACGCCGGGGCGGCTGGAAGTGATCGCCGTGGCGGGCATCGGCGAGGTGCGGCCGGGGGACGACATCGCCGCCCTGCTCAAAGACGCCGACCTGCGGGACGGCGACATCGTCGTCATCACGTCCAAGATCGTGAGCAAGGCCGAGGGCCGGATCCGCCGGGCGCCCGACCGCGTACAGGCCATCGAGGACGAGACCGAGCGCGTGGTCGCCAGGCGCGGCGACACCGTGATCTCCCAGACCCGCCATGGCTTCGTCATGGCCGCCGCCGGCGTGGACGCCTCCAACACCGAGCCAGGCACCGTGCTGCTCCTGCCTGAGGACCCCGACGCCTCGGCCAGGCGCCTCAGGAGCGGCCTGCCGGTGCACGCGGGCGTGATCGTCTCCGACACGTTCGGGCGGCCGTGGCGCAACGGGCTCACCGACGTGGCCATCGGAGTGGCCGGCCTGCGCCCGCTCGACGACTTCCGCGGCGTCTTCGACGGCTACGGCAACGCGCTCAACGCCACCGTCACGGCGCTGGCCGACGAGATCGCGGGCGCGGCCGAACTGGTCAAGGGCAAGCTCGCCGGGGTGCCCGTCGCGATCGTGCGCGGGCTGGCGCACCTGGTGACCGAGGACGAAGGCCCGGGGGTCAGGCCCCTGGTGCGGCCGGCCGACGAAGACCTGTTCCGCTACGGGTCGCGCGACGTGGTGTTCGCCCGCCGTACCATCAGGGAGTTCTCCGACCTCCCAGTCGATCGGGAGGCGGTGCGCAGGGCGGTGGCGGCGGGCATCGCCGCGCCGGCGCCGCACCACACGACCCCGTGGCGGTTCGTGCTGGTGGAGTCGCCGGAGACCAGGACGAAACTGCTCGACGCGATGCGGGATGCCTGGATCGAGGACCTGCGCGGCGACGGGTTCACCGAGCAGTCGATCGCCAAGCGCGTCAGGCGCGGCGACGTGCTGCGCAACGCGCCCTACCTGGTCGTGCCGTGCCTGGTGATGGAGGGCTCCCACACCTACAGGGACGATCGGCGCAACGCCTCGGAGCGGGAGATGTTCGTGGTGGCCACGGGCGCGGGGGTGGAGAACTTCCTGATCCAGCTCGCCGTCGAGGGGCTCGGCTCGGCGTGGGTGTCGTCCACGATGTTCTGCCGCCCTGTCGTGCGCGAGGTGCTCGACCTGCCCGGCACGTGGGACCCGATGGGCTGCGTGGCCGTCGGGCACGCGGCCGCCCCGCCGCGCGATCGTGCCCCGCGCGACCCTGCGGACTTCATCGTCACGCGCTGACCGGCACTTCCGACGCCGGTCAACACCCTATTTACCGTTAGGAAAGTTTCCTTTACATTTGAGTTATCCCCCCATGTAAAGGAGCTGCTCCATGAGAAGGACGCTCACATTGGTGGCGGTGGCGGTGATCGCCATCGCCACCACGATCTTCAACACGGCGCCGGCGTTCGCGCACGGCTACGTGAACTCACCCCCGAGCCGACAGGCCAACTGCGCCCAGGGCAAGGTGTCCAACTGCGGCGACATCATCTACGAGCCGCAGAGCGTGGAAGGCCCGAAGGGACTGCGAAGCTGCCACGCCAACGTGGGACGGTTCGCGCAGCTCAGCGACGAGAGCAAGCCATGGCCCGTCGCGTCGGTAGGCAAGACGGTGACCTTCAACTGGACGTTCACCGCCAGGCACGCCACGCTCAACTACGAGTACTACATCGGCAACACGCGGGTGGCCGTGTTCAACGGCAACGGCCAGCAGCCGCCGGCGACGGTCTCGCACACGGTCAACCTGTCCGGCTACTCGGGCCGGCAGAAGGTCCTGGCGATCTGGAACATCTCCGACACCGCCAACGCCTTCTACTCCTGCATCGACGTCCGGATCAGTTGATCGGCTGCGTTCAGGCCCGCACCTCGCTCGCTGGCCAGGAACCGCCTCGCGTCTCCGCGCTCCGGCAGCTGGTCTGAACCGCAACGGAAAAGGGGGCGCCGGTGCGCCCCCTTTTTCTATGCCATCGGCTTGCAGGCGGGGTGGCAGAGTCTGCGGGCCAGGGCTCCCAGGAACACGTCGATGATCTCCCCCGGCTCCTGGGCCTCGTGCAGCGAGCCGTTCGTGGCGGCCGCGATCTGCGACAGGCCGCCGCGGTCCACGCCCTTGCCGAACGCGATGACGATGATCTGAACAGGTTTGTCGGGGTTCCAGGTGCGGCGCAGGTGGTCGAGGAGCTGGGCCAGGTTCGTGCCCTTGCCGTCGTCCCGGCCCGACGTGATCACCAGGAGCGTGTTGTTCATCTCCTCGCGGTAGTCGCCCGACACCTTGCGGAAGCCGCTGAGGATGGCGTCGTAGAGCGAGCTGTCCAGCTTGGGATGGGCGGTGATCGTGCTGGTCAGCTCGTCGAGCCGGCCGCGGCGGACCACCTGGCCCGTCTCCGGCTCGTTGATCGGGCCGAGCCCGACCCGCTCCTGGTAACCCTTGACGCGCCCGACCTTGTCGGCGAACTCCCACAGGCCCATGTGCGTGGAGTCGGGGAACAGCTGCAGCCCGATCTTGGCCGCGGACAGCGCCACGCTCAGCCTGGTGCCGCCCTTCAGCGGCTCGGCCATGTGTTTGGAGGTGTCGGTCAGGACGAGGATGTTCGTCGGCGGGGCCAGCCTGCTCCAGGCGCGTAACGCCTCGTCGATGTCCTGCGGCGAGACCGACTGCCTGGTCTTCGGGGCCGTGGACGGGATCTGCGGCCCAGGCGAGATGGGGCCATGAACGCCGTCGCCGGAACGGAAGCCCGCCCGCCGGACGATCTCCTGGGCGCGGGGGCCCTTCAGCCAGTCGGCGAAGGCCGTGGACGCCTCGGCGACCGTCGGGTCGGTGGCGGTGACGACGTAGGGATAGTCGAGGTTGATCGTGCCCTCGCGCGGGTGCAGCGCGACGACCGGGTCGGAGGAGGGGCGCAGGTTGCGGTTCCGGACCGACTGCTCGGGGACGATGACGACCGGGCGCTGCCAGAACGTGCGGTCGTCCACGGCGGCCAGCATGCTGCGGTAGTCGGGCGCGGAGCCGGCCTGCGCCCACCGGACGAACGCGGTCAGCGCCTTGTCCGCCTCTGGGCCGGTGCCGACGACGTCCCTGGCGGCGGCCACGGTCGCGATGCCCGCCCCGGCCAGTGACGGGTCTGGCACGCGGACGATGTCGGGCTCGTCCGCGTTGGGCGTCAGCCGCCCGCGGACGGTCGAGGGGAAGACCATCCGCCAGTTCATCTCCGTCTTTCCCACGGAGAATCGTTGCGCCAGCGACGAGCGGGTGGCGAACACCAGCGGCGACGTCGCCACCACGCTCTCACCGGCGGGCAGCGCGCTAGCGCCCTGCTGGCGGGCCAGCCTGATCCAGGCGGAGGAGTCGGCGATCCAGCCGTCGGGGCGCTCGCGCAGCACGCCCGCCCTGTCGCCGATCAGCGTACGCAGGACGGTGGCCGGCGGCTGTTCGGTCACCTGGACCAGCACGCACCGCCCGCCCACCGACGTCTTCGTCTCGTTGAAGCCTCCCGCGGCCTCCATGACCGCGGGGGCCACGTCGACCGCGGCGACCACGCTGACCAGAACAGGCTCTCGTGTGGTGCACAGCGGGCCGGCGCCGCCGAACACCACGACGAGGGCGCCCGCCACGATGGCCACCGCAGTGAGCCCGGCCAGGATGCCGCGTTGGAGCGCCTTCCTCCGTCGCTGCTCGGGGGACAGCGCGGCGCGGTGCCGACCCAACCGCACGGTTAACCTCTCTCCAGGGGGATGACGATTCTCCCAGCCACTCCCATAGCAGGCGCAAGTCGTAGTTAGAACACGTTACAACTAGGCCATCGGCAGGACACGCCTGACGCTCCGGCAGACGCCGTCGCTCGCCTCCGACGCGCGCAGCCGCTCCGCGCCGGGAACGCCGTACTCGGTGGTGCGCTGCCTGACCGGCCTGCCGGTGACCTCGACCATCTCGCGCAGTTCTGTGATGGTCTTGTACGAGCCGTTCTCCGAGCCCGCCATCCTGCTGATGGTCTCCTCCATCAGGGTGCCGCCGAGGTCGTTCACCCCGCCATGGAGCACCTGGCGGCACAGGTCGTCGCGGAGCTTCACCCAGGAGCACTGGATGTTCTTGATCGCGCCGTGCAGCAGGATCCTGGCCAGCGCGTGCACGGCCCGGTTCTCCCGCGCCGTCGGGCCCGGCCTGGCGATGCCCGCCAGGTAGATGGGGGCGCTTGTGTGCACGAACGGCAGCAGCACGAACTCCGAGAAGCCGCCCGTCTCCTCCTGGATGCGCCTGATCAGCTTGATGTGCCTGACCCAGTGCAGGTGGTTGTCGACGTGGCCGTACATCATGGTGGACGTCGTCGGGATGCCCACTTTGTGCGCGGTCGAGATGACGTCGACCCACTCCCGGGCGGGCAGCTTGCCCTTGGTCAGCACCCAGCGCACGTCGTCGTCGAGGATCTCCGCCGCCGTCCCGGGGAGCGAGTCCACGCCCGCTTCCTTGGCCGCGTGCAGCCAGTCCTCGATCGAGAGGTTCGTCCGGCTCGCCCCGTTGATGACCTCCATCGGGGAGAACGCGTGCACGTGCATCTCCGGCGTCCTGGCCTTGACCGCCCTGGCGATCTCGAAGTAGGCGGTGCCGGGCAGATCGGGGTGGATGCCGCCCTGCATGCACACCTCGGTCGCGCCCGCCTCCCACGCCTCCTGGGCGCGGTCGGCCACCTGGTCGAGGCTGAGCGTGTAGGCGTCGGCGTCGGTCCTGCGCTGGGCGAAGGCGCAGAAGCGGCAGCCCGTGTAGCAGACGTTGGTGAAGTTGATGTTCCTGTTGACGACGTAGGTGACCTCGTCGCCCGCGGCCTGCCTCCTGAGGTCGTCGGCGATGGCCGCCAGTTCGTCCAGCGCCTGGCCCTCCGCGCTGAGCAGCGCCACGGCCTCGGCGTCCGTCAGGCCCGCGGGGTCGGCCTCGGCCCGCCTGAGCGCCTGCCGCACCTCCCCAGGCGTCGGCCCCCCACCGGACACCATGCCGCCGGACGCCAGGCCATCGGAGACCGGGCCACCGGAGACCCCGCCACCGGACGCTGGGCCGCCGGACGCTGGGCCGCTGGACGCTGGGCCGCTGGAGACCGCGCCGTCGGACGCCGGGCCGCTCGCCGGTGGGGCGAGCGGGCGTTCGGTGGCGGGGTCCGGGGCCTGGGCAGGGGCGAGGCGGTCGCGCAGGGCGTCCCAGTCGCCGTAGACGTGGTCGAAGTCGTCGCGCCGGTCATGCGTACGCCCCGACGTGTCCACCTCCACGTGCAGATCCACCCGCCCCGCCGACAGGGGGAACCCGCCGTCGGGCTCCTGCCACGGCCGCCCTTCGAGCACCGCGTCCTCGCGGGCCAGCCCGGTCTCCGGATCCGCCAGGGCGGCGACGTGAGCGGCCAGCCGGGGATCCAGCCACGGCTCCCCCGCCAGCACGTACTCGGGATAGATCGTCAGCCGCTCCCGCAGCACGAACCCGGCCTCGGCCGTGCGGGCGGCCAGGTCGTCGATCTGCGGCCACGGCCGTTCGGGGTTGACGTGGTCAGGGGTGAGCGGCGACACCCCGCCCCAGTCGTCGATGCCCGCCCGGATCATGAGCTCGTACTCGGAGTCCACCAGGTTGGGCGGCGCCTGCAGCCGCACGCGCGGCCCGAGCACCAGGCGCGCGACGGCGATGGTGGCCGCGAGCTCCCGCAGGTCGGCGTCCGGCAGCCCGCGCATGGCCGTATCCGGTTTGGCGCGGAAGTTCTGGACGATGACCTCCTGGATCGCCCCGTACTCGCGTGCCACCCGCCGCATGGCGAAGATCGACTCGGCGCGCTCTGTGACGCTCTCGCCGATGCCGATCAGGATCCCGGTGGTGAACGGCACGTTCGTACGCCCGGCGTCCTCCAGCACGCGCAGCCGTACGGCCGGATCCTTGTCCGGCGAGCCGTGGTGCGGCTGCCCCTTCTCCTCGAACAGCCGCCGCGAGGTCGTCTCCAGCATCATCCCCATGGACGGCGCGACCGGCTTGAGCCGCTGCAGGTCACGCCAGCTCAGCACTCCGGGGTTGAGATGCGGCAGCAACCCGGTCTCCTCCAGCACCCTGACGGCCATGGCCCGCACGTAGGACAGCGTGTCGTCGTAACCGTGCGCGTCGAGCCACTCGCGTGCCTGGTGCCACCGGTCCTCCGGCCGGTCCCCCAGCGTGAACAGCGCCTCCTTGCACCCCATCGCCGCGCCCTGCCTGGCGATCTCCAACACCTCGTCGGGGCTCAGGAACGGCGCGGGCAGCTTGTGCGGCGCGGTCGCGAACGTGCAGTAACCACAGCGATCCCGGCACAACCTCGTCAACGGGATGAACACTTTCCTGCTGTAGGTGATGACACCTTCGCGGCCCACCGCCCGCAGGCCGGCGTCGCGGACGCGCGAGGCGTGTTCGAGCAGCGTGTCGAGGTGCTCGCCCCGGGCGTGCAGCAGCACGGTGGCCTCGGTGACGTCGAGGGCCTTGCCGTCGCGGGCACGGGCCAGAGCACGGCGAACAGCGGTATCACTGACAAGACTCATAACGGCACAGTACGACGGGCTGAGTTCGCCACCCGCACCCAGGGCAGGCGTGTCAGCAGGCACCACTGGCCGAAGACCGGTGTGTCAGAAGGACCTGTAGTCGCGTACTGCCATTCTCGGCCCCCGCGCGGGCGGGCGCAGGCCCGTGAGCCACACGAGCAGCGTCGCGCGATGCCGATGCCCCAAATACGGCTCCAGCAGCCGCAACATCCCCTCATCGTCGGTCTTCTCCCCTGTCAGGGCGTAGCCGACGAGCTTGGCCAGGTGGAAGTCGCCGACGCTGACGGCGTCGGGGTCGCCCAGGGCGCGCTGGCGCACCTCGGCCGACGTCCACACCCCGATCCCCGGCAGCGCCCGCAGCAGCCGGTCGAGTTCTTCCGTGGTGGCCGCGGCCTCCAGCTTGCCGGCGTGCCAGGCGGCGTTCGCGATGGTCCTGGCGCGGACGGCCTCGGCCCCGGCCCGATGCCAGTGCCAGCTCGGGATCTGCCGCCACACCGCGGCCTCGGGGATCACCCGCATCCCTTCGGGCGCGGGTCCGGGAGCGGGCTCCCCGTACCGGTCGAGCAGCCAGCGCCAGGCGCGCCACGCCTCGCGTCCGACGACCTTCTGCTCAAGGACGGCCGGGACGAGGGCCTCCATGACCCGGCCCGTCCGCCCGATCCGCAAGCCAGGATTTTTCCGAACGGCCTCCGCCAAGACCTCGTGTTTGACGATAAATCCGGAAATGTTGTCCAGGCCCCCGAGCAGCCCCGGCAGCGCCTCCAACGCCCACTCCGCCCCGGGCCCCCACGCCTGCCCGTGCACACGACCGGCCTCGACGCTCACCCTGAGTGTGCACGGCCCGTCGGGCGTCCTGGACGTGCGCCACACGGCGCCGTCACCGCTCTGGCGCCAGGTGGGGTCACCGCCGCCGCGCTTGTGCGGCTGCAACGCCAGCCCCACGTCAAGCGGCCCGTCAGGCGCCCACCAACGCTCCCTCACCCATCCAGTGTGCCGCGCTCCGGCAGCAGGTCAGACCCTTCAGACGTCGCTGGAGTAACGCAGCGCCTTCTCCGGCAACTCGACGCCGGGCCAGACCCGCACGCCGTTCTGCAGCTCGTTGCCCGGCCCCACGATGGCGCCGTCGCCGATCAACGCATCGCGCACCACCGTGCCCGCGCAGACCCGCGCGCCCTGCCCCACCACGGAGTCGGTCACGGACGCGCCCGCCTCGACGACGCAGTCGTCGCTCAGCACCGACCCGACCACCGAGGCGCCCGCCTCGACCACGGCTCTGGCGCCGACCGCCGTGCCGCCCCTGACCTTGGCCTCCGGGGACACCCTGGCCCCTTCGAGCGCCAGGTATTCGCCGGTCGGCCCCGGCAGCGCGGGCGAGGCCAGCCGGCCGAGCACCAGGTCGCGCGAGCCCTGGACGTAGGCGGTGGGTGTGCCCACGTCGAGCCAGTACGTGCGGTCGGCGTAACCGAGCACCAGCTCGCCCGACTCGATCAGCCCGGGGAAGGTCTCCCGCTCCACCGACACGACCTCGTCGCGCGGGATGGAGTCGATCACCGAGCGGGTGAAGACGTAGCACCCGGCGTTGATGCGGTTGGTGACCGGGTTGGGCGTCTTCTCCAGGAAAGCCGTCACCCGGCCCTCCTCGTCGGTCGGCACGCACCCGAACCTGGTCGGATCGTCCACTTCGGTCAAATGGAGCGTTACAGCGGCCTGGCGCGCGAGATGGGTGCGCACCTGATCTCCGATGTCGTGACCGGAAAGGATGTCGCCGTTCAGGATGAGCACCGGATCGGAGGGCCCCGACGTGAGCGCCTCCGCGGCGTTGCGGATCGCGCCGCCGGTGCCGAGCGGCGTCTCTTCCGTGATGTATTCGAGCGAGAGCCCGAGCGCCGCGCCGTCACCGAAGGCGGGCTCGAACATCGCCGCCTTGTAGGAGGTCGCGAAGACGATCCGGCGCACGCCGAACGATCGCGCGCGGGCCAGTTGGTGGGCCAGGAAAGGTACACCGGCGGTCTGCAGCAGCGGCTTGGGCGTGCCCAGTGTCAGCGGACGCAGGCGCGTGCCCTGCCCCCCGACCAGGAGGATCGCCTCGAGGTCTGGCAAAGAGCTCTCCATCACTCCGTGAGGTTACCGAACTATTCGATCGCGCGTTGATAGGAGCTGAGGTGCGCCTCCGCCGAGGCGTCCCACGTGAACTCACGTGCTCTGGCCAGCCCCGCCTCCTGCAACTGCGCCCGTCTCGCGGAGGAGGAGAGCAACTGCCCGAGCGCCAGGGCGATGCTGTCGGCGTCGGGCTCAGTGTAGGCGACCGCGTCTCCGCCCACCTCGGGCAGCGAGGTGCGGTGGGTCGTCAGGACCGGCGCGCCGCAGGCCATGGCCTCCAGCACCGGCAGCCCGAACCCCTCGCCGCGCGAGGGGAAGGCCACCACGAGCGCGCCGCCGAGGAACCCCGGCAGGTCGGGCGCGTGCAGGTACCCGGGCCGCACGACCTTCACCGTGGCCTCGACCTCGCGGCAGGCGGCGTCGACGTCGTCCTCGTGCACGCCGCCGCCGATCACCAGCGCCGGCGGCTTCTCCAGCGTCTTCACCGCCGTGGCGAAGCCTCTGATCAGGTTGGGAACGTTCTTGCGCGGGTCGAGCGCGCCCAGGAACGCCACATAGGGCTGGCCGTGCAGGCCGCATCTCATGGCGGCCCTGCGGATCTCCTCCTCGCTCGGCGGGTGGAACTGCGCCAGGTCGACGCCGTGGTAGGCCACGTCGATCCTGGTCGGATCGGCGGCCAGCACCCGTACCAGCTCGTCCCTGGTCGCCTTGGACGGCACGATCACCCGCCGGGCGTGGCGTACGGCCATGCGGGTGGCCGAGCGGAAGAACGACGCCCTCGGGCTGTGCTGGTCGGGCTCGGTGAACCAGGTGGCGTCGTGCACCGTCACGACGGTCGGCAGGCCCGAGCTGAGCGGGATGGAGTAGTAAGGAGCGTGGATCACGTCGGCTTCGGCCTGACGGGCGAGCAGCGGCAGACCGGTCTGCTCCCACGCGAGACGGGCGGCCCTGTTGGTGATGGCCACAGGGCCCGGAATGATCGTCGCGGACGGCGCAAGGAGCCGGTAGCGTTCCGCTTCCGCCCGCTGGCAGACCACGGCCAGGTCGGCGCCGGCCCGGTCGAGCGCGGCCACGAGCCCGTCCACATATCTGATCAACGCGCCGCGGTCCGCGGGGACCGCCGCGGCGTCGACGAGCACACGAGGCATTACGTAGATCTTCTCCCCTCAAGATCAACGTGGGATCTGGTGTCCCCCTCTGAACTTCAGCTTATGACCAGCGTCCCCTAAATCGTGGGCCAAATCACACCGAGTCGCGGCGCGCCGCAATTCCCGCCAAGCCTGCGCAGATCAGGTCCCCTGCGACGATGACAATCCTTGATGAAAGGGCCACCGCGATCGCGGCGCCGGAGTCCAGATGAGGCGCCAGAGCCGTGACCATCGCGAGTTCCCGCACGCCCGCGCCCGCCGGGACGACGAAGGTCATGATGCCCAGGCACCACGACAGCGCGAAGGCGCCGATCGCGAACAGCGGGCCGCCCTGCGGGGCGATGAAGTAGAGGTGCGCGCCGTAGCAGGCCCAGCCGGCCAGCGCCCAGGCGAAGGCGGTCAGCATGCCGCGCCGGGTGAGGGGACGGTCGAGCGGCTCGCGCTTGAGGCGGCGCAGGGCGTACCCGATGACGGTGTTGATGACCTTGGGTTCGAGCAGGACCAGCAGCAGCGGGATGAACAGCAGCAGCCAGCCGTAGCGGTCCCAGCCCAGCGTGACCACCGTGACGAGCAGGCCGGTGGCGAGCTGGACGGGCATCATCAGGAAGAACGCCGCCGCGCTCCGCGAACGCGGCACGCCGAGCTCGCGGCCCATCTCCATCTGGGCGAGCACGGGCCAGAGCGCGCCAGGGATGTACTTGCCGAGCTGACCCACGAAGAACACCTTCGCGCCGGCCCGCAGCGGCAGCGGCGAGCCCAGGTCGGCCAGCAAGGTACGCCAGGTGAGCATGGCGCCGAGCAGCGCCGCGATCACGGCGAGCAGCGACCCGGCCAGCGCGGTCCACGACAGCTCCGCGAACCCGGCGACGACGGCGTCCCACTGCTTGATCACGAAGTAGGCGCCGAACCCGAGTGCGACGGCCAGGAACCCGAACCGCAGCAGCTTTCTGAGCGGCGACCTGCGCGGCACGGCTTCGGCGCCCTCGCGCTGCTCCACCTCGGTCACAGCGGACGGACCCGCTCGGGCGGCTGCGGGAGCGCGGCCCCCGCCGGGGGTCTGGGCGTCTTGGTGGCCACCCACAGATACGTCGGCACCACGGGCAGCAGCAGCCTGAGCACCTCGCGCGGCGTCTTGGCCAGCACCGCCCTCACCACCTTCCCCGGCAGCCCGGGGAACAACTCGCCGCCCGCGAACTTGGTCGGCGTGGCCAGCACGGGGAAGGTGTAGTCCCACACGTGGAAGGCCCGCAACATCCTGCGCAGCCCGCGCCGCGTCCTGAACCGCTCGTAGTAGTGATCGGCCCGCCCGAACGCCCGCACGTAGCGGTCGGCCAGCGCGGGCGGCAGGTAGGACAGGAACGGCAGCTTGTAGTGCGGCTCCATGACCCCGAGCCGGTTGCCCAGCCCCAGGTAGAGCACGCCGTCGTCGGACAGCACCCGGTGCATCTCGGCCACCACCGCGTCGGGGTCGATCACGTGCTCGTAGATGTGGTTGAACACCAGCACGTCGATCGATCCGTCGGGGAAGGGCAGCGCCGTACCGTCGCCGCAGACGAACGCCACCCGCTCGCCGAACCGGTCGGCGGCCTTGCGAAGCCCGGGGACGTCGATGTCGATGCCCAGTGTGTGCTTGGCCCCGGCCTGCGCGAGCTCGTCGGCGATGAACCCCGCAGAACAGCCCACGTCGCCCACGGTCAGCCCGCCGAGCGACCCGTGGAAGTGCTCAAGCACCGCGATGATCTTCGCAGCCTTCCGTCTCCGCTTCTGCTCGTCGAGCATGGCGGACTGGAACTCCGAGTATTCGAGCTGCGCTACGCGTTGCTTACCCACGAGTCCCCACAGTACCGACCTCTACGCCAATGCGACGTCAATCGGCTTTGGTACGGTGGCCCACCTGGCCAAAAGCTGACGATCGGGGGCCAAGTGGAGCTGTTCGACAAGATCCGGGGCGAATTCATCGACATCGTCGAATGGCTCGACGACAGTCGCGACACCCTGGTATGGCGCTTCCCCCGCTACGAGAACGAGATCAAGATGGGCGCCCAGCTCGTGGTGCGGGAGTCGCAGGTCGCGGTCTTCGTCAACGAGGGCCAGATCGCCGACGCGTTCCCCCCGGGGACGTACACGCTGGAGACCAGGAACCTGCCCATCCTGTCGACGCTGCAGGGCTGGAAGTACGGCTTCCACTCCCCCTTCAAGGCCGAGGTGTACTTCGTCAGCACCCGCCAGTTCGCCGACTTCAAGTGGGGCACGCAGAACCCCGTCATGGTGCGCGACCCGGAGTTCGGGCCGGTGCGGCTGCGGGCGTTCGGCGCGTACGCGGCCAGGGTGATCGACGCTCCCGCCCTGCTGCGCGAGCTGGCCGGGACGGACCCGCGCTTCCGCACCGAGGAGGTCGAGGGCTACCTGCGGCAACTGGTCGTCGGCCGGCTCGCCCACGCCCTGGCCACGGCCGGGGTGCCGCTGCTCGACCTGGCCGCGGGCCAGCACGAGATGGGGCAGCGGCTGGCGCAGGTGCTGACGGCCGACCTGGCCAAGGTCGGGCTGGCGATCCCCACGTTCACGATCGAGAACATCTCGCTGCCGCCCGAGGTGGAGCAGGCGCTGGACAAACGCTCGCAGATGGGGATCGTGGGGGATCTCGGGGAGTACGCGCGGTTCCAGGCGGCCAACGCCCTGGAGAACGCGGACGGGGCCGGTGAGGGAATGGGGCTGGGCATGGGCATCGCCGCCGGCCAGCACATGGCCGCCGCCCTCGCCCCACAACCTCCTCACGCCCAGCCCACCCCACAACCACAGCAGCCCCACGCCCAGCCCGCCCCACCCCAGCAGCCCCACGGCCAACCGGCCCCACAACCGCAACACCCCCACGGCCCGAGCGCCCCGCAACCGCAACACCCTGGGGGCGGGCAGGGCGGACCGCCGCCGCTGCCGCAGCCCGACCGGTGGTTCCTCGGCGTAGACGGCGAGCAGCGCGGCCCGTTCGACGACGCCGACCTGCCCGCCGCCGGTCTCACCCCCGACACGCTGGTGTGGCGCTCCGGCATGCCCCAATGGCTGCCCGCGCGCGACGTCCCCGAACTGGCCACGCTCCTGCGCGACACGCCGCCCCCGCTCCCGCCCTCCTGAAAGACAACCGCGCCGGTCGGAAGGACCTGACGTGACCTCCCCCACCCAGACCCCCGCCCACCCCTGCGCGGGCTGCGGAGCGAGCGTGGCGTTCGCCCCCGGCACCGCCGTACTGCGCTGCCCGTACTGCGGCTACGAGCAGCGCATCGCCGCGCCCACCCGCCAGATCCGCGAGCACTCCTTCGACGCCTTCCTGGCCAAGCCCCGCGTCCAGACCCTCGCGCCCCACCAGTTCACCTGTCCGGGCTGCGGCGCCCGCACCGAGAGCGACGCGCTGTCCAGGGCCTGCCAGTTCTGCGGCACCCCGCTGGTGGCCGACACCTCGGGCGGGGCCCAGATCGCCCCCGAGGCCGTGCTGCCCTTCGGCCTGAACCGCAACGGCGCGCGCAGTTCCCTGCGCGCCTGGGTGCGCTCGCGCTGGTTCGCCCCCACCCGCCTCAAGCGGGTGACCGAGGCGGAGGCGATGAAGAGCACGTACCTGCCGCACTGGACGTTCGACGCGGGCACCGTCTCCCACTACGTCGGCCAACGCGGCAGGCACCACTGGACGAAAGAGAGCTACGTCAATCACAACGGGCACAACGCCACCAGGAACGTGCGCAAGACCATCTGGCGGCCCGCGAGCGGCACCGTGTCGCGTTTCTTCGACGACGTCCTGGTACGGGCCACGACGCGCGTCTCGCCCGAGCAGCTCGACAAGCTGAAGCCGTGGCCGCTGGAGCGGGCGGTCCCTTTCGACCCCAACTGGCTGGCGGGACACCACAGCCTGCGCCACGACATCGAGCCGCAGGGCGGCATGGAGCTGGCCAAGGCGGTCATGTACCAGGTCATCGAGAGCGACTGCCGCCGGGACATCGGCGGTGACGTGCAGCGGGTGCACCGGGTGGACACCCAGTACGCCGATGTCGCCTTCAAGCTGGTGCTGCTGCCGGTGTGGATCGGCACCTACGTGTTCGGCGGCAAGACGTACCAGGTGCTGATCAACGGAGTGACCGGGGAGGTCCAGGGCGATCGGCCGTTCAGCGCACTCAAGATCACGATCGCCGCGCTGATCGCGATCGCACTCGTCTCGTCTGTCGTCTGGCTTTACCTGTCGAAGAACCCATAGCCTGAGCGAATGCTCCGCCGCCTGCTGCGCGTCGTCCTCGCCCTGGTCGCGATCGCATTCCTGGGCTACGGCCTGGCCAGAAACTGGGACGAGACCACGCGGGCCGTGGCCGCCATGTCGCCGTGGGCGGTGCTCGGGGCGTTCGCCGCCGTGCTGACCGGCCAGTTCTTCATGCTGGTGGCCTGGCGCGAGATCCTGGCGGGGCTCGGCACGCGGGTGCCGCTGCGGATCGCCGGGCGGATCATGTTCGTGGGGCAGCTCGGCAAGTACATCCCCGGGGCCGTGTGGGCGTACGCGGCGATGATGGACCTCGGGCGCGACCACGGCAGCCCGCCGCGGCGCACGTTCGCGACGATCTCGCTGGGCCTGGTGATCAACCTCGGGGTCGGCATCTCGATCGCCGCGGCGACGCTGGGCTCGCTGGAGGCGGTGCGGCAGGCCTGGTACCTCGTGCTGCTCGTGCCGGTGATCATCGTGTGCCTGCACCCGAAGGTTCTGACCTGGGGCCTCAACCTGGCGCTGCGCATCGCCCGCAAGGAGCCGCTGGAGAGCGTGCTGCCCGGCCGCACGGTCGTCGTCGCGGTGGCGTGGACGGCGCTCGGCTGGTTCGTCTACGGCCTGCACATCTGGCTCGTCGCCGGCCGATGGGACCTCTACCTCGTCGCCACCGGCGCCTACGCCTTCGCGTGGGCCACCGGGATCCTCACCGTCGTGGTCCCGGCGGGCGTCGGGGTCAGGGAGGGCGCGCTGGTGCTGGTGCTCGGACCGATCGTCGGCACGCCGGTGGCGCTGGCGGTGGCGATCGTGTCGCGGCTGGCGTTCACGCTGGCCGACGCGGCGGCCGCAGGCATCGCGTTCCTGCTGGGCCGCCGTCAGACGGCCAGCAGCGCCCCCGCGTACGCCGACCAGAACGGCTCGGGGTCGACCGCCTTGACGCCCGACCGCAACCTCTCGGGCTCGCCGGAGGCGTAGAACCGCTCGATCGTGCGGCGGAGCGCGTCGGCGTCGTCCGGCTCGACGAGCAGCCCGTCGACGCCGTCGGTGACGTGGTCGGCCAGCGCGCCGACGCGGGTGGCGATCACCGGCACGCCGTGCTCGTGGCCGAGCCAGACGTTCTGGCTGGCGGTGGCGCTGCGGTAGGGCAGCACGAGCGCGTCGCAGGAGGCGAACAGCCTTGGCACGTCCTCGGCGGCCACGTAGCCGGGGCGCAGCTCCACCCGCTCGTCCAGGCCCAGCTCACTGATCAGCGCCTTCGTCTCGTCGAGCCCGCCCCAGAACTCGCCCGCCACGGTCAGCAAGACCCCGTCGGGCAGCGCCCGCAGCAGCAGGTCCAGCCCCTTGTACGGCCGTACGATGCCGAAGAACAACAGCCGCCTGTGCACCTGGGAGGAGCGCTCGGCCGTGGTGGAGGGCAGGTGGGGCGGCATCGCGGCCACGCCGACCGGCTTGTCCGTCAGCCCTCTGGCCAGATCGGCCTGCTGTTCGGAGTGGGTCAGCACGCCGTCGACCCGCTTGAGCAGGGCTTTCATCAGGGGCTCGTCGTACGGTTTGCGCTCGTGCGGCAGCACGTTGTGGCAGAGAGCAATCGTCCTGATTCTTCGCCCTATCCCGGCCAAAATCCCCAAATATGGCGGGACCTGCACCGGACTCAGCACCGCCAGCACCACCACGTCCGCCGACCGCATCCGCCGCCCCGCCGCCACCCACCCGTCGGGCCGACGCCAGTCGAGCTTGCGCACGGTGTTCAGATAGGGCGTCCCCTCAGGCGTGGAGATCGTCTGCTGCCCCGGATAGAGGAAGGATGGATACTGCGCCCGCCACGACTCGATCACCACGTCGTGCCCCTGGGCGCTGAGCCGGTGCGCCAGCTCGGTGGTGTGCTGCGCCCCGCCCCCCTTGTACGGATAGGTCGGGCCGACGATCGCGATCCGCAACGCTCACTCTCCCCGCGAACGCACGATCAGGTCGGCCAGCAGCGCCACGGACCCGATCAGCAACCCGGACAGGAAGATCATCACGGTGTTGGCAGGGAAGTAGAACGGGTGCTGGACCATGTCCCACACGCCCTTGACGACCCCGATCGCCACCAGCCACAGCGCGGGCGGCATGAGCACCTTGAGCGGGTTGAAGTACATGATCATCCGCAGCACCTGCAGGATGTAGCGGTAGGCGTCGGACACGAAGCTGAACTTCGACTTGCCCGCCCGCTTGGCGTACCCGATCGGCAGGTAGTAGACGTCGTGCTGGTTGGACAGGAACGACAGCGTGATCGTCGTCACACACGAGAACCCGGGGGGCAGCAGCCGCAGATAGGGCTTGGCCACCGACCTGCGGAAGGCCCGCAGCCCGGAGTTGAGGTCGGGGATGCGCTGGCCCGCCAGCTTCTCGGCCACCTTGCGGATCACCCACTTGGCCGGCACCCGCAGGAACTTGTGCGAGCCCTCCTCGCTGGTGCGCGCGCCGACCACCTGATCGATCGCCTCGTCCTTCTCCAGGACCTGCACCAGCTCGGGGATGCGCTCGTTGGGGTAGGTCATGTCGGCGTCGGTCCAGACGACGATCTCGCCCCTGGCCTCCTGGGTGCCGATGCGCCGCACGGTGCCGGCGCCGCCGTTGCGGTGGAAGGCGCGCACGCGCAGGTGGGGGTAGTCGGGCGCGGCCTCCTTCAGCCTGGCCAGCGTGTCGTCGGTCGAGCAGTCGTCGACGGCCACGAGCTCGTAGGTGTAGCCGCTCGAGTCCATGGCCTTGGTGATGCGCTCGACTTCGTCGATGACGTGATCCTGCTCGTTGTAGCAGGGGAGGACGATGGTGACGTACGGCGCTTCTTCCACGGCAGGTCCACTCTTGGGGGTCTCAAGCGTGCTCACGGGGGTCGAGGTTACTCTGCCCAACTGAGAGCCGGGTCCACATCACCCCACCGGGAGCTCCTGATTTGGGGTTGATTTCACCAGTCTGACCCATTCAACGGCCAGCCCGCCGAACCCCGTCCGCCCCTGTCAACCAGGCTCACCGGGCGTCTCGGAGGGGTCGCCCAGCGTACCGACGACAACACTTGACCATCTTTTACCTGAACCTCCTCGCCCGCCCCTCCCATACATGGGAATCAGGCGACGGCCATCCAAACGTTGGAACGCAGGAACCAGGTGCCGTTCGGGGCCTCGACGAGCGAGCGCTCGTCCTGCCGGGTGACCAGCCCCACGACCTGCGAGGCCGGGCCGTACGGCGAGACCTGCCCGGCCTCGGCCGCCAGCACGACCGGCACCCGGCCCGCAGCGCGCACCCGCTCGATCAGCCGGCGCACCTGCGTCTCGGGCGCGGTCTGGGCGTTCTCGCGGTTCACCTGCGCCGTCGGCCGGTCGCACATGCCACGGACGACCTGGGTGTAACGATCTCCTGTGACCCGCTCCACGATCAGCACGGACGCGTTCGCCGGGATCTTCGCGCACATGGCCGCCACCGCCGCCGCCTCGCCCCGCTCGACCGGCGTGAACGCGGTGCCGATCGAGGTCACGGTCGGCGGCACCAGCACGAGCACGACGGCCACCGCCGTCACCCAGCGCCGGTCGCTCCTGCGCCGCAGCCAGGCCAGCCCGTACGCGGCGAGCAGGATCATCCCCGGGATCACGATGGGTACCAGGCGGCGGGCGGCCCACGGGTGATCGGGGGTGATCTCGGGCCGCAGCAGCGTGGTCACGGTCGTCCAGCCGACGACCGCGAGCGGCAGCAGCCAGGCGAAGGGGGTGCCGTCACGCAGCAGGCGGCGGAGGAGCAGCGCGGCGGCGATCGTGGCCAGCACGACCACGGCGAGGCCGACGTACCAGATCACCCAGTGCAGGGAGTCCTCGGTGTAGAGCCGGGTGCCGTCGATCGGCAGGCGGTTCGCCTGCTGGGTCTGCTCGATCATGGCGGCCGTACGCCGGTCGTCGTCGTTCGTGGGGATCCGGGTGACGTGCTGCACCCACGGGCGGACGTACAGGGCGGCCATCAGCAGCACGACCAGCCCGGCCCCCGCCGCCGGCGCCCACGTGGGGAGCCTGATCCTGGACAGCGCGGGTGCGGCGGCCGTGCCGATCGCCGTGAGCACGAGCACGCCGGCGCAGATGAGCAGCAGCGGCCTGACCGAGCCCGACAGGTAGTTCAGGTACGGCTTGGCCAGCAGGTACGCCCCCAGCATCCCGAGGCCGACGCCCGCCGCCAGCCCCGCCAGCAGCGGGAACCCGAGCCTGCCCTGCGGCTTGTCGAAGCGCCGCATCGCGATCAGCAGGCCGGCGAACGCCAGCACCGGCAGCACGTCGCGCAGCCCGTCCACCCGGACCAGCACGGCCAGCCCGAACACCAGCCCTGCCAGCAGTCCGTGCCGCCATGGCCGCCGTCCAGGCCGTGCGAGCGCGTCGTGCGTCAGCGCCAGCCCGCCGAACAGCAGGATCAAGGACGGGATCTCGCTGAACGTGGTGCGCGAGGTGTAGATGATCGGCATGCTCACCGCGAACACCGCCGCCGCCGTCACCGCCCACCTCGGCCCGGCCAGCCGCGCCACGACACCGGCCAACGTCAGCACCGCCAGCGCGCCCAGCACGGCGGGCACCGCGAACGGCACGCCGAGCCAGTCGCCGACCGCGAACAACATCGGCGGACCCGGCATGAACTGCGGCACCACCGACCCGTCGGCCCGGTAGAAGCCGACGCTGTCGAAGAACAGCCACGGGTCCTGGCCGCCGAACGCCTCCGCCTGGTCGGGGATCGGAAGCGAGCCGTGGCGGGCGATCCAGGCGGCGTACTGGGCGTAGGTGGCGGGGTCGCGCCGGACGATGAGCTGCTCGGAGTGCATGATCACGTTGAACACGCCCGCCGTCACCGCTACCGCCACCACCCCGGCGACCTGCCGGAACGTGGCCGGCTCTGCGACCTGGCCGGTCGCGTCCCCGTCTGGGCGTGGCATCCCGGCCCGGCACAGCAGCACGATGACGGGCAGCCCGAGCAGAAAGGCGGGCAGCGGCGCGAACCAGCCGAACAGCAGCAGCGGCAGCCCGGCCAGCAGCCAGCCCGCCACGACCAGTGCGGGCAACACCGAGAGCGCGGCCAGCACGCGGCCAGATCGATCGAGTCCCATCGGTGAGCGAGCGTATCCAACGCCGGCCACCCGCGCCGCCCCTCGACCACAGGCTGAGGCATGGGGTGGGTGGAAACGCGGGTAGCGTACGCGACGTGGCCGGAGGGCGACGGAGGAACCGGGAGGACGTGCGGGTGATGTCGGAGGCTCGCGCGTACGAGCCCGCGAAGACCGGCCGCGGCAGGCGCCGCCTGCCGCGCGGCGCGGGGATGGGCGTCCTGAGCCGGTCGGCGGCCAGGCGGCACGGCTGGTTCCTCGCGGTCCTGGCCCTGGGCACGGCCCTGCGCGCCCTGGCGATGCTCGGCTACCGCCCCGCCCTGTGGTTCCCCGACTCCTACACCTACATCGTCACCGTCTTCAGGCCCCGCCCCGACCTGGTCAGGCCGGCGGGCTACTCGATGTTCATGAAGCTCCTGGAGCCGTTGCACAGCTTCGGGGCGGTGACGGCAGCGCAACACCTGCTGGGACTGGCGACGGGCGTGCTGATCTACCGGGTCGCCCGCCGCGCCCGCGCCCCCAGGTGGGCGGCGACGCTGGCCACGGTGCCGGTGCTGCTCGACGCGTACCAGATCGAGCTGGAGCACCTGCTGGTCTCCGACACGCTGTTCATGTTCCTGGTGGCCGCGGCGGTGGCGCTGTGCACGACGAGCAGGCCCTCGACGGTCGTGGCCATCGGCCTGCTGCTGGCGGCCGCGACGCTCACCAGGACGGTCGGGCAGCCGCTGATCGTGGTGCTGGCGGGCTGGTTCGTGCTGCGCAGGCGCGTCGGGCTGGCCGGGGTGCTGGTCGCGGCGGCTCTGGTGCCGATCCTCGCCTACGGCGCCTGGTTCTACGCCACCTACCAGCGCGTCGGCCTGGTGGGCGCCAACGGCGTCTTCATGTACGCCCGCACGATGTCGTTCGCCGACTGCGCCAAGATGGACCCGCCGCAGGACCTGCGGGTCCTGTGCGACCCTCGGCCTCCCGAGCAGCGCCCGCCCTCTCAGGAGTACATCTGGGCGCAGGACTCGCCGCTGGTGCTGCTGCCGGGGATCACGTTCACGAAGCAGAACGACGACCTGGCGGCCAGGTTCGCGACGCTGGCGATCACCAAGCAGCCGCTCGACTACGCGGCTTCGACGCTGACCGAGCTGGCCAGAACGTTCCGCTGGGACCGCCCGGTCTACCCCGATGCCGAGGTCTACGGGTACTACGAGTTTCCTGTGAATCCTCCGGGGCCGCCCGGCCGCTATCCAGCCCAGACGGGTGCCGACTATGCCAAGCTGTACGAGCAGGGTGCGATTGGTACACAGATCGTCGAGCCTTATGCCGGGTGGCTGAGGGCTTACCAGAGCATGGCGCGGCTGCCCGGTCCGGTGCTGCTGGTGATTCTCCTGGTGCCCCCGGTGGCGGCCGTCGTACGCAGGCGTGACGCAGTACGTCTCGCGGGATCTCCAGCCTGGCTGGTGCCCTGGACGGCGGCTCTGGTACTGCTGATCACACCAGCCGCGGCAGCCGAGTTCGACTATCGGTACGTGTTGCCGGCCGTTCCCCTGGCCTGTTTGGCGGCTGCTCTCAGCATCAGACCTGGGGTGCTGAAACAGTCCGGAAGCTAGAAAGAGTTTGGCGATGATATTCCACCCAATGTCCGGCTCTGAGTATGCTTTGCCGCGGAAACATCACACCCGGATCACGACCGTTACTCACGATCATGGCATCCGGAACGCCATACGTGACCTAGTCTCGTGGCGCGGAGCGACCAAGCCGGCGCGTCAGGCGCGAGAGGTGAGGCTAGGGGGCGTATGAGCGACTACAGGAGCGCGCCGACAGCCCATTCCATGCAGCACGATTACAGAACCGCCCCCACGCAGCCGGGCAGCAGGATGGCTCGCAGAGCCGCGGCCGCCGGGCCGCCCACTCCCCCTCCGCCACCCGATGACCGGCCGCCACGCAGCCACCGCGGCGACGGCGGCGGCCAGAACAAGATGCGGGTGCTGGCCTGGGTCAGCATCGGCCTGACCGCGGTCATGGTCGCGGGCTCGCTGACCGCCTACACCGTCTACCGCGACGCCTTCGGCAATATCAAGCAGAAGAGCGTCAACAACGACATCATCAACCCGCGCCCACCCGAGACCGGTGCGCTCAACGTGCTGCTCGTCGGCTCCGACACCCGTGCGGGCGACGGCAACGCCAGGTACGGCCAGCAGCTCGCCAGGACGGCCGACGCGGGCGGCAAGCGCACCGACACGATCATCCTGCTGCACCTGTCGCCCGACAGGGACAAGGCACGCCTGATCAGCTTCCCGCGCGACTCCATGGTGCAGATCCCCCGGTGCAAGAACGAGACCACCAAGCAGGAGATGGCCCCGCGCCGAGACATGATCAACTCGGCGTACAGCTCCGGCGGCATCGCCTGCACGATGTCCACGCTCGAAACCCTCACGGGCATCCGCATCGACCACTTCGTCGAGGTCGACTTCAGCGGCTTCAAGAACATCGTCGACGCGCTCGGCGGCATCGAGATCTGCCTGAAGTCCGGCGTCAACGACAAGGCGTCCAAGCTCGTCCTGCCGCCGGGCAAGAGCCTGCTCAACGGCGAGAAAGCGCTGGGCTACGTGCGCCTGCGCAAGTACGGCGACGGCAGCGACATCCAGCGCATCAAGCGTCAGCAGATCTTCCTGAGCAAGGTCGTCGGCAAGGCCACCAGCAGCGAGTTGCTCACCGACGTGGGCAAGCTGACGGACTTCATCTCGGCCGCGGCCTCCTCGGTCACCATGGACCCCGACCTGGCCAACGACACCCAGCAGCTGATCGAGATCGCGATGAGCGCGCGGCAGTTGACGGCCAGCGGGGTCAAGTTCACCACGATCCCGTGGATTCCGGACCCCGCTGACGAAAACCGGGTGGTCTGGAAGCAGCCCGAAGCCGGCCAGCTGTTCAACTCGATCAGGACCGACACCGAGGTGACCGCCCCGTCCCCGTCGGCCAGCGCGAGCGCGAGCGCCAAGCCCAAGGTCGCGCTCAAGCCCGAGCAGGTGAAGGTCCAGGTGCTCAACGGCACCAAGAGCGTGGGCAAGGCCCGCGAGGTCGCCGACCAGCTCGCCGAGCAGGGCTTCAACGTCGTGGGCCTGGGCAACTACGAGGCCGCGGGCGGCCAGAGCCTGGCCAAGAGCGAGGTCCACTACGCCAAGGCGATCGCCGAGGCCCCCGACCACGCCGGCACGCTGGCCGGAGCCGTCTCGCCCAAGCCCGCTCCCTCGGCGGGCAAGGTCGCGGCCACCAACCCGCAGCCGTACACCGCCGCCGCCCCCGCCACGGCGGCAGCCGCACCCAAGGGCACTCCGGTGATCCAGCTCGTCGTGGGCGAGGACTTCGCCGGGGTCAAGGTGACCAAGCTGCCCGACAGCGTCGAGCAGAGCACGATCACCGCGTCCGAGCAGAAGAACGCCTGCACCTGAGGCTCCAAGTTCCCTGTGGAATCAGCCGTTCTGACCTCTACGAGGGACAGGAACCTCAGGAGCGGGATAGTCTGTTGCGGGTCGGCGACGCAGCGCGACAGCTCACCGTAAGGTGGAATTCACGTCGCGTTCTCGTCGTGTTCCCCGGCCCCGAACGAAGCTGAGCGACTTCCCCCTGTGTCTGACACCAGATCCTCCCGACCGGTCACGACCCCGCGGAGCCCCGAAGGTGACGGCCCCGCCGACACCGGAGCCCGCTGGCCGCTGCCAGAGGAGGCCTTCTGGAGCGAGGCGGCCGACCCCCACGGGGTGGCGCCGGGAGAGCGCACAGAGCCGGTTCCGGCGGTGCCCGCCGACCGGCGCGACGAGCGCCCTGAGCCGAAGAAGGAGCCCGAGCCGCCCAAGCAGCGCAAGCGCGATCCGTACCTTGACAACGTCAAGTTCGTCCTGATCGCGCTGGTGCCGACCGGGCACGCGCTGGTGCCGACGCTGGCCGCCGATTCGTCCCGAGCGCTCTACATCTTCATCTACACCTTCCACATGCCGGCGTTCGTGCTGATCAGCGGCTACCTGTCCAGAAATTTCTGGAACTCCAACGCCAAGACCAACAAGCTCGTCGACACGTTCGTCGTGCCGTACGTGATCGTCGAGGTCGGCTACGCCGCGCTCCGCACCGCCCTCGGGCAGAAGTGGAGCCTGACGATCATCGATCCGGCCTGGCTCAACTGGTATCTGCTGGCGCTGCTGTTCTGGCGGCTGTCCACACCGGTGTGGAAGCGGATGAAGTACCCGGTGCCGGTGGCGATCGCGATCTACCTGTTCGCCGGGTTCTCGCAGATCTCGGGTGACTTCAGCATGGACCGCTTCTTCGGTCTCATGCCGTTCTTCGTGATCGGCCTGGTGATGCAGCCGGAGCACTTCGAGCTGCTCAACCGGCGCTGGATCAAGATCGCCTCGGTGTTCACGATCCTCGCCGCGGCGGCGGTGGCCATCTACGTCGCCCCCATGGCCAAGCTCGGCCCCTTCTACTACAAGAACAGCTACCAGGACCTCGATCTGTCCTGGTACATGGGCCTCGGCCTGCGCACCGCCCTGCTGGTGTGCGCGCTGGCCCTGAGCTTCGCGGTGCTGGCGCTGGTGCCGAGGCGCGAGACGTGGTTCACCGACCTCGGTACCCGAACGCTCTACTGCTACCTGCTCCACGGCGTGCCCGTGCTGATCGCCAAGGAGATGGGCTGGCTGGAGTTCCCGTGGCTGTTCGGGCCGCTGGGCGTGCTGGCGATCAGTTCGACCTGTTTCGCGCTGGCCATCGTGCTGTGCCTGCCGGAAACCCGCAAGGTCTTCAAGTGGGTGCTGGAGCCGCGCCTGACGTGGCTCTATCGCCGCCCCTCGCGAAGTTAAGCAGCCGTTCTACCCGTATTAACGCCTTTGACCTGGTAGGCGCGGAGCATCGACACATGCGCGCATGTGTCGCCACGACCGTCCATCATCCCGAGGACGCCCGGATCATGCACCGGCAGATCAGGGCGCTGATCGACGCGGGCCACGAGGTCACTTACGTCGCGCCGTTCACCCACTTCAACGTGACCCCAGCCATGGGGATCGCGGCGGTGGACGTGGCGCACCGCGCCTCTCTCGGCAGGGCGCGCGGAGCGCTCAGACGCGGCGTGAGGGACGCGGACCTGCTCATCGTGCACGACCACCGGTTGCTGCACGCGCTGCCCTACCGACGCCCTCCGGTCGTCTGGGACGTGCGCGAGCAGGTCAGTCCCAGGCAGTTCGCGCGGGCGGGAAGACGCCACCAGGTGGTCACGTCCGCGGTGGTGCCCGAGGCGACCCTGGTCTCGCCCAGCCCGCCTCCTCCCGGCGACACCAGGGTCGTGCACATCGGCCGCCTGTCGGGCGAGCGCGGCGTGTCCGAGCTGATCGGGCTGGCCGAGCGCCTGGTCCCGCACGGCGTCAGGATGGACCTGATCGGCGCCGCGGCCCCCGACGTGCGGCCGCTGCTGCGCGACGCGCAGCGGGTCGGGCTGCTCGACTGGTTCGGCTACGTGCCCAACCGGCACGCGCTGCGCATGGCCGAGGGCGCGCTGGCGGGCCTGTCCCTGGCCGACGACACCGTGCGCACCCTGCCCACGAAGATCATGGACTACATGGGCCGTGGGCTGCCGGTCGTCACCACCCCGCAGGGCGCCTCACTGGTCGAGAACGCCGGGTGCGGGCTCGTGGTGCCCCTGGACGTGGACGCGGTGCTGAACGCCGTACTGGACCTGAAGGAGAACCCGGAGCGGCGGGTCCGGCTGGGCGAGCTGGGCCACGCGCAGGCCAGGACGCGCCACCACTGGCCGGACCACGCGGCGGCCTTCGTCAGTCGCGCCGAATCGTGGGCCGGGGTGCCCGCGCACGCCCTGGCCGTCTAAGGCTTGTCCAGGTTGAAGGCGACGTCGGCGAGGCGGATCGTGCGCACGCGCGGGTCCTCGAGGACCTTGCGCAGCTTCTCGACCGAGCTGAGCTGATCGACGTAGGCGTAGGCGAGACCGTCACCGGCCGCCTTGCGCAGCCGGTCCAGGGACAGGGTGAAGGAGCGCAGGTTGGCTTCGTCGTGGTCGCGGAGCTGCCCGACCCACGCGCGGAACTCCGGCAGCCCGCCGTGACACCCGTCCATCTCCATCATCTTCCTCGCCTGGTCGGGAGAGAGCCCGTCGCTCCAGAAGTCGGAGCCCCATGTGATCGACAGCGAGCCCGGCCTGCGCTCGTAGGAGACCCGTTCGACGCAGGTGTTGTGCGTCGTGATGAAGGCCTTCAACTCGGCCTCGGGGAGCGGCTCCGCGAACTCCACGACCGCCAGGGCCGTGAGATCCCCGGGCAGCCGGGCGAGCACCTTGCGGACCGCGTCCTTGCGGGCGAGGCTGGTGCCGACGTCGTACAGGGACTGGGAGAGCCTGGTGTTGGCCGTGCTGCCCAGCGGCAGGTGGCCCACCCGGCCGAAGAGGTTCTGCTCGATCGTGTAGCGGTTGGCGCCGACGGGCCATTCGGCGCCGACGGGGCGCAGCGGGGCGGCGGTCACCTCCATGAACATCGAGGTGGGAGTGGTCTGGCAGCAGGTGCCCAACGACACCCGGTACGCCGGGCTGTACATCTTGAACGCGGTGCCGAGCACGGCCGCCATGCGCTGTTCCCGGTCGCCGCGCGTCTGCACCAGGTGCGAGCCGCCGGTGACCGCGACCGCGAGGAGGGCGAGCACGGCCAGCACGATCGCGGCCGTTCTGAGCACGCCGCGCCGGACGGCCTTCTTGGTCAGTTTCGGGTCAAAGTCCGGCATTTCGGGAAAATCATCGGTCATGCTGGGCTCCGTAGAGGTCGGCGAACGCGTTCCTGGCCCGCCACACGGCGGTCTTGATCGTGCTGGGCTTCGCACCGGTCATCGCGGCCACCTCGACCAGTGAGAAGCCTTCGAGGTAGACCAGCGTGAGCAGCCTGCGGTGCCGCTCGGGGAGCCGGTCCAGGGCGTCGCGCACGTCGAGGGAGTCCACGTGGAGCGGGGGCACGCCCAGCTCGTCGGGGTCAGGTAAAGCGAATTCGGCGCGGCGGCGGCGGACGTGGTCGATGAGGACGTTGCGGGCGATGGTGAGCAGCCAGGCCGCCGGGTTCTCGCCGCGCCAGCCCAGCAGCGCCCTGGTCGCCTTGACGAAGGTCTCCTGAGCCAGGTCCTCCGCCAGATGGGGGTCACGGGTCCTGCGCAGGAGGAACCCGCACACGAGCGGCCAATGCTCGCGATACAGCTCCTCGATGATGGCGCCCCCCGTGTCGTCGAGATTGTCACATCACCCCTAGACGACACCCGGGCCGGAATGGTCACACGGCTTCGAGGTTGATGTACTGGGAGCATGGCATCGCATCTGATCCAGGGCCGGATGGTGAACATGCCTGTCCGGGTGAGGGACGCCGAGATCTGCAGCGCCTTCTACGCGGTGCGTGCCGACGCCGCCCGGGCCGTCATCGCCTACTCCGGCCTCGACGTGGCCGAGGCGCTGCCCGGCAAGGCCGTCTGCGTGCTGCTGTTCGTCGACTACCGCGACGGCGACCTCGACGCCTACCACGAGTTCGGCATGGCCTTCCTGGTGCGCCCTCCTGGCGTCTGCGGCGCGGCCGGGCTCGGGGATCTGCGGCAGGCGGGCGTGTTCGTGCACTGGCTGCCCGTGGACCAGCGCTTCACGCTGGAGGCGGGCAGGACGCTGTGGGGGTTCCCGAAGGAGCTGGCGGACATCGAGCTGCGGCTCGGCTCGCCGTATAAGCGGTGCATTCTCCGCAAGGACGGCCGGCTCGTGCTCGACATGCTGATCAAACCGGGCGTGCCCGTGCCGGGCGCCACGGCCATGGCGCCGCTGGACGCCTACACGCATCGCGACGGGATCACGCGGCGCGTCCCGTGGTCCGTCCGCGCCCGTGGCGCGCGGGTCAGGCCCGGCGGCGCGCTGATCCGCCTGGGCAACCACCCCGTGGCCAAGGAATTGAGCGAGCTGGGGCTGCCCAAGCGGGCCATGTTCAGCTCAACGGTCGCGCACGCCGCCATGATCTTCGGCGAGGCAGCGGAGGTCTGACCCCGCCGGGCGAGGTCAGACGATGGGCGGGCGGCCGAGTTTGACCATGCGCCAGGCCGTCCGCCAGGCCATCGGCCGCCGCTCGCCCGCCGGGTTGCGCAGCCCCTCGAAGAACCCGGTGAACCACGACCTGAGCGCCACCCCGGACCCGCGCTCGCGCAGGAGGGTGAGCACGACCCAGTTGGTCAGGTAGAGGGCGGCCAGCGGCCACGGCAGGTTGCGGCGCGCCAGCCAGACCCGGTTGCGCGCGTTGAGCCGGTAGAACTCGGCGTGCCGCGTCGGCGGCACCTGCGGGTGATACATCACCGTCTCGGCGTCGTACTCGATCCGGTAGCCCTCGCCCAGCAGCCGCCAGGCCAGGTCGGTCTCCTCGTGAGCGTAGAAGAACCGCTCGGGAAGGCCCCCGACCTGGAGGAACGCCGACCGCCTGATGGCCGACGCCCCACCCAGGAACGTCGTGACCGGCGAGGAGCGCTGCGGATCGCCCGCCCGCAGGCGGGGGACGTGGCGCCGCTGGCCGATGCCGCCCTCGGGGTCCATCACCCGGAAGGAGATCACCGCGAGGTCCGGCTCGGTGGCGAAACGGTCGCGCACGTGCGCGACGACCTTCTGGTTGGCGTACCAGCCGTCGTCATCGAGGAACAGCACGACGTCACCCGAGCACTCCTCCACGCCGCGATTGCGGCCGGCGGGAATGCCCGTGTTCTGGTCGAGCCGGATCGTTTTCACGATCGCGGACGACCCCTCGGGTGGCGTCGCCGTCAACTCGGGCACGTCGGCTCCGTTGCCCACGATCACCACCTCGACGTCGCCGTCGATCTGGTGAAGGGCGGACTCGACTGCCCGGTCCAGCTCCGCGACCCGGTTACCCATGGTGAGGATGACGCACGAGATCTTCAACGAATCATCGTCCTGACGCGTTGAGAGCACGGGCGGAGCATTCTTTCATGATCACCGAGTCTGCTGGTCTGCTTATTGATCGATATTGGTGGAGCTAAGCGTATCGGAACCAGGGGTGAACCCCCACCGAACGGCGGACGTCCGATCAATACGACGGACGGGGAGCGCCTCCGGTTCCGACATGAGATCACGCCAGCCGCCTCGATGCGAGAATGCTGACCAAATGCAGGACAACCTGTAGACAGGCCGCGACGAAGCAGGCGATGAGCAGCACCCTCGTGGCCAGCACGTCGCCGATGAAAACGTCGGCGACGGCGGCCAGCAGCGCGAGCAGCGACAACTCGATCGGCTGCATGATCCGGTGGAACTTCGTCGCCGCCAGCACCCTGCGGCCCAGCGCCAGCAGCCCGGAGCGGAACTGCACCCCGGACGTCTCCGAGGCGGCCGGCAGGCCCCCCTTGGCTCGCGCCACCTCCACGAGGTCCGACTCGGCCTTGATGAGGATCGCGCCGAGCGCCGCAGCGAAGCCCAGCACGGTATACCAGTCGGGCAGGACGGCCGAAGCCCGCCAGCCCAGCCCGGCCAGCACCGCGGCCTCGCAGAAGTAGGCCCCGACGCGGTCGAGGTAGACGCCGACCAGCGAGGTCTTCCCCGTCCAGCGGGCCAGCTCGCCGTCGGAGCAGTCGAGCAGCAGGTAGACCTGCACCAGCAGGGCGGCGACCACGGCGGCCCACAGCCCCGGCAGCGCGAGCACGACCCCGGCCACGACCCCGGCCACCGTCATCACCCAGGTGAGCTGGTTGGGCGTGACGGACGTCTTGGTCATGAGCCAGGTGACATAGATGGACAACTGGCGCATGTAGAGCACGCCCGCCCAGTGCTCGCCGTTCCTGCGATCGAGGTGGCCGGCGGGCTGCGCGACCCGCCGCAGTTCAGCTACCGAAGGCCCGGACATAGTCCTCCACCCGATCGCGAATCTCGGAGTCCTGCATGCGCAGGTGCTCAAGGATCGTGTAACGGCCGGGACGGGTGGCCGGAGCCAGGGCCACGACCTCGGCGAACTGCTCACCGGTCAGGCCGATGTCGGCGGGCACGACAGGCAACTCGTGCCTGCGCAGACAGCCGACGACCTGCTCGACTCGGGCCGCGTCCTCCCTCAGGAAGAAGCAGAAGGCGGCACCGATCCCGGCGAGCTCGCCGTGGTTGGAGGTGCCGGGGAAGAGCTGATCCACGGCATGAAGGATCTCATGATCTCCACCGCTCGCGGGCCGTGAAGAGCCCGCGACCACCATCGACATGCCCGACAGAATGAGGGATTCGGCCAGGACTGTCAGGAACGCGTCGGATTCGATGGAGTCGGAGCGGCCGATGAGCGCCTCGGCGGCGGTGCGGGACATCGAGCAGGCCAGCCCGTCGATGGGCTCGCCGCGCTCGACGTTGCCGAGCTGCCAGTCCTCGATGGCCGACAGGTTGCTCACCACGTCGCCCACGCCCGCCCTGACCAGCGACTGCGGCGCGTTGTGCACGAAGTCGAGGTCGACCAGGATGGCCAGCGGCATCGGCACCCCGAACGTGCCCTTGCCGCCCTCGTAGACCAGGGAGGCCGTGGGCGAGCAGATGCCGTCGTGGGAGAGGTTGGTGGCCACCGCGACCATGGGGATGCCCGCGAGCGAGGCGGCGTACTTGGTCGCGTCGATCGTCTTGCCGCCGCCGACGCCCACCACGACCTCGTAGGCGCCCTTGCGCAGGTCGGCGCCGAGCGTGACGGCCGCGTCGACCGAGCCGTCGGTCACGCGGAACACCTCTGCCTCGCCCAGTGTGGGCGCGATCAGGCTCTCGATGTGGTCGCCCTGGCCGGGGCCGACGGCCACCGCGACCCTGCCGGAGGTCGCCACGCGGCTGTCGGCCAGCAGGGCGCCGAGCTGCGCCACCGCGCCGCGCCTGACGTCCATGGTCAGGGGGGCCGGCAACATCCTCGCTAGAAGCGGCATGAGCGCCCCCTCAGTAGCGAACGGCTATGGTGCGAGCCTTGGCCAGGTCATCGTGGTTGTCCACCTCGACCCAGTCGACCTCGCCGATGGGCGCGACGTTGATCACCTCGCCGCGCGTGACCATCTCCTGGTAGCCGTCCTCGTAGTAGAGCTGGGGGTCACGCTCGAACGTCGCCTTCAGCGCGTCGGCCAGCCGCTCGGCGGCGGCGGGACGGATGAGCGTGGCGCCGATGTACTCGCCGGCCGCCTCGGCCGGGTCCATCAGCTTGGTGATGCGCCGCAGCGCGCCCTCGTGCGAGAGCGTGACCTTCATCTCCTCGTCGGCGAGCTTCTTGACGTTGTCGACGGCGAGCAGGATGTCGCTGGTGTCGGGGGCCGACAGCAGCGTCTTCTCGACCGAGACCGGGTGCACGGTGTCGCCGTTGACCAGGAGCGCGCCCTGGGAGAAGTAGTCGCGGGCGCACCACAGAGAGTAGGCGTTGTTCCACTCCTCGGCCTTGTCGTTGTGGACGAGGGTGAGCTTGACGCCGTGGCGTTTCTCCAGTTCCTCCTTGCGCTCGTGGACGGCCTGCGCCGCGTAACCGACGACGACCACGACCTCTCGCAGGTCCACCTCGGCGAGATTACGCAGCGAGATGTCCATGATCGTGGTTTCGCCGTCGACCGGCACGAGTGCCTTGGGCAACGTGTCGGTGTACGGCCGCAGGCGTCGTCCGGCTCCAGCGGCCAGCACCATTCCCAGCAACGTGCACTCCTCGGTCGAGCATGACTTGTAGGCCCAAAGAGTATTCGTCTTTGGGCCCTCCGCGGGTAATCCAGCGTTAGTCTTGCGTTCCCGTATCGGCTGCTTCCGCCCCGGAACGGGGCCCAGCCAACCAGCAGGTGAGGCTCTCCCAGCCGAACAGCCCCCACAGGTAGAGCGCCAGGAGCAGGTAGCCGCCGCTCAGCCAGCCCGTGAGGGCGACCAGCGAGACCACCATCATCCGCCCGTCCCAGCCGAGCCCGGCCGTGGCCAGCCACGGTGGCGGGTAGACACGCTGACGCAACCGGTAGACAAGATCATAGTGGTGGAAGGCGAGCGCTCCGAGCAGCAGGAAGATCAGCGCCGGGTGCATCTCGTGCGCGAACCCGCACGCCGCGACGAAGGCGTACTCGATGAGCCGCAGGATCGGCGGCACCAGCCAGTCGAAGCGGCCGTCGTGCGGATGGCTGCTGCCGGGCCCGGCCAGCAGCAGCGTCACGGCGGGCGCGAAGACCGCGAGCCCGTCGGACCCGGCCACGCCGATCATCAGCAGCACGCCGGTGACGAACGTGCCGGCGACCACCGGCGGCAGCGGCGGCAGTTGCCCGGCCACGAGCAGCCCCATGGCGCGCGAGAGCGGCCCGTCGTCGCGGTAGGCCACGACCGTGCTGCGCGGAACTGGTGTCATCTGGACCGAAGTCATCGTGCCGACCTCACGATCCGTCCGGCGAGCTGATACAGGGCCGCCACGCCTCCCCAGCAGAGCAGCGACAGGAATGTCACCCTGGCGTTCCAGCCGACGGCCGTGACGGCGATGAGCGCCATCCGTTCGCCGATGGGCAGCACGATGATCTTCTTGAGCCAGCGGGCGGCGGTGCCGCGTTCCATGCGCTGGGCGAGCCCGAGCACCCCGTGCGCCCGTCCGGCGTCGGCCGGCTCCAGCAGCGAGCGTGCGGGCCGGCCCCACAGCGCGCCGATGCGGGCGGAGTCGGCGACGGACCCGGCGTAGGCGAAGTCGACGGAGTGCCGCACGACCTGGAGGATCATCGCGGCCACCGCCAGGTACCAGATCCCGGCCTCGCCGTAGCCGAAGGCCAGTCCGACATAGACGAGGTACTCCTTCAGCCGGTCGGCCATGCCGTCGGCCCAGGCGCCGAGCGGGGAGAACGTGCGCGTGTAGCGGGCGAGCTGGCCGTCGAGGCAGTCGAGCGCGAACGACAGGTAGAGCAGCGCCGCGCCCGCAAGCCGCCCCGGCAGGGTGCCGGCCGAGAACCAGACGGCCGACAGCGTCGCCAGGCCGATCGAGATGCCGGTCACGGTGTTGGGGGTGAGTTTGAGCAGCGCGGCCGGCCTGATCAGGTGACGCGTCCAGGTGGAGACGAGGAACGTGGCGAAGAAGCCGTCCTCGCTCTTGACGGAGGTGTCGAGCCTGACTTTGGCCTCGTCGACCTCGTCGAGCCTGCTCACGGCGGCGTCGGTGTCGAGCTGGCCGGTCACCCGGTCGGCGTGCAGCGGCCCGATCGCCGCCGCCCGCACCTTCACCCCCGATCTGACCAGCCCGACCAGCAGCAGGTCGACCGTCTCGACCGGGGTGACGGGCCCGAGCTTGCCCGTGTCGGCCAGTTCGGCCAGCTCCTCGGCGATGTCGGCGAGCGCGGCCAGGTCGGCTTCGCCGGCCTGGAGCACGCCTCTGAAGGAGGCGTTCGCCTCGGGGACGACGTGGAACGAGCTTCCCGCGGCGACGATCCTGCCGTGCTCGACGCGCACGGGGGGCCGCAGCGGAGCCGCGGAGACGTCGTGGGAGACCAGCGCGCCGGTGTCGCGCGCCGGATGGTCGAGCAGCAGCGCGAGCGCCTCTGTGTGGGCCACGAGGTCGGCGGGGAGCACCGCGACGACGCCCGTGGCGGTCCTGGCGACCTTGGCGACGCCGCGCAGATCGGCCCCGAGGCCGCCGCCGGCGTTCAGGATCAGGATCTCACGGATGGGCAACGAGGCGAGCTGGTCGCTGACACGGTCGAGCAGCGTGCCGTCGGCGCAGACGAACTTGCTCGCCGGGGTCGTGGCGAGGAGCACGGCCGACGTGGTCGTGCTTTCGCGAATCAATGAATCGGGCAAAGCGCAGATCTCCTCCCGATCGGTCGGGAAGCCGCGGGGCTGGGGGTGCGTAGGTGCGTAGCCACAGCGTAGCGACAGGTCAGCGCGATATCACGGAACAGGACCGTTACGCTCGCGTCATGGATTCACGGTCGGTTGGGGTGCTCCTCGCGGGCGGCGTGGGGCAGCGGGTCGGGCGCGACACGCCCAAACAGCTCATCGAGGTGGCAGGAAAGACGATCCTCGAACACTCGATGGACGTGTTCGAGGGCGCGCCGGAGATCGACGAGATCGTGGTGCTGATGACTCCCGGGTACACCGATCGGGTCCGCGAGATCGTCGGCAAGGGCGGCTACCGCAAGGTCTCCACGATCGTGGAGGGGGGCGCGAGCCGCACCGAGAGCACCTGGCGGGCGCTGCGGGAGCTCGGCCCCGAGGAGTGCGACGTCCTGCTGCACGACGCCGTGCGCCCCCTGGTGGAGCCGCGGATCATCACCGAGTGCGTCAAGGCGCTGGAGACGCATTCGGCCGTCAACGTGGCGATCCCGAGCTCCGACACGGTGTTCGTGGCCGTGCCGGGGCCGGGCGGCGAGGTCATCGGCGAGGTGCTGGACAGGTCGCGGCTGCGCCGCAGCCAGACCCCGCAGTGCTTCAAGCTGTCGGTGATCCGCCAGGCGTACGAGCGGGCCTTCGCCGACCCCGAGTTCGCCGGCCGGCCGGCCACCGACGACTGCGGCGTGGTGCTGCGTTACCTGCCAGAGGTGCCGATCCACGTGGTGCGGGGCAGCGAGCGCAACATCAAGGTCACCCACCCCGACGACCTGCGGATCGCCGAGTTGCTGTTCCGGCTGGCCGACGAATGAATGCGATCTGTCCGGGCACGTGACAGACGATCACGTTGACGCCCCTTGACCTGGGGGTTGTTACCGTGCGGACGCATGAGGGGACTCATCGTCATCACCGCCCTGATCGGCTGCTACCCGGTGCTGCTGGTGTCGGCGCTCTGGCCGGCGCCGACGCTGTTCGGGCTGGTGGCCGCGGCCTCCTACCTCGTCGAGTGCGCCGCGCCGCACACCGGCCGGCCGTTGCCCGAACTGCTCGACAGGGTGCACCTGGGCATCACGCTGCGCTTCGCGGCCAGGGAGGGCGCCGCGCTGCTGCTGGTGGCGCGGACGGCCGGCCCCGATTCGCCGTGGTTCGTGGCGCTGGCCGCGGGCGTGTTCGGGATCCACGTGGTGCGGGCCGCGCACACCGGCCTGGCCCTGCGGCTGCGCCAGATGCTCAGCAGGATGCCGGTGACCACCCGCAACCTCGACGTCTCCAGGCTGCGCATCCCCAAGATGCCGCCGCGGTTCCTGCGTGACTCCGGCAGCGTGCAGTTCCTCTTCCTGGACGCGCTGCCGGTCCTCGGCGCGGCCTTCGGGGCCGTCCACGCCGCGGTGGGCACGGGCGTGGCGCTCGTGGCGGGCGTCGCGGGGGTGCTGGCGCTCATTCCCTACGTGCGCCGCGCCACCCCGCTCACGGACAAGGCCAGGGTCCTGGAAGTCGTGGGCGAGCAGGTCAGGGCCTACCGTCCCGAGGTCATCCTGTACTTCTCCGGCACCACCGCCGCCGCGTACCAGGCCAGGATGTGGCTGCCGACGCTGGAGCGCATGGGCAGGCGCGCCATCGTCGTGCTGCGCGAGCGCGGCATGGCCACCCACCTGGAGCCGACCACGCTGCCGATGTTGTGCATCCCGTCCTCGGCCGACCTGATGAGCTTTCGCGCCCTGTTCAGCGCCAAGCTCTGCCTGTACGTCTCCAACGTCGGCAGGAACGTCCACATGCTGCGCATACCGACCCTGCGCAGCGCGTTCCTCAACCACGGCGACAGCGACAAGGAGGCCTCGTTCAACCCGTTCTCCCGCGTCTACGACGAGGTCTGGGTGGCGGGACCCGCGGGCAGGGACCGCTACCGCCGGGCCAAGGTGGGCGTGCGGGACGAGAACATCCACGAGGTCGGCAGGCCGCAACTCGAAGGCATCTCGACGCAGGGGCCCCGGCTGCCGTACAGGACCGTGCTGTACGCCCCGACCTGGGAGGGCTGGAGCGACGACCTGTTCCACACCTCGCTCATCACCATGGGCCCGCGCATCGTGCGGGCCCTGCTCGACCACCGGCCCGCGCTGCGCGTGATCTACAAGCCGCACCCGCTCACCGGCACCCGCGACAAGAGCGCCCTGCGCGCGCACCGGCGGATCGTGTCCATGATCGAGGCGGTGGAGCTGGCCAGGTCGAAGGCCAGGCACCCGTCGAGCGCGCCCGCGGAGACGGCGTGCGTCAGGCACCTGATCGTCACCGGGCGCGAGCCGCACCTGTACGACTGCTTCAACGAGTGCGACCTGCTGATCAGTGACATCTCCAGCGTCGTGGCCGACTTCCTGGCCAGCGAGAAGCCGTACGCGGTCACGAACGTCTCGGGCATGGCCGAGCGGGCCTTCCACGAGCGCTACCCGAGCACCGAGGCCGGGGTGCTGCTCGGGGAGGACCTGGCCGGGCTCGCGGCCTTCCTCGACGGGGAGGACACGCTGGCCCGGGCCAGGATCAAGTTGAGGAGCTACCTGTTCGGCCCGGAGTACCCGGACGCGCTGACCCGCTTCGACGCCAACATCGAGCGGGTCATGACTTCGGCGGGCGGGCCAGCTTCTTCGGGCTTGTGAGGAAGCCCCAGCCCCAGGAGCAGTGCATGGTGGCGTACACGATCGGCAGCCGCAGCATCGCGCCGGCGGAGAGCCCGCCGCCGGTCAGCACGGAACCGGCCACGATGGCGACCGCGTAGCCGCCGGGGACGATCAGCGCGAGCGGCAGGAACGGCGCGACGACCAGCCCGAGCAGCATCGCCAGCACCGCGGCGGGCGGCGCCAGGTAGCGCAGGTTGATCGTGCCCTCGTGGGTGCGCGAGACCACCCGCCGCCAGCGGCCGTAGTGGAAGTACTGCTTGGCCAGCGCCTTGACGTCGGGCCTTGGCCGGTAGGAGACCCGCATGCGCGGCTGGAACCACACCAGGCCGCCGCTCTCGCGGATGCGGTGGTTCATCTCCCAGTCTTGGGCCCGCTGGAAGTGCTCGTCGTAGCCGCCCACCCGGTCGAGCGCCGAGCGGCGGAAGACGCCGAGGTAGACGGTGTCGGCGGGGCCCGCCGTGCCGCCCACGTGGAAGGCCGCGGCGCCCACCCCGATCTTGGACGTCATGGCGCAGGCGACAGCCTGCTCGAACGGCGTGACGCCCTCGGCCGCCATGATGCCGCCCACGTTGTCGGCGCCGGTCTGCTCCAGCGTCTCGACCGCGACCCGCAGGTAGTCGGAGGGCAGCATGGCGTGCCCGTCGACCCTGGCGACGATGCCGTTGCGCGAGGCGGCGATCGCGGCGTTGAGAGCGTTGGGGGTGCGGCCCGTCGGGTTGGGCACCACGGTCACCCGGGGATCGGCCGCCGCGATGGCGTCGGCGACCTCCTGGGTGCGGTCTTGGGAGGGACCCACGGCGAGAACGAGCTCGATCTCACCGGGGTAGCTCTGGGCGAGGACCTGGTCGACGGCCTCGCGAAGGTGCCGTTCCTCGTTGAGGACCGGCATGACGACGGAGATGGGGGGCCAGCCGCGCGTCTCCGCGGGCGCGTGCGGCGAGTCGGGGAACTGCTTCATGGCGGGGCTCACGCTACTGTACGACCAGGGGAGGAGGGCAATCGAACGCCCGATCCTCCGGGTGACACAAGGGGGGCGGCATGCGCGAGCCGGGCGAGGAGGACGCCGGTGTGCTCGTGGGCGGCGACGCCTACGGCGGCGTCAAGCTCACGCCCACCCGCACCCGCAAGCCGTTCAAGCGCAGCGCCAAGGCCCGCCGCCGCAACGTCGTCGCCGCCGGCCTGATGTCCACGGGCATCCTGATCACCACCGGCGTGGTGTGGGCGACCCCGCGCCAGATCGGCACCGTCGACGCGGGCGTGACCGTCCCGGCGGCCCGGGGCGCCGAGAACATCCTGCTGGTCGGCGTCGACAAGCGCGACGACCTGACCCGCCAGCAGCAGAACCGGCTCAAGCTCGGCCGCGAGTCCGGCCAGCGCACCGACACGATGATGGTCATCCACCTGTCGGAGGACCACAAGCGGGTCACCGTGGTGAGCCTGCCGCGCGACACGTGGACGACCATCCCCGGCAAGGGCGAGCACAAGATCAACGCGGCTTACCAGTACGGCGGGCCCAAACTCACCAAACAGACCGTCGAGGCCGCCACCGGGCTGCAGATCAACCGCTACATCGAGGTCAACATCCTCGGCTTCATCGACGTCGTCGACTCCCTCGGCGGCGTCACAGTCTGCACGCCCGTGCCCATCAACGACCCCAAGACGGCGCTCAACCTGGCCGCCGGCACCCACCAGCTCCAGGGCGCGCAGGCGCTCGGCTACGCCCGCACCCGCGCCACCGCCCTTTCCGACCTCGACCGCATCGACCGGCAGCAGCAGGTCATCTCGGCCCTGCTCAACCGGGCGCTCAGCGCCGACACGCTGGCCAACCCGGCCAAGCTGACCGCGTTCGTCAACTCGACGCTCAGCACGGTCAAGGTCGACCCCGACGACGGGCTGATCGGCCTGGCCACCCAGCTCAGAGACGTCTCGCTCGACAACGTGCGCTTCGCCAAAGTGCCGCTGACGGAGACCAACTTCAGGACCCCGACGAACGAGTCCGCCGTGCTGTGGGACAAGCAGGCCGCCCGCGACATGTTCGCCAGGATCAACGCGGACCAGGACCTGACCAAGCCCACGCCGACCGTCACCCCCACGCCTTCCGCCAAGCCCACGGCGATCCCGCCGAAGAGCGTCTCGCTCAAGGTCAAGAACGGCACGCTCATCACCGGCCTGGGCGCCCGCACCAAGGCGGCCCTGGTCGACTACGGCTTCAAGGTGCAGGGCGAGCCGGGCAACACGGCCAAGAAGGACTACAAGAAGACCGTCGTGCGCTACGGCGAGGGCCAGGAGGAGGCCGCCCGCACGGTGTCGGCCGCCATTCCCGGTTCCGAGCTCCGCAAGGCCGACATCAAGGGCATCGAGGTCATCATCGGCAGCGACCAGCCGAAAATCGGGAAAGAGAAGGCGTCGAGCACCCCATCGGCCAAGCCCGGTGTTACGCCGAACACCAAAACGGCAATGCAGAATATATGTAAGAAATAGCCCTAACTTTCTGCACTCCGGGCGAGGTGAGGCCCATGGTGGTCAGGCATTGGCGGGAGGACGCCTGTACGATCCTGCACCTCACAGGCGATCTCGACGTGGCAGGCGCCCCCAGGCTGCAGGCCGAACTGGAGCCGGCACTGGCCGCCGCCGACCCGCCCAACCTGGTGGTCGACCTGACCGAGGTGCCGTTCTGCGACTCGGTCGGGCTCGGCGTGCTGGTGGGCGCCCTCAACCACATCCGGGACGTGAACGGCCGAATGATCCTCGTGCTCGCGCCGGGGATGATCCGCCACCTGCTCACGATCACGAACCTGGACCGGCACTTCGAAACGAGCGAATCCCTGGTCGAGGCGCGCGCCGCTCTGGGCAGCGCCGCCTGACCCCGCGCCGATGACGCGCCGCCCGCGTCCCGACCGCAAAACGCGTTCCCGCGTGCTGAATACTCAGAGATCGGCCGCTGTTCCGCTTCTTCTGGAGGGCTTCGTGAGACTTGGTGTGATGTTCGACCGGGATCTGCCGCCCGAGCAGCTGATCCCGTTCGCCAGAACGCTCGACGAGACGTCCGTCGACGATCTGTGGGTGGTGGAGGACCTGGGCTGGACCGGCGGCGTCTCCGCCGCCGCCACGGCCCTCGCCGTGACGTCCCGGCTGCGGGTCGGCATCGGCATCACGCCCGCTCCCCTGCGCAACCCGATGCTGCTGGCGATGGAGCTGGCCAACCTCGAACGCGTGCATCCAGGACGGCTGGCCGCCGGGATCGGGCACGGCGTAGGAGACTGGATGCGCCAGGTGGGCGCCGCCGTCCCGTCGCCTCTGGCGCTGCTGGAGGAGACGATCACGTCCGTGCGCGCCCTGCTGCGCGGCGAGACCGTCACCCTGCACGGCAAGTCGGTGCACCTCGACGGGGTGTCGCTGGTGCACCCGCCCGCCGCGCCGCCGCCCGTGCTGGCCGGGGTGAAGGGTCCGCGCTCGCTGGCGCTGTCGGGCCGCGTCGCCCAGGGCACGATCGTGCCCGAGGGGATCGGGCCCGCGCAGTTGCCCGAGGTCCTGGGGCAGATCGACGTCGGCGACGACCACGAGCTGGTGGTCTTCACCTACCTCCACATCGGACCCGACGCCGCCGAGGCGACCCGGGCGATGGTCGAGGGGCAGGCCGGGTTCCTCGGGGTGGCGCCGTCGGAGGTCGCGATGGCCGTGGGGACCGCGGAGGAGGCCGCGGCGCAGGTGAAGGCGTTGTGGGCGGCGGGGGCGGACACGGTGGCGGTACGACCGCTGGGCTCCGACCCACTCCACCACGTCAACGCCCTGCTGTCGGCCCTCTGACCGGGGCCCGGGCCTTCGCCTGCGCTTTCACGGGGTCTGGCCGAATGGCCGATGGCGGTCGGTCGGATGGCCGATGGCGGGCCGTCGGCGCTCGGCCACGATCGTTTCCATGAGGCGAATCGTGGCATTGGCAGCGTGCGCCGCACTGGCGGCGACCACCGGCTGCAGCATTCAGCTGGACGCCGAAGAGGTGAACTCCGCCCAGTCGTTCCCCTTCACCGGGAACACCCTGAACATCCGCTCCTCTCTGGGCGGAGTCCGCGTCCTGCCGGGCACCGGCGGCAAGGTCGAGGTCGAGCGGTGGGTACGCGGCAAGGCCGCCGACAACCCCACCTGGTCACTGCGGGACGACACGCTCAGGCTCGGCGCGAACTGCACCATGGTGTTCGGCGACTGCGGCGCCCGCTACCACATCAAGGTCCCGCCCGGCATACGGCTGTCGATCGACGCGTCCGACGGCGTCGTCCTCAAGGACCTCACCCAGGACGTGGACGTCTCCAGCCGCGACCGCATCCAGGTGTCGGGCACCACGGGACGGCTGCGGCTGCACAGCGAGGGCCCGATCACCGGCGACGGGCTCAAGTCGCCGCGCGTCCGATGCCGGACCACCGACGGCGCGATCGACCTGACGTTCACGAGCCCGCCCACGGACCTCGACGCGCAGTCGCAGGAGGGCAGGGTGACGGCGACCGTGCCGGAGGGGTCCTACGCGGTGACGGTCAAGAGCAAGGAGGGCAGCGAGCGTTCTGAGGTCGGGAACGACGCCAAGAGCCCCAGCACGATCGTGGCCCGCAGCGGGAGCGGCGACGTCCGCGTCCTGAAAAGCTGACGTACCTTGCAGGCTTGATGTAGTTCGATGGCACTTCACCAGACGTTCAGGTATATGTCAGACAGCAGCATCCGGTCCGTATACCGTCGGGTTTCGGTCTGATCCTTAACCGAAGACGGGTACCGCACATGCGCAAGGTCCTGACGCTCACCCTGGCCGCCACCACCACCCTCGCCATGCTCTCCGCCCCGGCGACGGCCGCCCCCGCCGACCGTCCCCAGCCGCTCCCGGCCGAAATCAACGGCGGAGCCTGGGCGGAAGGGCACGTGCAGGGCATGGCCATCGACCGCCGCAAGGGGTTCATGTACTTCTCCTTCACCAACGTCCTGGTCAAGACGGACCTCAAGGGCAACCCGGTCGGCTCCGTGACGGGCTTCACCGGCCACCTCGGCGACCTGGACTTCAACTCCAAGGACGGCCGCGTGTACGGCTCCCTGGAGTACAAGGAGCAGGAGTCGTTCTACATCGCCATCTTCGACGTCGACCGCATCACCAGCATGAACATGGACGCCCAGACCGCCGACGTCGTCAAGACGGTCTACCTCAAGGAGGTCGTGGCCGACTACGTCGCGGACATGAACGGGGACGGCAAGTTCGACGGCAACATCGCCGAGACCCCCGACCACCGCTACGGCTGCAGCGGCATCGACGGCGTCTCCTTCGGGCCGGAGTTCGGCAAGAAGGGCGGCAAGCAGAAGCTGACCGTGGCCTACGGCATCTACTCCCACCTCGCCCGTGAGGACAACGACCACCAGGTCCTGCTTCAGTACGACATCGAGCAGTGGAAGAAGTACGAGAAGCCGCTCACCGAGAGCGCCCCGCACGCCAGCGGCCCCGAGAAGGTGGACGGCAAGTACTTCGTCCGCACCGGTAACACCACGTACGGGGTGCAGAACCTCGAATACGACGAGCACACCGGCAACTGGATGATGGCCGTCTACAAGGGCAAGAAGCCGCAGTTCCCCAACTACTCCTTCTTCATGGTGGACGGCTCCCAGAAGCCCAAGACGGGAACCGTCGTCGGGCAACCAGGAGAAGAGCAGGGCAAGCTGCTCACGCTGGCGCCGGGCGGGCTGAGCCACGAGGCGTCGGGCGTCAGGGGATGGGAGTTCAAGGGCGAGTACGGGCTGATCTCGCTCGGCGACGGCCGCTACTACGCCGCCAAGGCCGGAACGGTCACCGAGGGCGGGGTCACCAAGCACACCGGGCAGGCGCAGCTCTTCCGCTGGACGGGCCGGACGCCCACGCCGTTCGAGCAAGTCACCAACTGACAGAGAGACTGATCAGGGTGGCCACGACGCCAATCCTCACCTCGGCGTCGTGGCCTTTTCGACAGCCGAGCCCGAGTCGACACCTTGTGCAAATACAGCCGCGGCGCCTGGATGAAATCGCAGTACAGCCCGGGGATCGGCGCCTCACCTACGACGATCTCAACATGGGTGGTCGCCGTTGACTGAACGTTTGTGCAGGGGACGCAGGGTAGCTGAAGGCGAACTATTCCGGCATACTCCGCATGAGCAAGATCCATTGTCAGGACCTGTAACCCCGGGCTCAAGGAGACTGATCGTTGGACAGCGGCGCGCATAACAGCAGCCCAGGGGTGGTGGTGGCCAAGGGCCTCGTCCGGTACAGCGGTCACGCTCTCCGGGAACAGATCACCCGGAAACGAGCGACAAGCTTGACCGATGTGCCCGTGCGGACCAGAGAGGTCACCAGCGAATGGCTGACCGCCGCCGTGTGCGGCGGGCACCCCGGCGCGGCCGTCGAGTCGTACGTCGTGGAAGACGTGAGCAGCGGTACGTCGAGCCGCTGGCGGGCGACCGTCGCCTACAACGGCGCGGGCCGCGACGCCGGCCTGCCCACGGCGCTCTTCGCGAAGACGAGCCGGAGCTGGACCCAGCGCCTCCTGCTGGGCATGGCCGACGTGCTCACCGGCGAGCCGGGTTTCTACACCCACATCCGGCCCGAACTCGACATCGAGGCGCCCCGCGGCTACCACGGGGCGGTCGATGCGGCGTCGGGGCGCTCGATCGCGTTGATGGAGGACATCGTCGCCACCAAGAACGTGACCTTCTGCACGCCCCAGACGCCGATTTCCCATTCCGAGATGAAAGACCTGCTCGACGGCATGGCAACCTGGCACGGCAGGTACTGGGATCACGCCGAGCTGGACCGCCACGCGTTCCTGCGGAAGAAGCCGGGGACGTTCATCGGCAACCTGGCCAAGTTCGCCGGGTTGAAGAAGCGCAGCATCGTCGGCGTCCAGCGGGCCAGGGCGGTGATGCCGGAGGCCATCGTGCCCCTTCACGAGGACCTGTACCAGGCACTGTGGCAGTCGCTTGACCTGGCCGGCCGGGGACCGCTGACGCTGCTGCACGGCGACTCGCACATCGGCAACGTCTACAAGACGGAGTCGGGCCGGCTGGGCTTCGGCGACTGGCAGGTCGTCATGCGCGGCAACTGGGCCTACGACGTGTCGTACACGATCGCGACCGGGCTGGCCGTGGCCGACCGCCGCGAGTGGGAACGCGACCTGCTCGCCTTCTACCTGGACCGGCTCGCGGCGGCCGGAGGCGTGGCGCCCGAATTCGAGGACGCGTGGCTCGCCTACCGCCAGCAGATGCTCTGGGCGTACTTCGGCTGGCTGCTGTCCATCGGGCGCAGCACGATCCAGCCGAAGTTCCAGCCCGACTCGATCAGCCTCGGCATGCTCGAACGCGCCTCGAACGCCCTCCTGGACCTGGACACGCTCGGTGCGGTCCGCAGCTCCGCGGCCTGACAGCACTGAACCTGCTGAGCCTCCAGGGCACTTCTGTGGTGAATTGCAGCCTTTGGTGACCAAGTGCCCACAAAGAGCGAAGATTACCCGTACGATTTTGATCAAAGTCTTCGCCGACCGTCCAACCTCCCGTCACAAACGCCGACGAGGAACTGCTCGATGTCAGTACAGATACCTGTTCGCCGTCAGGAAGCACGCCTGCCGACGGGTCAAGCCCTGCTCGTGCCGTCGGCCGCCGTGGTCGTCATCGGAGGCGCCACCCTGCTGGTAGTGGCCCTGGCACCGCCTGAGGGACGCACGCTCCTCGCCTGGAGCCTCGGGGTCGCCACCGTCCTGCTGTGCGCCGCCATCGCGATCACGATGTTCAGCAGGCAGCAGACCCGCAAGCTCCGCGACCGTCTCGCATCGATGGACGCGGACATCGCCCGGCTCGCCGACCAGACCCTGCCCTCCCTGGTCCAGCGGTTGCGCGAGGGAGCCTCCGCGGACACCGCGCTCGCCGAGATCAACCGACCCGCCGACCTGTCCCATCAGCGCATCCTTTGGACGCTGGCGCAGGAGATCGGCAAGGGAGACCGCATGCGCGCGGCCGCGATGTCGGCCTGCGCGAACGCCGCGAGCCGGGTCCAGGCGCTGGCCACCAGCATGCTGGCCGATCTCCGCGAGATGGAGGAACGCCACGACGAGAAGGTGCTCGGCGACCTGCTGAAGCTCGATCACAGCACCGCGCAGGCGGGCCGGCTGGCCGACAGCATCGCGGTGCTCACCGGCGCCCGGTCCGGCCGGCGCTGGACCAAGCCGATCGTGATGGAGAGCATCATGCGCGGCGCGGTCGGCCGCATCAACGCCTACCAGCGGGTCCGGGTGCACTCCTCCAGCACCGTCGCGATCGCCGGGTACGCCGCGGAGGGCATCATGCACGCCCTCGCCGAGTTGATGGACAACGCCACCAGCTTCTCGCCTCCCTCCGAGGAGGTGCACGTGTACGTGGAAGAGGTGAGCACGGGCATCGTGATCACCATCGAGGACTGCGGTCTCGTCATGAGCCCCGCCGCACTGAGCCGGGCCCGGCAGGCCGTCTCGTCCGAGCCCTTGGACCTGACGACGCTGTCAGGCACCCGGCTGGGCCTCGCGGTCGTGGGCTGCCTCGCCCGCAAGCACGGTTTGGTGGTCTCCTTCAGGCCTTCCTCGCGCGGCGGAACGGGAGTGGTCGTCATGGTCCCGCAGCAACTGGTCGCGCAGGTCGCGCGGAACTCCCCGACGTACGAGCCGCACGACGAGGCCGTCCCCAGCCGCCAGTCGCCCCCCGCCCTACCGGCCCGGCACGCCGCACCGGCTCAGCCCACCGGCCCGACGTCCGCACCGGCTCAGCCCACCGGCTCATCCGCGCCCACCGGCCCGATTTCCGTGCCCGCCCCGGCTCTTCCTGACGGTGAGCCGTACGGGCTGCCCAAGCGGCGGCGCGGCCAGACGCTCGCGGCGGCCGCCCCGACGGCCCAGCCGGCCACACCGCCGGCCAAGACCACCCGCCCCCGCTCCGACCCCGCCAAGTTCAGCGCTTTCCGCCAAGCCAGCCGGGGGACCGGCATCGACAGCGGTACCCCTACCCACCCGGAAGGGGACACCCAATGACCGCCGTCCCGATGCCACAGCCGGATCAACTGCGACAAATAGCCCGATTGGAGGGAGGGGCCGTCCTCCCAGTGGGGTGACCGTCCCGCACATCCGATGAGAACCTCAGACCGCGACCTCGCTTGGCTGCTGGAGAACCTCCTGGAAAGGACGCCGCAGACCCGGTACGCCCTGGTGCTGTCGAAGGACGGCCTCAAGCTCTCCCACACGCGCGGGCTGTCCGTCGACCGCGCCGACCAGTTGGCCGCCATCGCTTCGGGCATTCAGAGTCTGTCCCATGGCGCGTCCATCGAGTTCGGCGACGGTAGCGGCGGGCTGCGGCAGTCGATGACGGAGTTCCACGGCGGACTGCTGTTCATCGTGGAGGCGGGCGAAGGAGCCCATCTCGCCGTCGTGGCGACCGACGACGCCGACCCCGGCGTCATCGGCCACAACATGAACGAGTTGGTGGAGCAGATCGGGGACTATCTGACCGCGCCGCCGCGCCAGCCTCAGCAGAGCCGAGCGCTGTGATCTCGCGGCGCGTCCACGGCGAGAACCCGGACCGCCTGTACACCGTCACCGGCGGCCGCAGCCGTGTGGACGAGAACGCCCTGGACGTGGTGAGCCTCATCGTCAGCGAGTGCGATCCGACGCCGGGCATGCAGTCCGAACACGCCAGGATCCTGCTGATGTGCCGCCGGCCGATGGCGGTCGTGGAGGTGTCGGCCGAACTGGGGCTGCCCATCGGGGTCGTCCGGATCCTGCTGTGCGACCTGCTCGACACCGGCCGCATCACCGCTCGTCACCCGCGAGTTGCTCCCGCCAAGGCGCAACTGCCCGACCCCGCAATCTTGGAGCAGGTGCTCGTTGGACTCCAGAAGCTCTGATCGACCCGACCGGACGCCGCTCCTGAGCACGGCGACCACCGGACTCAAGATCGTGATCGTCGGCGGTTTCGGCGTGGGCAAGACCACCATGGTCCGCTCGGTCAGCGAGATCCGTCCGTTGAGCACCGAAGAGACCATGACGCAGGCGGGTCTCGGAGTCGACGACGCGCGTGGGGTGGAGGCCAAGTCCACGACCACGGTGGCCTTCGACTTCGGCCGGATCACCCTGAACGAGCAGATGGTGCTCTACCTGTTCGGAGCTCCAGGCCAGGAGCGGTTCTGGTTCCTGTGGGATCGGCTGTTCTCGGGCACCCTCGGCGCGGTCGTCCTGGTGGACGTCCGCCGCCTGAGCGACTCGTGGTATGCCATCGACCGCCTCGAACACCACGGCATGCCGTTCATCGTCGCCCGGAACAACTTCGGTGAGCCGACGCACCCTCTCGAACAGGTACGTGACGCGCTGTCCCTGTCCGACGAGGTCCCGCTGATCGACTGCGACGCCCGCCGGCGTGATTCCAGCAAGGCCGTGCTGATCGCTCTCGTCAACCACCTGTACGCGATGTCCACCGCTCGTGGGGTAACCCGATGACCAACGCCTTCCACACACCCGACCCGACCTCATGGTTCCCCGGCGCGCCCGCGCCCACGGGCTTTCACGTTCATCCGGGCGCCATGCCGCTGTACGGCCCGCAGTACCAACAGCAACCGGCCCAGCTCTACCGGGAAATGCGGCTGAGGCATGGCCCGGTTGTCCCGGTCCTGCTCGAAGGCGACATCCCGGCTTGGCTGGTGATCGGGTACCGCGAGCTCCGCTACGTCCTGAGCAGTCCCCAGCTGTTCGCCCGCGATTCGCGCCGGTGGAACGCCTGGGACCGAATCCCGCCCGACTGGCCGCTGATGGCCTACATCGCCTATCAGCCGTCGCTGCTGTTCACCGAAGGTGCCGAGCACCAGCGGCGAGCCGGGGCCGTCAGCGAGGCGCTCGCGGCCATCGACCAGTTCGAGCTGCGATCGCAGTGCGAGCGGATCGCCGACAAACTCATCGACGCGTTCACCGGGCACGGCCGGGCCGACCTGATGTCCCAGTACGCGCACCCGATGCCGCTGCTCGTCGTCGCCGGGACGTTCGGCCTGTCAGAACCCGACACGCTACGCCTGGTGGGCGACGTGAGCGCGACGCTGAACGGCGGCGAGGGCGCCATGGAGGCCTACCAGCGGGTCCAGGCCACGATGCAGCGACTGCTCGACACCAAGCGCGAGATGCCCGGCCCTGACCTGGCCTCGCGCCTCCTGGCACACCCCGCCAGGCTCGGCGACGATGAGATCATCCAGGACCTCATCCTGACCATGACCGCAGGCCAGGACACCACCGCGAACTGGATCGGGAACACGCTGCGGCTGATGCTGACCGACGAACGGTTCGCCATCACCCTGTCGGGCGGCCGCCGCAGCGCGGGCCAGGCACTGAACGAGGTCCTGTGGGAGGACTCGCCCAGCCAGAACAGCCTGGGCCGCTGGGCCGTACAGGACACCCACCTGGGCGGCCAGCGCATCAAGGCCGGAGACGCGCTCATCCTCGGACTGGCCGCAGCCAACGCCGACCCGCAGGTACGCCCCGACTCCTACGGCGGCCCGGCCGGAAACCATGCGCACATGTCCTTCGGCCACGGCGAGCACGGCTGCCCGCACCCGGCGCCCGAACTGGCTGAGGTCATCGCCTACACGGCCGTCGAGGTGCTCCTGGACCGGCTCCCGGACATGATGCTGGCCGTGGCCCCCGAGGCACTCATCTGGCGCACGTCCATCCAGATGCGCGGCCTGTCCGCGCTGCCGGTCGAGTTCACCCCCGGCTACGCGAGCTCGAGGGGCTGAACGATGCGCCTGGCCGTCGCGCCCAGCCCGTGTCGCGACGGCCAGGTTGACGGTCAGGCCGTGTCTCCCCCCGACGCACCCTCCGAAGATCGCCCCTCGCGCCGGGCACGGCCTCCTAGTAACGTGGACGACATAAGCCCCGGGATTGCCTCTGCCAGCACGCAGCCCGGGGCACAGCTCTGTTCACGGCCATGTCACGGCAACAGCGGGGCTGGGGCGGGCCATCCGTTCCAGCCCGCAACCGCCCAGCTCACGGGCTGTACCACTCAGTCGGAGCTACACCTGATGTCGTTCCAGTGGTATGCGCAGTTCTCGGGCGGCACACCTTCGAACGTGTGCAGGAGATCGACTTCCAGGTTGCACAAGTGCTGGTCTTGGGAGAGTGCATGGTAGGCCAGGGCTTTGTTCACGGCGCTCCGCAGGTCAGCTGCCTCCACGACCCAGGTGTAGCGTGCCTCTCCATCGAACCGTTCCGTCCCGGCGATGGTCACCGTAAAGGGTCTCGTTTCGGACGGCGCCTGCGGACGCCTAGGGATGCGCGGGCGTCCGCGGGCGCCGCTTTTCACTGGGCCTCACCCAGGAGAATCCGGTTGAAGGTGTCTCTGGCGTCGGCGGTCAGCGCCCAGGCGGTTTCGTGGACCGTTCCCTTCTCGCGGTCCGTGCGGCGGATGAAGCTCTGGTCGGCGGTGGCGCATAGCTCGTAGACGGTGTGGCGGCATTCGCAGGTGTGGAGGACCACGCGGATGCGCTGTGTCCGGTGCGCGGGTTCGTACCAGGCGAGCTTGATGTGGTCGGACTTGCGTGGCTGGGGGTGCAGGCTGTGGAAGTCGGGGATCTCGCCGCGTTCGGTCACCGGATCCTCCCCTCGAAGGTCTCGACGAGGTTCCTGAGGACGACGTCGACGCGGACCAGGACCAGTTCGCGGACGTGTTCTCCGCCGGACGGCAGCCGGTAGCCGTGCCTTTCCAGGACGGCCTTGATGTCGGTTGCCAGTAGGGGTGTGAATCGTAGGTCTGTGATTGAGTTGCCCATGGGTCGGACCTCCCGTGTCCGATCGATCAAGGACCCGTCTCAGCGTTTGCGCCGCTGGGACGGGCTTTCCATTTTTTCAAGAGTACGCGCAACTCATCCAACACGTCCAACTCGTACAGAACGTATAAGACGAATCAGGCGTAAGGCCCGTACACCCTGTGTATTAACGTGTTAGTCGTGAAAGTCGACATGCTCGACCCCATGCCTATCTACGTGCAGTTGGCGGGGATCATCGTGGAGAAAATCAAGGCCGGCGATCTTGAGGAGCGGCGGGCGGTGCCCTCCGAGAGTTCGCTGCAGCAGGAGCATGGCGTTTCTCGCGGTTCGGTACGCCGTGCCATGGAAGTTCTACGCGAGGACGGATGGGTGATCACGATTCAGGGCCGCGGTACGTACGTCGCACCCAAAGAGAAGTGGCCCGAGGCGCCATAAATCCCCTGGGATTATTTTTTCGTATGAAGTGTGTAGAGTTTCTGTCGTTGTATCCATTCAGGCTCGTTGATCTCAGCCTCGCATCGTGCACCGCCTGAGTTGAGAGCTGCCCGGTCAGCACGGTCGATCGAATTGACACCGCTGGGGCGGGCCATCCATCCCGGTCCCCAACCAGTTACGCTTGCGGTCGTCTTGTATCAGTTCTCGTCGGCGCCTGGAGGCGGCTGTGGCGATACCGAAGAAGGGCTCGCGGCCCATCACCGTCGACGGCACCGTCTACCGCTGGCGCGTCCGCCACAAGCCGATCCGCGGCCAGGGCAACAGTTGGGATCCTCTCACCTTCGCCGTCGAGCGAGCCGAGGAGCCGGGAGGCGTTCTCGTCGTGTCCCTCCCCTGCGCCCGGCCGGACAACTGGCGAGGACAGCGAACGATCCCGGTCCGTCCTGTCCTCGTCGCCGGATGCATCCGGCGGGCCGTCGAACAAGGCTGGAACCAGAGTCGACCGGGCTCGCCGTTCGCCCTCACCATCGCCGAGGACGAACTGGCCACGCTCCTGGGCGAACCGCCTCAGTACCTGATCCCCTTCCTCTGGGGAATGATCCCGGAAGGCGGCGGCATCGAAGACCTCCCTCGATGCACTCAGATTTGGAGCCGCGACGGCAAGTGACCCTCAACCTGGACGCGCGCGTTGATGGCCTGATCGACGTCATCAGCGAACGCCGCCCGGTCAGTGACACCATCGCCAGGGCGCTGCGGGCCGTGCCCCGGCATCTGTTCGTGCCTCCCATCGGGGTCGCTCTCACCAGAGGCGGCCCCCGTCTCATCGACCGGGACGCAGATCCGGACGCCTGGTGGGCCGCGGTCTACGGGCCGGACGCCATCGTGACGCAGCTCGACCGGGGGACGACCGGCATCCGCGAGGTGGAGGGGCGCTACACCTCCTCCAACTCCGCCCCGGGGACCGTCGTCGACCTGCTCACCCTGCTCGATCCGGAGCCGGGCGATCGGGTGCTGGAGATCGGCACGGGTACGGGCTGGACCGCCGCGTTGCTGTCCCACCTGGTCGGCGACGCGGCCCGGGTAACGTCGATCGAGGTCGATCAGGCGGTCGCCGAGCAGGCGGAAAAGACGCTGGCCGCGGCCGGCGTGCACCCGCACCTGATCGTCGGTGACGGGGCGGACGGATGGGCTCAGGGGGCGCCGTACGACCGTGTGCACGCCACCTGCGCCGTCCACGCGCTGCCGTACGCGTGGGTCGAGCAGACTCGGCCGGGCGGCCTGATCGTGGCGCCGTTCTCGCCTGGCTTCGACGTCGACTTCTCGGTGCGGCTCGTGGTCAGGCCGGACGGGGTCGCCATCGGCGAGTTCCCCGGCTACACCTCGTACATGATGATGCGCTCACAGGACGGATCCTCCGTCCGCGACGACGACGGCAGCGGCCGACGGTCCACGACCCAGGTAGACCCGCGCACGATCGCGCACGCCCCGGCGGAGGCAGGGCTGGCCATGTCGGCTCTCACCGGCCTGCACATCCGCGAGGGCCACGAGGAAGACCGCTTCGTGCTGTACATGGTCGACCCCGCCGACCCGGCCCACTGGGCGGCGGCGGTTCACGACCCGGACGGCGACCACCTCGCATACCAGCTCGGCGACCGGTCCCTGTGGGATGAGATCACCGACGCCTACGCCCAGTGGGTGTCCTGGGGCGAGCCGGGCCGGGAACGGTTCGGCATGACCATCACACCGGAGGGCCAGCGGATCTGGCTGGACACTCCGGAGCGCACGCTGGGCCTCGCCAGGGCCTGAGCATGCAGAGAACGGCCCGCCTCTCACTTGAGGAGCTGGCGGGCCATGACCGGAGCGTGTCGACCAGCAGGTGCCGCTTGACTCCCGAAACCTTCTTGCCGCCGTCGTAACCGTGCAGGCCGCCCCGGTCGGTGGCCCGCACGCTCTGGCTGTCGATGATGCCCGCACTGGGCGTGGGGTCACGACCGCCACCGACGCGATCACGCTCGCGTACGCGTACGCGGGCCAGGATCTGTTCCCAGCGGCCCTCTATCCGCCAGGTACGCCAGTAGTGGTAGACCGTCTGCCACGGCGGCAGGTCATGGGGCGATAGCCGCCAGGCACAACCTGCCCGCACCCAGTACGCCAGCGCATTCACGATCTCCCGACGCTCATGAACGGCGGGCCGACCACCCAGCTTGGGCGCCGGGACCAGCGGGGCGAGCACTTCCCACTCGCGATCGGACAGATCGGTCGGGTACGAACGCCGAGGAACCATCGCACGCCTCCAGGCTTACGCCCCCGACACCTGCCAGCATGACTCGCCGACCCCTTCTCAGACACCCTCTAGCTATTTCTAGGAAACGACCTGCTTCCGCGCTGTTCCCGGCTCTTCGATCTTGAGGGGGAAGGGCGTCGGCGTGGCCTGACACGCGAGAGCTCGTGACCCCGTAACACTGGCTGTTGATCAAGGACAGTTAGTGACGGGGGCCACGAGCTGTGAACGACAGTACTTCGATCCTGTTCGACATGCCGGAAATCACGGTCGTCAAGGTGGAACGCGTCGCCCAGGATGAGCAGCAATCGGCGCGGGTGGTGCATATCGAACGACCCGAGGAGTGGGCGGCCTGCCCGCAGTGCGGAGTGATCTCCACATCGGTGCGGCAGCGACGCACGACCCGGCCCCGCGACCTGCCCAATGGGGAGCAAGCACTGCACGTGCGCTGGCATAAACGGCAGTTCGCGTGCAAGGAAATCCTGTGTCCGCGTAAGGCGTTCACCGAGTCGGTCACTGAGCCTGAATCCACGGCTTGATTTCTCGTGATCATGTCTCGGTCCGATTTCTCGACGAGGACCGCTCCGGCAGGTAGTGGCCCAGATTCGGGGCGTGGGTAACCCGCCGTGCTCGGGTCACGGCCTGTCCATGGCAGCAGGTCGGGGCTGAGGGCGGGCGCTGGAGTGGCGCGGGTGACCGGCAAGGGTCGTCGAGTGGGGCGGTGACCTGGTGTTCGGGGCGGGTCAGGCCGCGCGGGCCGGTGGCGGGCGGTGAGTTGCGTGGAAGGCGTTGGTCCAGGCTTGTCGCCAGGGCCAGTGCCGGGGCAGGTGGAAGACCACGTGGCCACGGCCGTGCCGGGCAATGCGGGCGGGAACGCCGATGATCCGGCGGCGGAGACTGGCTCCGCGGGCACGCCCGTGCTGAGCGCCGGCCAGGCAGCCGAGCGCGCGCAGCAGGTTGTGCGTGATCGCCGCCAGGGTGAGCCAGGCGGCGTTGGCGGCGAACTTCCCCGACGGCAGGTGCGCGAGTGGTCCGTCGATCAAGTCGGCGTTGACCTGTTCCTGCACCGCGTGATCACGATGCTGCTCCTCGGCCTGGAGCAGGCTGTAGGGGCTGTCGGTGAAGATCGGATAGTAGCGCCAGGCGGCGAACAACTCATCCTGGCCATCCGCGGCCTGCTCATCCAGCCGGCGGACGCGGCGCACGATCAGCCGGGCGGTGGCGGCCTTGCCCGTCTTGCTGGTGAAGGCGGTGTAGGTGGTCTCGGCGACCTCGGCGTCGGAGACCCAGCCGCCGGCTTGGTCGTCAAAGATGGCGCGCGGATACTTGATCGGTGTCCAGGCGTTGTCGGGTATCGCCGCGATCGTGGCCTTGACCTTGGGATCCAGCTTGGCGGTGATGGAGAAACGGGTGTCGTGTTCGCGGCAGGCGGCCACCACCTCGGCGGCGTAGAACGCGCTGTCGCCCCGCATCAGCAGCGTGCCCGTCGCTCCGCTGTCGCGGGCCACCGGGATCGACTCGCGCAGCAGGGACGCGGCGCCGCGGGCGGAGTTGGCGCTGCCGCCGCGCAGCCGGGTTGCACACACCACCGGCGCGGCCAGTGGTGTGGACAGGGTGGCGGCCAGCACGTTCAGCCCGCGCACCAGCACACTCTTGCCCTGGATCTTCGTGTGGCCGAAGCCCGAGCCCTGCTTGGCATGGCCGTAGGTGCGCCGTTGCATCGAGTCGAGGTCCAGGAAGGCCAGCACGTCCGCGCCCGGCAGCAGCGGTGTGTTCCTGGCCAGGCTGATGAGCAACTGTCGTGCGGTCTTGTCCAGTTGGCGAACGTTTCCCCAGGTGAAGGCGCGCAGGAACGAGCCGAGCGTGGACGGTGCCCGGATGCCGTCGAAGAGTTTGTCCATGCCGCCGTGGCGCAGCACGTCCAGGTCGTCGATGCTGTCGGCGCCGCACAACATGCCCGCCACGATCGAGGCGACCTTCGCGGGCGCGTTGACCCCGTCAGCGGTGGTGAGGGCCACGTGCTCGTTGACGAGGGCGTTCAAGCCGTGTCGCTCGGCCAGTCGCATGGCCGGGGCCAGCCCGCCGTAGGCGATCACGTGCTCATCATCGAAGGTCGCATCGGTCTTGGCCGCGGCGTGGAAGAATCGCACTTACGAGGTGTCCTTCTGACTGGGCTGCTGGAAGCGTAGAGAACTCCCATCATCCCAGGCCAAAGGGCACCTCGCCCTATTTCACGACTCTTTCGTCAGATTCCCAGCAGTAGAGTCGACCCGAGGCGCGGTATCGGGATTGCTCCCGACCCGTTTCCTCGGGTCGCTCTCCGAACCCGGCGTGCCCATTACTGAGCACCGGGCTC